>ONOQ01000045.1 GCA_900319485.1 uncultured Bacteroidales bacterium | reverse complement strand
CCCCACGGCATCCGCGTAATGATGGTAAAGCGTGAAGGGAAGTTCCTGGTGCCCCATGGCAGCATGGAGCTCATGGAAGGGGACCACCTTATTATAGTAATGGGAGAAAGCGACGACTGATATGAAAAAGAAACTCACCACCATCCTATTTGCCGCTGCCGTCCTGGCGCTGCCCCTTCTTGCCATCGCCGACGACATCCAGACCCTTGACAAGGCTATGGCCGATGCAAGGGTGGAACTCAAGCGAGACTTCGTGCGCCGCCAGAAGATGCAGGAGAGGATGAGTTCCAACTTCCAGCATCAGCACGGAAGGATGCTTGCCCTCATCAAGAAGTGCAACGAACTTTCCGTGATGCTGTACCTCCAGAAGAAGGAGTACACCTTTGACCTTAGTTACGCCCTTCAGCAGGTGACTGACGAATACGAGGACTTCAACAAGAAGCGTACCCCCTATGACCGGATTGTGGCCGATATGGACCTGGAGATAGACCGATACGCCCGTCTCCTTGAGTCTATGCGCCGCCTTCCC
The DNA here is from genome assembly GCA_900319485.1 of uncultured Bacteroidales bacterium. Classification (GTDB taxonomy): domain Bacteria; phylum Bacteroidota; class Bacteroidia; order Bacteroidales; family UBA932; genus Cryptobacteroides. The sequence continues at coordinate 20,748 of ONOQ01000045.1, read as the reverse complement.
CCGGCTCTTGACAGTTCCGCCGTGGCATACCCGGATGACAGCCTCCGCTTCCACAACGACTCCCTGGAGCATCATATAAAGGCTGCTGAAACAACCCTTGAAGAAGACATTGAGGCCGCGGTGGACAGCATTCTTTCCGTAAGGGAGATTACGCCTTTCTTCCTGAGTGAGCAGGGACAGACGGATAGGGATACCTCCATGTACTATGCCTCGGAGATCCTGAGGATGTACGTTGAGAGCAAGTCCCAGATGGTTGCCGACAGCACCCATTACCAGGAGGCGTATCTCCGCCTCAAGGAATCCTACGACTACGCAAAGGCCCGCTACGTGCTTCTCCAGAAAGAGATATTCCGTGACGGCCAGTTTGCGGTGTGGGAGATACTTGCCCGCCCTCAGTTCTTTAAGAAAATGGCCCAGAACGCCCTTACAAGGCGTGAGACGGGCCTTCATATGACAGCCCCGCTCTGGACCTTCTTCTGGCTCCTTCTTGCCATTGCCGCCGCCCTTGCGGTGCGCTTCAAGAAGATAAAGGTCCGTAAGACCATAAGGCTGCTGCTTCCCACGGTTGTCCTTACCCTTGTGGTGATCTTCTGCCGCATAACCTTTATGCCCAACATCCTGATGAACCTCCTCTTCCCCATAGTGATGACGGTAGGCTTCATCTGGCAGGCGCTTGCCTGCGGATTCAACCTTGGGAAGGTGGACAAGGAAAACCGCGGAATGGGCCTTATGTCGCTTCTTGTGATGGGAGCGGCTGCACTGGCGGCCATCTTCGGCTATATCTTCATAGCCCTTATGATAGTGACCTGGTGGTACTTCCAACTTGCCGCAGTGCTTGCGCTCCTTGCCGTAAGCCACCTTATGGGTATATACAAGGAAAAGCGCCTCACAAAGCGCATCGCTTCCTTCCAGGACAACATAAGTTATGTGACAGGCGCGGCCAAGAAGTCCCTGATGTTTGGCGCCACGTGGTTCTATGACCTCCTGAGGGACGTGTTCATCCCCGTCCTCATCCTGGTGTCTATCCCCCTGTGCATACGCTACTCGCTGGATATCTTTGACTTCACGGACCTCTTCCAGACCTTCTACAACACTCCGTTCTTCCAGATCCTGGATCCCACCACCGGCGCTGTGTCGTTCCGCCTGTCGGTAAGCAACATAGTGCTCCTGGTAGCCCTGTTCTTTGTGTTCCAGTACCTCAATAAGGTGGTCCAGACCCTGTGGCAGTACCTTAAGTTTGTCACTTATCTTGCCAAGACCGGCCAGAAGACGGTTCAGTCAAATGACGTGAACCTTTCCCTTGGAAAGAGCGTCATAAGCGTAATAGTGTGGTTCACCTACATTACCGTGATAGTGCTCCTCCTGAAGATTCCTACGGGCTCACTCGGCCTTGTGGCGGGAGGTCTCAGCGCCGGTATCGGCCTTGCCATGAAGGATATCCTGAATAACTTCATCTACGGTATGCAACTTATGAGCGGCCGCCTGAGGGTGGGGGACTGGATAGAGTGCGACGGTATCCGCGGTAAGGTTACAGACATAAACTACCAGACCACACAGATAGAGACTATCTCCGGTACCCTGGTTGCCTTCCTTAACGCCAACCTCTTTGGAAAGAGTTTCCAGAACCTTACAAGGAACAACGAGTACGAGTTCACGAAGGTCACCGTGGGGGTTGCCTACGGCGTGGACATAGAAAAGGTGAGGACCGTACTTACGGAGGCCCTGGAGGTGCTCAAGACAAAGGACAAGTACGGAAGGGCTATTGTTGAACCCAAGTTTGGCATAAACATCCGCTTCGGGGACTTTGGCGACAGCGCCGTGGAGATTGCCGTGAAGCAGTTTGTGCTGGTTCCGGAAAGGGGCCTTTTCATAGACAGGGAGAAGGAGATCATCTACAAGGCCCTCAACGATGCCGGTATCACAATCCCGTTCCCGCAGTGCGACGTACACCTTATAAAAGACGAATAAATAATCATATATAGACAATGAAGAAAACTATCATTGCAGCGCTTATTCTGCTTTCATTCCAGGCTTTTGCCCAGACCCCCATTGCCGGCATCCTGAACCGTTTCACGGATCCTGACAAAGGACACACCGTATTTGTTGAAAAGGGCAACCACGCCCTCGGATTCAGCGGAAACTACTACAGTTTCAACGCTGCCGGATACGCAGACGGAGACGGTTTCTCCCTGCTTTCACTCCTCAATATGGGCGACGGAGTTGTCCACGCCTGGAATGTGGTTCCCAGAATTTCCTGGTTTGTGGCCGATGACATTTCTATCGGCGCAAATCTCCTCTACTCAGGATATGTGGCCGATACAAACATAAACCTGGATTTCAGGGAAGTGCTTCCTTCGCTTTACGCATGGCTTGATGACTCCTCCATTGCGAACGTGGCCATATCTTCCCGTCATATGGTGCACCATAACTGGGGCCTTGCGTTCTCGGCCAGAAAGTATATTTCCTTCTTCGGATCAAAGACCTTCGGCGTCTTTGGAGAAGCCCGTCTTTTCGCAAAGTACGGCAACACCTTCTCCTGCCCCCGCACCGAAAAACAGTTCGGTAAGACCCGTACTTCACAAACCGCCCAGGCGGGTATAGATTTTGCCGGCGGCCTTGCAGTTAAGCTGAGGGACAACAGCGCCCTCACCATCAGCGTTCCCATCATCGGCCTCACCTGGAACGGCGCCTGGCAAAGCAGCGAAAGAAGGTATGAAGCCATCAAGAAGGACGAGGAAGGTAATAGGATGAAGAATCCTGACGGAACTTTCATTACGGAAGAGGTTGTGGTTCCCGGCGGCGGCAAGATGTCCTACCTCAGGGTTTCCCGCGCCACAAACGTCCTGGACCTCATCGGAATCCAGATTGGATATACCCACTTCATAGGTCCTAAGCCCAAGAATAAATAAAAAAAGACAGCCATTCGGCTGTCTTTTTTTCTAGTGGGCGGTACTGGATTCGAACCAGTGACCCCCTGCTTGTAAGGCAGGTGCTCTGAACCAGCTGAGCTAACCGCCCTCATTTTGGGACTGCAAAGATAGTAAGAATTTTTTAAAATGCAAACTTTGCAGGGCTAAATGTGCCCGCCGCCTTCCTCTTCCAACTGCTCGTCCACCTTGTTCTTGGCGGCCATGAGGAGGTCAAGGAGCCAGTCTTTCTGCTCGTCCACAAGGCCAAGGTCACGGCAGGCGCTCTCATAGCGGGCCAGCACGGCCTCCTGATAGCGGTGGTATCGCATTGAGGTGAGGGTGACTTCCTCAATGGATTCGTGCTCAATCTCGTAACTCTCCTTGTAGTACTCCTTATAAGCCTTTTCAGAGGTGAACTTGATGCAGAAGTAGATGAGTCCGCTGGAGAGTATGATAAGGCCGAATACGCCAATTAAAAGGGGTACAACCTGGATGAGCCCCAGAAGGCCCAGGACGGCGCCAACAAGGAAGATCACTACGGCCAGGATCTCGTTAGAGTGATTCTTAACTATTGAGGATATCTTCATAGTCCGTGAGGATATTTGTAGTGCGGTTTTGAAGTAGTTTTATCTTGTATGAGTTCTCAGACTCCTTTGCGTCCATAGCCTTCTTGAAGGCGCGGCGTGCCTGGACCGCCTCCTGCGACATTCGGCGCATCTGCTCCAGATTGTCCCTGAGTTTCCACTGCTGGTAGATTACGGTTGCAAAGGCAATCACAAACATGGCAAGGAAACCGAGGAGGATGGTGATCTCATTCTGGGACTTGAGCCTCTGGGCTTCTTCCCGCAGCTGCGCGTTATTCATTTCCGCGTCCAGGATGGCAAGGTCCTCGTTCTGGACCGTGATGTACACGGAATCCTTCTGTTCCATAAGGGCCGATAAATTCCCGTAGGCATTGCCAAATGCCCCCATATCGGCATAGATCCCGTGCTTCTGCTCAAGGCGGCCGCGGAGAGTCCCCAGGGAATCGGCCTTTTGGAGCGCCTCTTCAAGAAGGCCCTTTGAGCGGAGGTAGGTTATGTCAAGTCCGGTGCGGGTGTCCTGGTCTGTCTGGACGGCGTAGAGGGGCTCTTTGAGGAGGGCGTCGTAGTACTTCCAGAAGGCATTGTCGTTGCCGGCGGCATTGCTTAGGTACGCCCTTGTCATAAGCGCCTTGATGCGGATGGCGGGGAAGAAACTCTCGTATTCCTCGGCACGGAGGCAGTAGTTGTCGGCCTCTGCGAAATTGCGCATCTTGATGTTTTCCTGGGCAATCAGTATGCAGAGGTTGGGGAGGTCCTGCTCCGCGCGGGCCTCACGGCAGAAACGCACGGCTTTCTCAAGGTTCTGGATGGCCAGGTAATGGTTTTCCCTGTAACTTTGGATAAGGCCGATAATCCTGTAGGAGTACATCCTTCCAAGCGGCTTTTTTTCCTGGGAAGCCAGCCTTTCCATAGCCCTCGCCTCAAGCATGGCGTCGGAGACGCGTCCCGTGTGGACAAGGAATTCGCAGTACTCGTGGAGGGTGGAGAAGTAAAATTCCCTGAGGTCCTTTCTGTCGGCAAGGAGAGCCTTTATCTCTACCACGGTGCTGTCCATCCTCCCATATTCGCCAAGGGCATAGCGAACGGGCATTTCAAGGGAAAGACCAAGGCATTTGAGGCGGAAATTCCCCTGGAGTTCACCTTCCCGGTACAGGGAATCGGCAAGAGGAAGATTGTCCTCGTTAAACTCCTGCATACGGCCGTAGGCATAGCGGATGAACGTTTTCTGGTCCACCCGGAGGCGGTTCACAATCTGCCCCGGGGCGGCAGCGCACAAAAGCGCCGCCAATGCCGATAGAAGGAATTTCCTCAAAACGTGAAAAATGCGAAGATGCTTACTTTCCGGACTTTGCCTTTGCTATGGCAAGTTGGTTCACCACGCAGGAGAGCAGTTTTTCCATAATGATGGGCTTCATTATGAAGTCGTTGGCACCCACGTTGAAACCCTTGATCACGTCCTCGTTGGAGTTGAGGGCGCTCAGGATCACAATCTGGATATCGGCGGTTTCAGGATCCTCCCTGAGGCGCTTTATCACTTCAAAACCGTCAATGCCGGGCATCATAAGATCCAGCAGGATAAGGTCCGGCTTCTGCTGCGTAACTGCATCCAGGGCCAGTTGTCCGTTGGCCGCAGTCCTGAGCTTGAAATTGAAGCGTGAAAGCATCTTCTGGACCAGAAGGAGGTTCAGGGGGATGTCGTCTACGGCCAGCACGTTAAATGAGGAATAGTCGTGGTCCTGTGCGTAAAGTGGTGTCATATGGAAAAGTCTTTATTAGTCTTATTTGTCTGTGGTTTATTTATGCATCTTTTTTTACGGGCTCCAGGGGAACCGTGAATACAAAGCGTGCGCCCTTTCCGGTGTGTGTGGTGTCAAGGAATACCTTGCCGCCCATACGGCCGGCTATGTCACGGCAGATACTGAGGCCAAGTCCCGTTCCCTGGACATATTCGTTGAGTTTTGTGAAGCGCTCGAATATCTTTTCGGCATCTTCAGGGGGAACTCCCGTACCGGTATCAATTACGGAGTAGGTCAGGAATCCCGGAGTCTCCGTAAGTGAGCTTGTAACCACAATTGAGCCCTCTGCGGTGTGTTTGCAGGCGTTTGTGATGAGGTTTATGAGGATCTGCTGCACGCGGCGGGGATCCGTTGTAAACTCAAGTGGCTCTTTCTCCTCGGGGACGTATGTGAGGGACACTCCGGGCTGCAGGCGGTGCTCCGAACTGGAGATTGCCTGCTGGGCAATGTAATCGCGGTCTGCGGTTTCAAATGTGAAACTGTATTTGCCGCTGTCCATTGCCGATGCATTGAGGATGTCGTCCAGGAGCATCGTGAGCATCTTGGTGTTGTTGATGATGTGGGAGGAGAACTCGTCCTTCTCTTCCGGGCTCAGGGATCCGTCCGGGAGAGAGAGAAGTTGCGAGAATCCCACTATTGCATTCAGCGGCGTACGGACCTCGTGGCTCATATTCTGGATGAAGCGGGTCTTGGCTTCGTCGGCCAGTTTCACCCTGCGGTTAGCTTCCAGGAGTTCCTTGTTATGGCGGTGGAGGGAACTTATATGGACAATGAGGAACGTCATAATGGCCACCAGGATTGCAATGAAAAGTATAAGTACCAGGCGGGTGATGTTCTGGACTTCCTCTTTCTTGTGGGCAAGTTCTCCCTGAAGGGTAGTGTTTCCAAGACGGGCGTCCATCTCTGCAATCTTGGAGCGGTTTGTGGCGGCAATCTGTCTTTCGAATTTCTTCACCAGGAGCCTTTCAATCTCAAAGCCCTGCTCTTTGTAGTCGTATTGTTCCGCTACGTTTGCTATGTACTTGATTTCCCTGGTGTTGGCTACGGCAAGTTTACTGATGGTGTTTGAGTCAAACTTGCCGTCAATTATGGCGTCAAGGGTGCGGAGCACCAGGGGAGCCGTGTTACTGATGGTAGAGATCTGAGGGTCACGGAGGCAGTAGTCCCTGTGGTAGTGGAATTCGTCGCTGTGTCTTTCGTAGGCTGCTATCTTTGCAAGGTGGTATGCGCAGCGTAGGCTGTCCAGATGTGTGACAGCGGTCTTGACTGCCTTGTCCACATTTATTTTCACGGAGTCTGCGCCAATAACATAGGTGTCTGACAGGTCACAGTACAGGCGTGATAATGTCTGGCGCTTAACAACCGGATCCTTGGATTCTTCGTAGATCTGGATGGCCTTGATTATATATGGTTTTGCGTTTATGTAGTCTCCCTGGGAAACGTAGAGGGCCACCATATAGCGCTGGCTCATCCACATTCCGTAGGAGTCGTTCCTTTGCTGGGCTTCCCTCTGGAGGTCCTGGAGGATCTCCATTGTGCGGATAATTTTGTCGTGGTTGTAGAAATAGTTCTGGACTATCTCATAGGAGTAGTAGAAATACTGGGGGTATCCGTTTTTGTCGGCGATGGCCTTGAGTTCCTCCTGCATATTCAGGATTTCCAGGTCCTGGGCATCCGTAGTGGGCGTATGGTTAGGAACAGCCCTTATGGCGTTCCTCAGACGATCTACATAATACAGGGTTTCCGCCTTCTTGTCACCGGCAGCCTTTGCGGCAAGAAGAAGGGAGTCATTGGCTTCCTTGAAGCCCTCCTGGCCGATAAGCATTTCTGCGCGCTTGAAGTATTCGTAGCACTTGTCATCAATCTGATACGGATTGTTCTGTGCCGCGGCCGTAAGGGCCCCGCCAAGGACAGAAAGGACTATTGCAAGTAAGGTTCTTCTCATAATTTCCAAATATAAGAAAAATTTTGCTAAGTACCGCTATCTGGCGCACTTATGCACATATTGTAATGCCGATGCGGTGGAGCTTATGTCACTAATAATCAGCGACTTACGGGTTTGTTTGGGATTATTTCTTTTCCCAAAGAACCTTACAACTCTCTGGATATCAATAATTTAGCCTCCACTCGCATAATATTGCAAAGGAGACTAACTTTTGCCAAGAGGGAGAAAGGTCTCCAAAGTAAAATGCGAATTATTCGCAAAACTATGAATTTTTTCGAATAACCATTATATTTGCATAGAAATCTCCAAGCACTATGAGTAATACAGAACAAAAGCCATTCATTGCAACCCATCCCGGTGAACTGATAAGGGATGAACTTAGAGCCAGGGGACTGACCCAGAAGCGGCTGGCGGAGATGACGGGGATCAAAGCATCTGTAATCAGCGAGACCATTACCGGCAAGCGTGCGGTGTCGCTGAATATGGCCGTTGCTCTTGAGAAGGCTTTGGGTATTCCTGCCGATATGTGGATGAACCTTCAGACTCAGTATAATCTGGATACTGCTTTTCTGGCAGAGCGCGAAAACCAGCGGGAGACTATTTCTGTGACCATCCCCGTGCGGGACCGGAACCTTTTGAAGGAGATCGTGCGAAAGTTTGGCTGGGCGTGTATACTGTAGGACCAGTCCTGTGCCGCGAATCCAGTTTGATGTCCCATAAGGCCGATAATTTGGATTGGCGGCAGCGAATTCATCGTTTTCGGGCATTATGCTTGCCGCCAACATAGAATTGGATTGGCGGCAGGAAAAAACTCTCCCGGTCAAAAACTCCGCCGCGCTCAGTCCAATGAGCGCGGCGGGGAATATAGAAGTATCGGGCAGTTTAGTCTTCCACCACTGTCACAACAATAGATTCAATGCGGATGTCGTGTGCGTTCCAACCGGTTCCTCTTGTCATGGTAAATCTTACATTTGTGGTGGTTGAATTCGCCGCAGTCCACGTACCGTTATTGTATGTTCCGGAAGTTGCGGAAACGGACGCCGGATCATACGTCGTTGTCCAGCCGGAGTAATATGTAAAGTCCATTCCGGAAATATGGTAACCGGACGGGACCGATACCGTTACGGTTGAACCGCCTGCAACCGTGACATAATCACCTGACACGCTGGACAGGTTGGAGAATGCCACCGTTACATCGTCATACGTATATGAGAGGTTTGTTGTGCTGTAGTTGGCGCTGGTGGTATTGATGGTCACCTCCTTGGTACCAAACGGGTTTGTGCTGAAGTTGACGGTGGTGGCGTTTCCGTTGTTATAGAGCGATTGTGCCGTTGTGGAGGCCCTGTAAGTGGTGCCGTTGTACTCGGAGCGCATGCTCAGATACAGTTTGGTGTCGGCATCCACGGGGTTGGAGGCAAAGTTGGCAGCGCTATAGTTGGTGACGGATGTGTTGTTGTTGCTGGTATTGGTGGTGTAACTGGCCACCTGTCCGGAACCGTTCTTGTTGGTATATACATAGACGGTATTCCGGTTGTTGCGGAACGGGCGGTATGCATTTGCGGGTACGCTGTTGGTAATACGTCCTGCTGCAATATTCAGGTACTGCCGGCTGCTCTGCGTACCTACGGCAGTGGCAAAGGAGCGATGCTTGAGTTGTACGCCCACGGCGGCTGTCTGGGAGTCTGCGGTCTTGAGATTAAGCGTCTTGGTGCCGGTGGAGTAGGCGCGGTAATAGTATTTCCCTTCGGCCGTGATGATATTGGCGTCATCGGGCACGAGGTTGGTCAGGCCGAGTTCGATGTCGATGTAGCCCACGGCCGGCATCTCGAAGTCATTCGGGATGGTGAAGCGGAAGGTGGTGGGCCAGCCTCGGCCATAGAACACCGTGCCGAAGGTAAGGCCGGTAAACTCGTTCTGGACGTTCACAAGCTCGTGGTCCTCGTAGTACTGTGCCTTCAGCTGTACTGAGTACGGATTCTCGGTGTCTCCGGTTGAGAGCAGGTGCAGCACCTGGGAAGTGTAGCCGGGTGTGGGTACGGAGTAAACGTAATGATTGCCGCTTACCTGCTGGAGCTCGGTGGGGTAATGCTCATAGTCCGGTACCAGGCCGGTCAGATAGACGTCCACGACTTCCGGGATGAGTTTCTCGGAGATTTCTTCGTGTTCGGCGTCCATGGTGAAGAAGAAGTCCACTGGGTCGTCCTCGTTGGTGGCCGCCGACGTACTGAAGCTGGTGGAAGAGAAGAAGCGCTTCTCGAAGGTAATGAACGAGGTGCTTCCGGTAGCGAAGTACTGGTTGGAGACGTAAATCTCACTGTCGCTTTCCGGGATAATGCTCTTGAATTCGCAGGTAAAGACGGAATGGTCGCCGGAATACCCTGCGGTGTACTGCTGGTAGGAGACTGTCTTGATAAACTGGTAGGAGTTGCCGGTTTTGCCGTCTACTATGGTCTTGCCGGGTTCCACCGGGAGATCGCTTGCATTTGGCGTCAGAGACTTTTCCGCAACCTCAACCCTGAACTGCAGCGGGAAAATTGACTGAGGCAGGTCCTTGGGGATGGACACGGTAACGGTTTGCGGCGTTCCTTCGGCCTGCTCGATCTCCGGGATGCAGGTAACGGTCATCTGCTGCTGGGGAAGCAGACGGATGGTAATGTCACGGTACAGACGGGACGTTTCGGAGGTGCCGATGACACGGATTACCTGAGACTTGACCCTGGTGGGGTCTACGTCTGTGGTAGTGTAGCTGAGCGTGCCGGTTGAGGCGTTGTAGCTGATATCGGACACGCTGGCAATTACGGCGCCGTTGGCATCAGGGTCACGAAGATCAAAGGATACAAGGGTATTGTCCACCGTACCGGTGGTTACGTCCGATGTGAACGTGACGCCAAGGGTATAGGTGCCTTTAATTGCCCAGGTCTTTTCCGTGTACGACACGGAGATGGCCGATTTGCCGTCGGAGATGTTCACCTGGGAAGCGGTGGCGATGTCGGCGGAAATATCGGCCGAACCGGCACCGTTGATGGCGCCCGCGACGGTGGTCTTACCCTTACGGTGCACCTTCTGGATGTTGATCTGGTAACGGAAGTTACGGAGGATGGGGAGGTATTCGCCGCCATCCATGAGGTCTATCTTATAGTATCCGGTATTTGCTTCGTGGGTGTCAGGGTCTGTATAAGTGCCTTTTACCACCAGGATGGTGGCATCCTGGGTGGGCACCGGACGCTCGTACATATAAACGGCGCCAGAGGCTGCTACCGCACCGTTGGAGAGGCTTGAAAAGTCCGACTCTGACGGGTAGCTCTTGTCAATGACCGTAGCGCTTGGCATATTGCCGGGATACACGGCCGAAATGTCCGTGAGGGTGGGATAAGCCTCATAGTTCATGATGAACTCGCCGTTGGTAGGGTTGTAAGGCGCTATTGATCCTCTGTCGGGAACGTTGATGACGGCGAAGGACTGAACCTCAAAGTTGGAATCGGCGGCTGCCACCACCGTAATCTTGGCAAAGTTACGGATAAGAGGGATAAGTTCCATCTTGTGCACGCCGTTCTCAAGGTCGAAGTCGGGGTCTATGACAAGTGTTGGAGGATTGTCGTAGTAGCCTTCGGCCTCGGTGTCGGCATAGATGCCGTTGTTCAGGAGGATACGCTGCCAGTATGCGTCCTGACCGCCGGAACTGGCAAGTTTTGCCATTACGTTGGACTCGTAGTCAAAGTCCAGGGATTCAGGACCGTTGGCAATAAGGTGCACACGGATGCGGGAAGAGGTGATGGAAAGACTGACTTTATAGCCTTTTTTGTTTCTCTCGCCTTCGGCCGATACATAGCCGTCCACGGGCTCTGCGCGCTTGTATTCCTTGAGGTAGCCGGAACTGCCGAATACGGCCACATGGAGGGATGTGATTTTAGGGTTTTCTCCCATTGCCTTGGTGGCGGGCTCCGGTGTCTGAACGCCGAAATATACGGTGATTTCCCGGCCTTCGTAGTCCACGGCCGGCTTATCTTTGCTCACTTCGAGGTCCGCCTCCTTTGTACAGGACAAGGGAAGCAGCACCGTAAGAAGTGTCAGAATATGCAGGAAATGTCTTTTCATGGCGCGTTCAGGTTATTGTGTTGTCTGGTATCCGCCCCAGGTGGTTAAATGGTCTTCATCCTGTTCCTCTCCCCAGTACCAGACATCGTATACGCAACGGGTGTAAACGCAATGATACTGAGTTGTTTGTCCGTTGTAGGTATAAGAGAAATTATAGCTATGACCGTTGTAAGCCGTTGTTGTAGTCTTATTAGAGAAGTCCATGACTTCTATAGGGCCATAACCAAGAAAGCCACCCGCCCAGTAGTAGGACATATAATAATTGCTATTAAAATACTGACGTCCGACAGTAAATAGCGCTGGAATTTTATCATTCTCAGAGAGAGAAACTAAAAACTCTATCTCCGCCTGCGTAGGAAGTCTCCACCGCCCTGCGGGATATCCGTTTTCCTGATAGGCTGCACAGCGTGTCTGTGCATCGTTATACCACAAAGTAGATGTCTTTCCGTAGGATGAAGCAATCTTGAAAACAGGAGCAATGACATTCTGAGTATCTTCAGCAGCCGGCTTGTAATTTGTCAGACCGTCTAGAGTAGTTACTGACGATGAGGTTCCTAATCTGGGATCTCCGATAACATAGGGGCTGTTGGAGGGGAGTGTGGTTACGTAAACAGTGTACTGATTTTGATTATTGTTATCCCCTGAGCCATTAACACCAGAAGGTTGAACAATGGAACCGATGGAGTTAGAGCTATCGTCGTAAACAGTAATGGAAGAAGATGTCCCGCTATACGATTGGTCGTTTACAAACACGACACCGTTTGACTTTTCGGCCTTGATATACATTGCCGGATACTGCGTCACCACAATGTCTCCGGTGGTGTAGTTATGGTCGTCCGCGTGCCTTATCTCGAAGGTGAAGACATACGGCGATGAATCGAAGGTGGAGGTGCTGCTGTCGTTATTCAGCGCATGGTTGATGGAAAACGTACGGGAAACGTCGTCGTAGGTAATCCAGTTGTTATTGCGGGCCGTGGTGGTGTAATCCGTATTACGCCCGTTCTTGAAGTCGTAATAGGTTACCGACTTCAGATTGAGCTCAGCATCGTGCGAAGAAGTAATTAGAACGTCTAAAACGTTCACGTTGTACATATTGTACTTGTTGGAGGGAGAGCTGATGTAACGGGCGTCCTTGATTTCGGCATCGGCCTGAACGATGGTCTGGGTGTTCCATTCCATGACATAGTATTCTCCGGCCACATCCAGCATGGCCTCGAAGTCGTCGCCGCCCAGGATGGCTACGTCCAGCCTTATGTGATACCAGGTGTTGGCATCCATATTGAGGCCGGGGCAGGGGACCTTGTAGTAGAACTGCTTCTGGCCCTCCTGCTCTCCTTGGGCGTTGAGGTAGGCCCAGGGCACCACCAGCTTGATGAAAGGCTCGTTTTCGTCTCCGCTGTGCCATTCATGGGGGTAGGAGTAGAATGGTGCGCAGGTATACCAGCCGTCGCTGTCGGAATCTGTTAGCGTGCGCTGGCTGTAGCGGTCCAGTGCACCGGGATCTATGGCCTCGCGAGTTCCGCCAACGGTGCCGGCGGAGTAGCTGTTCACAAGATAAGCACCCATCTGGTTCAGGAGGGGCACCCAGGTGGTGGTGGTGGAGTCCACTCTTTCGCCATCCCCATCCAGGATATAGTTCTTGATCTGAACGGAAGACTTGATTTTGCACTCGAAGGTGACCTTTGTGGCTGCGCGGTTGAGGTTCACCGTGCCGTAGGCCGCCCTTGTCTTGTTCTTGTTGTCCACGGTGGCCTTGGCGTGGCCGGACATCACGAAGTTTGTCTGTACTTCGGCCGAATTGAAATGGTTGCTAATAGCAAGGTTGTGGAGCGTAGTGGTGTCGGATGCCGCATCAAAATCCGTGGTTGCCCCCGGATAGTTTGCGATGGCGTACACATCACACTTGGAGCCGGGAGCAGCACCGCTAAAAAGGTGGCTGAGCTGGCTGGTATTCACAAGGACGTTGTAGGAGGTGCGTCCCTGGAGGTTGACGCGCCCCTTGATGTAGGCGTCGGAGCCCATCTCTCCTTCCGGATACAGGAAGTAGTCTATGGTGGTGAGGGTGTTCTCGTTGTAGTCGTCGTCGCCGGGCTTGGTGGTAGCCTTCGTCGCCTGCTGGCTGCACACAAACTCCAGCCGGATGCCGTCGGCGGATGAGGATTCACCGTCAAATGGCATCTCTCTCTGGCAGGAGAGTGCTGCAAAAAGTGCTGTGACAAGAACACTTATATGTAGTATTATCTTTCTCATACGCACTAAATCTTAGGAAGGATGACGGTCCAGTTGTCGCGGTTGATTTCCGAGTTGGCATCGTGGACGGTGCCGTCGGTGAACTGCACGTAGAAGCGGAATTTCAGTTTTTTGTCACTTGAGCGGTCCAGCGAAGGATCCAGGTTTGGCGTGACATAGAACTCGTAATCGGGGTGGTCGTGGTTTACAGTGCCCTGATGGGGGCTGATGGAGAAGTATTCCACGTCTCCGACGGGTTCAATGGACCAGATGGCCCCGCTGGGGTTCACGATGCGGAAGGTGCCCTTTACCGGATTTCCGCCGATGATACGGCAGGTCTTGGACGGTTTGTCGTAGCCTTCGTTGTCCTTGAAATCCAGCTCCGTAACTTCGGAAATGGACTGCTCGTCAAAGGACCACTCGTGGGCTTCATACAGCCAGGGATTCACCTTAAAGGTGAGCTCAATGTGCTTCTGTGTAAAGAGAAGGGTGAAAGCATAGCGTACGCCCGGCTGCAGGCCGTTTCCTATGGCCGAAGGGAAGCTGAGATTTGCGGTGTGCTGGATGTGCTCTTCGTCGGCAAGGTACTCATATACCACGGTGATGGTGGCATTTGTGAGCTCTTCCTGGGGCTGCGGCCATATAAGGCGATATTCGGCCACGGAAGTATTCTTGACGCGGGCAAGGAGGTCGTAGGACTCCCCGGAGACCAGGGTTTTGGTGGCATCCGGCAGCGCATTATACAGGGCGTTGTCCAGGAACTCGTTGGTGGCGGTTTGTGTGGTGGTTGCCGGCGTGGTTACAAAGTCAATCTCGGCGCTCTTCTTGTTCTTGAGCCCGGTAATTGTGACATTCTTAACCAGAATCTGGTCCTGGGACTCGTTGTAGAGCCTTACGCTTATGGCACTGAAAAGATGCTGCATTGTGAGCTGCACGGGGTCCGTGGAAGTGCGGGGCATCAGGTAGTAGCCGGTGTTGGCATAAAGGAAGTCGAACTGCGGGGTGTCCGTAGTCATCTCCTTGGCCGGAAGGGAAAGGGTGCGGTTGCTAACGGAGAAACCGCTTGAAAGAGTTGTGCCGAAGTAGGAATCGGCAGTGAGGTCAAGCGCCTGGTCGTAGCTGTACCAGCCGAAGAACTGATGGCCGCCGTCGGAGGTCCAGGGATAGACGTTGCCGGAGTTGTAGCCCCAGATGACGGAGCCGTTATATACGATATCGTCGTTGATATAGAGACCGCCGGTCACAAGGTTCCCTTCGGCCCAGGAGGCGCTGCCGGTAAAGCCGGAGAGGACATCTAGCACATGGATGCGGTTGCCATTGGTCTTGAGCGCTTTGTCCGTAAGGAGAGCCTTGGTGGACATAGTGCCTTCTTCGGCCTGAAAGACGATGCCGGTTTCATTTGAGGAGTTATCCTGCGGCTGTTTGGCGCAGGAGAATGCCATGAGGACGGCACTCAGGAGGAGGTATGTGAGTACGTTATTTTTCATATCAGCTTTCCTCCACAATGATATTGTAGCCCTGGTCACTCCAGCCAACCGTAGAGGCCGAAATGGTGATGACGTTGTCAAGGCCGATGTTTAGGGTATAAATATACTTCTTTCCGGGTACCCATTCCGTGATAGTGCCGCCAAGGGCAACTTTGACTGGAGGATTGTTCAAGATGCGTCCTCCGCCGAAATCAACGCTGTAACCGACGTTGATGGCCGCATTGGGGCCCAGTGTCTGGGGTACGAAAAGATAGGAGCATACGTCAGTTGTTACCGGCGTGGTGCCGTCGTATGTGAGAAGTGGGAAGCGCAGTCTGCAACGGTGTAACTGCCGTAGCAGAGGTCCGTTGTCATTTGGGCGGCGTTTTGGACTGTATAGCCCGTGGCGGTAACGCCTGCTGAAGTGATTGAAACGCCGCTGGCCGATGAAGGGCTGTAAGCGTTGAATGTAAGTGAGCCGGCAAGCGGCCAGTACTCTGCGGTTGAAGTTTCCCACAGGGTGATTGAAGAATTGTAACTTGCCACAAGGTCCTCAAAATATGCGTCTGAACCTCCGTGGTAAGCGCTCACTGCAAAGGATTCAGCTGTAGGATAGGTTGTACCCTCAATGATTGCCTTTGTGGATTTTTCTGCTACAGGCGCGAAGGATATGGCCCCGCCGTAAGGGAGGTCTACAGTATTCTTTGTGCAGGAAGCCGTCACGGCCGCCGCAGCAAGGATAATGTATGTGAAAAGTCTTTTACTCATTCGTCGCCTATGATGATTTCTTTGGTTTCCGTCCAGTCGGTGACGGCCATTGCAAGTTCAGTGTCTTCAAGGCCCACCGCAACGCGGAAAGTATATTTGAAGTCGGTCTCCCAAGCCTCGCATTTGAGCATAAGAGGCAGACGGGCCGATTTATGGAAGATGTTCGTTACGTCGGAAACAATGTTTCCGGTATTGACGTCCGTGATGCTGGAACGGACAATTATGTGATGCCACTCCTCAATGTACGCAGCCATAGTCATAGGCTGGGGAAGAAGAAGCATACTGCTGAGAACCGTGAAAATGGGGTTGTCATAGCGGTCGCACCTCAGTTCCAGCCCTTCCTCGTTCTTGTACACAAGGTATTCGGATGTTACCTCGTGATTGAGGTCCCACATTTTGGGCTTCTGGGTGAATCGGCCTTCAGAGACAATTCCTCCAATCTTTACGGAATCCAGCATAACCGTAATTACGTTTGCCTGGATCAGGTTGTCCTCCTGACGGGAGTATGAGTGGTTTCTCAGTGACCTGGCCTTGATACAAATCTGGCTGAGGGCGTGTGAGAACACTACAGGAATAAGTGCGGAGTGCGTTTTGCAGTTTTCCGTCACTTCACCGTAACAGAGATCTGTCTGGGTGTATTCTTCGGAAGGGATGCTCCAATTGGCTACAACGCCATTCTCCTCGGTTACCTGAACCTCGGGGATGTTGGGCGAACCGGCGTAGAAGGTTATGGTGCCGTCCTGCGGCCAGAAGTGGTCGCTTACAGGCCTCCACAGGGCATATTCAAAGTCATAGTTGACTACCTGCCTGTCCATAAAAACGCTGCCTTCCGTGGTTTTTTCTTCGGGATAATGGACGGCCTTCACTACGAAGGGCTCGTCAAGCGGATAATTGGTTGTTGTAATTATGCTTTTTGTGGAATGCGATGCGATTGCGCTGAACACCATCGGCTCCGGATCGATGGGGTCTACAACGTTCTTCGCGCAGCCCGCAAGCGCCAGCGCTGCGATTGCTATACATAATATATCTCTCCCCTGGCAGGACCGGATTGCCCTGCCAGGAAGGAGATACTTATATAAACAATCAATTCTCACAACAGACTACAGGAGAGTAGCGTTAACAGCGTCGATGGTTATGCCGTCGATATCTTCGGTCTCCCAGCCTTCCACGAGGGGTGAGAACATGATCTCGTTGTTAGCACCGTCGAGGGAGATGCCGATGTGGAAGATGTAGCGCTTGCCATTCTGGAACTTGTTGGCGCTTACCCTGCCGTAGATGGGGATGTTGACGGTCTGGGTAGGAGTTGCAGGATAGTCGAAGCCGTTGATGGTGTAAGCAGCGATGCTGTACTGGACCTCGATGATCTGGTCTGCTGCAGTGCCGGTAACAACGTTGTCAGGAATGACTACGAATGCTGCGCTGTTGTCGATTGATGCTACGAAGGATGCGCCGGAAAGGTAACTTTCGGTGGTGGAGAGAACCTCGCTGCCCTGGAAGGAAACGAAGTCTGCGGTGGTGTTGATGTTGCTCCACATACCCTTGCCGATAGTGGTGCTCTTGGTGTAGTCACCGCTGGTGTGCAGGTTCTTGAAGGTAACTTTCTCGATGGAGATCTTGCCCTTCAGGCTCTCGGTGCTGGTAGCGTCTTTAGCTGTAACGGCAATCTGGCTGGCGATGTGCTTGAACACAAGCTGTACCTGAGGCTTTGTGGTTGCCTGCTGTGCGAGGGTAACTGCTACGAGGGGATCGATCTGGCTGCCGATAGCGGTGCCGAGGCTGATGCCGGTGATGTTGATGCCCTTGGGCTCGGTTGCGGAATCGAAGGTAGCGTTGAGGCTGCCGGGATAGTATGCGTAGAAGTCTACGGTACCGGTGGCAGGCCAGAGGTAGGTGCCTGTGGTAGCCTTCCAGTCACCACCCTGGTTGGAGATGTTCACATCGTCCATAAGGGGAGTGGCATAGTTGTAGGTGCTGCCGTCAAGCGCTGCGAATGCATACACGTTGAAGGACTCGGAGGTGGGGAAAGCAAGCTGCTCGGGGCTGTTGCTGTCCGGGAGGATCAGAGCCTTGGTTGTGAGGGCATTGGGAGCGAAGTTGATGGGTGATGCTTCGGGAACGTTAACTTCGTTCTTGGAGCAGGCTGCGAGTGCAAGTGCTGCGGCAGCGATGATGATAACTTTTTTCATGGTATGAAACAAAATTTAAATATTAATAATCTGATTGAATTAGATAGTTGCATCGTCAGGAACGTCAACAGGCTGAGGATCTTCCGCATCCACCCAGTCGGTGATGGTAGGATTGAAGTAAATCTTCTGGAGGTCGATGGTGAGGTCATACTCATATTTCTTACCTGCCTGCCAGTCGGTCACGACATCATCTATGTCATCAAAGTGGATGGTAACAGTCTTTGAACCCATAGCAAGGGCGTCGCTTGTACGATAGAGGGTGTACTTCACAGTAACTGTAGGATCTGTGCCAGCAAAAGCAGTGACAGGGATCATAAGGAGAGCGTCACCAATAGGAGCGGAAAGGGTTTTGCCAAGGAAGTTGGCGGCTCCGGCTGCAACAGTTGCATTGGGGAAGTCTTCAGAACGAACTGCGAAGTCTGCATTGGTCTTGGGGTTGGTCCAAGTGGTGATAGTGGCAGCGGCGTCACCGTCGGCAGGGTTGACAACGGTCATATTGTCAGCGGTGCTTGCGGCGTTGACAGTGATGGTGTTGATCTTGAAGCTCATACCGGCGTCAAAAACCTCGTCAGCGGTCTTGGCCTTGAAGATTATCTGGGCAAGAGCGTGTTTGAACTTGATGTTCACACCCTTGTCGCCTTCGGCTGTTTCACTGTTCTTGGAGTTGCCTCCATCTACATAGTAAGACTCGTTCATAGTCCTGTCGGCGTTGACGGAAGAATAGAGAAGGTCTACCTGATCTGCCACAGTGCTTTCCACGGTGAAGCCTGTGAGAGTAAGAGTACCGGTAGCCTCGGCAAAAGCAGCCGTTGCGGCAGCCTTCGGAGAATAGGCTATGAAGGAGAGGGAACCCTCAAGAGGCCAGTAATAGGTGCTGGCGGGAGCCCAGATATCCTTGGTGTCGTTGAAGGAAACCTCAACGTCGTCCATATAACGGGTTGCGGTAGCCTTGTTAGCGGCCCAAGTCTTATCTTTCTCAAGATAGGATGCGAAAACGCCGAATGCGGGGCAATCGTAGGAGTAGGTGGTTCCGGAGATGGGAGCCTTGGTGGCCTTGCCAGCCACTGTGTTGAAGTTGATGACCTTAGCCTTCTCGAAGGAAGTGGTGTCAGCCTCATTCTTGGTGCAGGCGGCGAGTGCTACGACTGCGGCAACTGCAAGGAAGAAATACTTTTTCATAATACGTGTTATTATCTTTTTATTCTTATTCTTGGTTAGGATTAGTCAAGGATGTTGATGGTTGACATCTCAACCTCTACCCAGTCGGTAACTGAAGGGTTGAAGAGGATTTCGTTGAGTTTGAAGTTAAGGGTGTAGTTGTACTTCTTGCCAGGCTCCCAAGCGAGAACATCCTCAGCAGGATCATACGCTGTTGCACCTTCCTTAACCTTGGTCCAGGGAGCGGGAACAGTCACGGTGCCGGTGATTGCGGCGCTGTTGGTCTGCTCCATAGTATAGTTGATAGTGATCTGGGTGCCGGGAACTTCTGCAATACTGTTGGCGGGATCAGCGTCTACGTGTACGTAAGCGGGCTGAGGGATCATAACATTGGCGGCGCCATAGAGAGCAGCGGCAGCATCATTTGCGGCATATGCAACCTCCATAGGAGTGGCATAGTAGGCCCAATCCTCAGACTGAGTATCGTTGTCTGACCAAGCAATTGCCTCATTTGCATAAGCAACATCACCGGAGAGGTCAATGTTGTTGAGGGTTACGCTGTTAAGAGTAAAGGTAACATCGTTGGAATAATCCTCATTGGTGCGTGCACGGAACTGAATCTGAGAAAGAGCGTGTTTGAACACCATAGCAACCTTTCCGTCGCCAACTTTAGCGATGGACGCTCTGCTGCCTTCCTTAGATGCGAACATAAGATCAACGGTCTTGTTGTCTGCACTGATAGTGTAATCGGTAATAGAGGCTTTTGCCTTGTCATTGCTGGCGTCCCAACCGGGAGTAAGTTCATCGTAAGATGTTGCTGCCAGGTCTGAGGGATGAATGGCAAGGAAACCGATGGAACCGGTGAAGGGCCAGTAGTAGTAGTGCTCTGCATTTCTCCACTCTAAGTCATGAGTTGCAGGAACAGCCCCCTTGGTCCAGGAGATGGTAAGGTTGCTCATAAAGTTGGAAGCGGCATCATCTGCAAATTCGGAGAAATCACCTACCTGAGACTGCCAACCCCATACCTTGAAGGTGTTGTCGGTGCCATAGGCGGTACCGGAGATGATGGCATCATTGGCCTTGGTGGCCTTTTTGTTAACAGCTACGAAGCCGATTTCATCGCCTTCGAGATTGCCGGTGTTGACGGGCTCAACATTGGCTTTGGTGCAGGCTGCGAGCACTACCAGTGCTGCTGCGAGAATCAATTGATTTGTTTTCATAATGATTGATTGTTTATAAAATGGTTAAAATTAATAAAAATATTCTATTTTTAAATGTTTATGGGTACGTTCTCTTCATCCCAGTCATCCACGCCGGGCTGGAAGCCTCCGCTTCCGCCGCCGCCGGGATTGTCCGGTTGAGGAACTTCAATTTCTTCTTCAATGTGAATGGTCTGGTCCTCGATGGCGTCTTCTGTGAAGAATTCATCGGTGATGTCACGGTGCCATTCCACTGTGTCTCCGCCCACGGTCTTGATAATGATGGTGAGCCAGAGACGGCTTTCTACGTGAGGGTTCTTACCAAAGGTGTTGAACTTACCTACAACGATATCATTTTCATATTTGTCAGTTCCTGCGTTCATGTCGAACATCAGAACAACGTCAGTGTCGGT
>ONOQ01000041.1:17631-20565 GCA_900319485.1 uncultured Bacteroidales bacterium | reverse complement strand
CCAATGGCACGCACAAGGCTTCGAGCATCAAGGTGGCCGAGGCCGCCAAGGTTATTGAGAACAGCCAGCGCGACATCAACATTGCCTTTGTTAACGAGCTGTCTAAGATATTCACCCTGATGGGCATTGACACGATGGATGTGCTGGAAGCCGCAGGAACGAAGTGGAACTTTATCAAGATGAACCCCGGACTGGTGGGCGGCCACTGCATCTCGGTTGACCCCTATTACTTGGCACAGTGCGCCCAGCGCATGGGTTACAACCCCGAAATCATCCTGGCCGGACGCCGGATGAACGACGGCATGGGTGCCTATGTGGCAGACCAGACTGTGAAGCTGATGCTGAAGAAGGGTGTGCAGGTGCTGCACTCGAAGATTATCATCATGGGCTTCACATTCAAGGAGAACTGCCCGGACGTGCGCAACACCCGTGTGATAGACATCTACCATGCCCTGCAGGAGTACAATGTGAACATCTCCGACGGTGCCACTTCCTGGCTGCACGTAGTAGATACCAAGGCTACTCATGTTGATGAACTTACTATCGTTGCAGATCCCAATACCAGCGGCGCATACCGCGTAGGTGTGGTTTCCATCAACGACCGCAACTCCGGTGAACTCATTGCAGAGTACACTGTTCTCCAGCAGCCCGCCTCCGACGTTGCTACAGACCTCGGTTCAATCCGCCAGCTTGCCGACGGCACCGCAGTTACAGGCCAGAAGGCCATCGTTGTTGCTTCTTCCCAGGTTGGTGCCCTGGTAGTGGATGAAAACGCTGCATACATCTACCTTGCATATGAAGGCAACACCGCAGTCCGCGGCGACGAAGTTTCCTTCGCAGGTGTAAAGCAGACCACTGAGGACACCAAGGTGAAATATGTTGAGGCTTCCACCCTCACCGTTACCGCTTCTGCTCAGGAGGTAGCTGACCTTCCAGTAAGAGCTCTTCGTTCTCATCTGTCCGGTAATTCTTTAAATACCGGTGTTTCGGGTCTTCTTCAGAAGAACGGTGACGTCTACTATGTGGATGTCCAGGAGTATGTGTACTATTTCCCTAATGTGATCATTGAACCAACTCTTGGTCTGGATCTTGAACCACTTGTGGACAAGTACGTTACTGTTAAGGGTTATACCAACGGCTCTTATGTGGATTACGATGATAATGATGAATTCACCGCAGATTCATATGTAGACTTTATTGCACTCTCTGCAGCAGAGGTTACATTTGAGGCAAATCCTAACTGGACACTCAAATATGAGGGTGAAAAGGATGGCAAGGACGCTATTTCTAACACTGTTTCCGGTGGTTCTGATTACTGGTTCAACTATGCAATGAATGTGTATTCCGTTGAAGAAGCTGCAGAGTTTGAATCTCTTGAAGCCCTGGCCCGCTATGAGTGCTTTAGCATAGCAGAAGTGGCCCAATACTGGTTCGACGCATATCATGAAACCATTGATGACGATGCTACTACAGAGTCAGACGAGGTTTCTCTCGGCTCTCTTGCCTACGGTAAATATATTGTTGTCGCCGTTGGTCTTAACGAGGATGGCTTTGTCAGTGGTAAGTATGCCACCCTCCAGTTTGAGAAAGAAGATCCTCACGTAGCTGCTGCATATGAAGATTTCATCGGTACCTGGAAAGTTGGTGGTGCAGAATGGACAATCAGCCAGGATGTTGAAGGTGTATCCTATATTGTCAAGGGCGTTATGGGCAGCTCTTATGACTTTGATTATGAGGGCCTCTTTATAGATGGCAAGTTCGCCTTTATGGAGAAAGATTTCGGTTCTGTTATCGATGGTTACGATCACGTTACTATGGGTGGCCAGTACTATTCAAGCGCCTATGGTGAGCAGTGGGGTCTGAATTATAATTTAGATGAGCCTTCTGTAATATTCACCGCCGGCAAACTCAATGATGGTACATTTGATATAGTTCCCGGACAGCTCTTCACATATAAATATAACTATATGAGTCTCTGGGGCCAGTCAGCCTCCGATGGATCACCGAAGGAATTCTCATATAAGTCTATGCCCACTACTTTCGTTTGGGTTGATCCTAACGCAGAAGTGAGCCCGCTTGAGAAGAACTATACTGCTGATGACATTGTATCCGGTGTGGAACTTGAAAAGCTTACTGGCACACAGTGGGTTTACTTTGCACGTGTGGATGGTGAAATTGCTGCAGACCGTGAGGCTATTGGATATGTGACATTTGAAGATGATGGTACAGGTGCAGTTGTGAATGCTTCTGGATTATTCGAGGACCTTCTCCCCGGTGTCATGCAGTTCAACTACAGCCAAGGCTTTATCTATTCTGGCAACTATGTAGGTGAAGATGGTACTTATTCTTCATATACTCTCAAGCCAGTTGTTCTGAATGCAAGTGGTGGCGTTTACACTTCAGTTTATGCTAACTGGCTTGCTGGTGGTTATGTTGCAGATGGAATAATTGCATTAGTTGACCCCGGTGCATATTCAAGTCAGGGTGTAAATACCGCCGGTTTCGGCGTCGGTGCCTTTAGCGGAACGTCATATGCCGGATGGTTCGCCAAGTATGGTCACATAATTCTTGTAGACCCTGCTATCCTTACTTCCACTTCAATTGCATCCAGCAGTACCAACACGTTGAATGCAGGAAGCGCCATTTCCGGCAATATCTTGAAGCCTGCAGTCAAGAAGCTTTCAGCTCAGAACTGCGTTGAGACTTCTAAAGTTTCTGCAACGGTTTCCGAGAAGGAGATGCGCCTGAATTCTAAGTTCCGGAAATAGTTTTCCAAATAGGACGCGTTCTATATAAGGGGCGGCCCGATTACGGGCCGCCCCTTATTTTATTGTTTTTTGCAAGAAATATATATATCTTTGCAAAAAGTATATATATGCAGGCTGTAACACAAAAAAAACGCAAACTTATTGACATTGATCCTTCCGTGTTTGA
>ONOQ01000041.1:0-17623 GCA_900319485.1 uncultured Bacteroidales bacterium | reverse complement strand
ACTGTTCAAGCCAGGGGGAAAGGAGTGTCCTTGAAGCAGTACATTGAGATGCTGCTGAAAGAGGAATCTCAAAAGCGTGCTCCTGCTATTCCGGAATCGGTGACAAGCCCAAGGGTAATCGGCCTTGTGGGCATTGCAAAAAGGGTCCTTGACAGCATTGATCCTAACGATGACAGAGCAATGTATATATTGTCAAAGTGATGGACAGGCTCTTTCTGGATACAAATATTATCCTGGATATAATACTTGAAAGGGGCAATTACCAGCCGTGCCTTGAAATTCTTCAGAGAGGGGATGACGGCAAAGTTGAGTTATGCACCTCTTATCTTACTATGGCAAACATCGCTTATATCCTCAGGAAGGCTTTCTCAAACGTTGAGAAAGTCATAACCCTCAAGCAGTTATCCTCCATAATAAAAGTTTTGCCGATGGATGGGGAACAGTTTGACAAGTCACTGTTTCTGGACGGACCGGATATTGAAGATATCTTTCAGGCTCAATGCGCTGTTTCAGCGGGGTGTAATTGTATTCTGACTCATAACCCCAAAGACTTCAAGATAACAACTTCATTGCTTAAAGACTGGAGATGCCCTTCTGTTATGACACCGGAGGAGTATACAGCAGATTTTTTTGTATCTTTGTAATCTATGAGCGAGTATATTGTATCTGCCAGGAAGTACAGGCCGGACTCCTTCGAGACCCTTATCGGCCAGGACACAATTGCAAGGACGCTGTCAAACTCCATCAAGAGGGGGCAGTTGGCGCACGCATACCTTTTCTGCGGGCCCCGCGGCGTAGGTAAGACCACCACGGCGCGTATCTTTGCAAAGATGATCAACTGCGCCAATCCCGGGCCGGATATGGAGCCCTGCGGGGAGTGCGAATCCTGCGTCTCCTTCAAGGAAGGCCGCAGTTACTGCATCCACGAACTAGACGCCGCTTCCAACAACTCCGTAGAGGACATAAAAACCCTTATGGAGCAGGTACAGGTGCCGCCCCAGGTAGGGAAGTACAGCGTATACATCATAGATGAGGTGCACATGCTGTCCCAGAGCGCCTTCAACGCCTTCCTCAAAACCCTTGAGGAACCCCCGGCACACGCCATCTTCATCCTGGCCACAACGGAAAAGCACAAGATACTCCCCACCATCCTCAGCCGCTGCCAAACCTACGACTTCAACCGTATCAGCATCTCCGATATGGTGAAAAACCTTCGCGGCATAGCGGAAAAGGAAGGCGTAACCATAGACGACGAATCCCTGCACGTAATAGCCTCCAAGGCCGATGGAGCGATGCGTGACGCCCTCACCATCTTTGACCAGACTGTTGCCTTCTGCGGCACTTCCGTCAGTTATGAGGACGTGAAGCGCAACCTTGGAGTTCTGGACCACGAGTACAGCTTCTCCATTGTGGATGCAGCGCTTGCCGGAGACTATGCAAAGTGCTTCACCATCCTTGATGAGGTTCTTGCAAAGGGATTCAACGCCCTTCATTTTGTGGGTTCCCTCAGCGAGCATTTAAGGAACCTTGTAGTTGCCAAGACAGGCGGCCTGGAGCCCCTTCTGGAACTGCCTGATTCCCTGAAGAAGAAATACGCGGATCAAGGCGCGCGCTGCCCCCTGGCGTTCCTGTACCAGGCCCTTGGCGTTACCACCGCCTGCGAATCTGGCTACAAGGCCGCCGTTAATCCCCGCCTCCATATTGAATTCACCCTGATGAGGCTTTGCTTCCTGCAGAACAAGCCTTCTGCGGGAGCAGAGGCTCCCGTGGCGCAGCCCGTTAAGCCTGCTGCCAATCCCGTCATGGCCGGCCCCGACCGGCCATCTCCTGCCCCGAAGGAAGAGATTCCCGGTCAAGCCGGGAATGACGCAAAGCCTGCGGCGGCGCAGCCGCGAAGAAGGGCGCCCAAGACGGGATCGGCCCTGTCAATAAGCGCCATTGCGGTAGAAAAGCCGGAAGAAACTGCAGCGGCAGGTAATGAAGAGGCTCAGGACACCCGTCTTCCAGACGACAACACCGTCCGCCTCAAGTGGAAGGAACTTGCAGGGCAGTACACTTCAAAACCCCGCCTTGCCAGTATGCTTTCCAGCGGCCAGATCAATCTGAGCGAAGATGCCGGCGTGAAAGTTGTGGAATTTGTGGTGATGAACGAGGCCCAGAAACAGTGGGTGGAGGAGAAGATGCAGAGGGAACTGGAGAATAAACTCCGTGATCTTCTTTCCTGCCGGAAAGTGAACATTGTGGTTGCCGTAACTCCGGAGCCGGAGAACGCTGAGAAAGTCCCATATATGCCGGAAGAAAAGGCAAAGGACCTTATGGAGAAGAATCCCGCCGTACGTGAATTCGTTGCAGAGATGGGCCTTGATACTAAGTAATGGATTATGAAACTTATTGCAGATAAGATTGTAAAGAAATACGGTGTGCGTACCGTTGTGAAAGGCGTGTCCATGGAGGTGCAGCAGGGAGAGATTGTGGGGTTCCTGGGCCCTAACGGCGCCGGCAAGACCACCAGTTTCTATATGATCACCGGCCAGGTGAAGCCAAACGGCGGCAATATCTACCTTCAGGACGACGAAGGAAACATCACGGACATAACCACCCTCCCTATGTACAAGAGGGCCCAGAGGGGTATCGGCTACCTTCCCCAGGAAGCATCCGTATTCCGCCAGATGACCGTGGAGGACAATATTATGTCCGTAATGGAAATCTCTTCTTCCACAAAGGGAATGACCAGGGCCCAGAGGATAGAGCGTATGGAAAGGCTCATAGATGAGTTCAACCTCTCCAAGGTACGTAAGTCCCGCGGCATCCAACTTTCCGGCGGTGAGCGCCGCCGCTGCGAGATAGCCCGCGCCCTTGCCGTAGATCCCAAGTTCATCCTCCTGGACGAACCCTTCGCCGGGGTTGACCCCATTGCCGTGGAGGATATCCAGTACATCATTGCAAAGTTGAAGTACCGCAATATCGGCGTTATTATCACAGACCACAACGTGGGTGAGACCCTAGCCATCACAGACCGCGCATACCTTCTGTATGAGGGTGTTATCCTGCAGGCCGGAACTCCTGAGGAACTTGCCGCCGATGAAGACGTACGCACCAAATATCTTGGCTCGGGCTTTGTCCTCAAGCGCTCCAAGAGCGTGGAACGCGCCCGCGCAGAGGTAGAGCACGAGCACCTTATTTAAAGTTTGGCACGCGGCTTGCATTAACTAAAACCGGTTAGTTTTAAGTTGGTTTAGTTAATATTTGGTAAAAAGATCAGGCGCCCCGTGATGGGACGCCTGATTTTATTGTGAAGGTGCTACAGATTACTGCTCCTCCTGGAGACGCAGATGCTGTACATATATGGCCTTCTGATGAGCCATACGCTTGATCACTGAAGGTTTCTCGAAGTTTTTGCGTGCGCGAAGCTCACGGACTGCTCCGGTTTTCTCGAATTTGCGCTTGAATTTCTTCAGGGCCCTTTCAATATTTTCGCCTTCTTTAATGGGTACGATGATCATGCTTTTACACCTCCTTTTTCTAAATGGGCTGCAAAGTTATAATTTTTTTGCCGACCTGCAAAATTTTTTATTAAATTTGTAGGTAACAAAATTGTTAGCATATGAAAAAGAAAGCCTCAACCTCCTATCCCTGGAAGTTCGCCTCAGTAGGCGGAACCGTACGTGTGAATATCCAAAGCGGAGATGATATCCGCCACCTTGGAGAACTGGACCGCAAACTCTGGACGGTCCTCAGTTGCCCCACCCAAGGCCTTGAGTTCGATGAAAAGACACTTAAGTACATCGATGTGGACGCAGACGGAAAGATCCGCGTAGACGAGGTAATCAAGACCGCCCAGTGGCTCACCCGCGTCATCAAGGACGCAGACCTTCTCCTTGAAGGCCGTGACGTTCTGGAGTTCTCCGCCTTCAATGAGGAGGATCCTGACGGCGCAAGGCTCCTTTCATCGGCCCGCCAGATCCTTAAGAACCTGGGGGAGGAGAAGGAGTCCGTTTCTGTGGAAGATACCGCCGATTTCACCAAGATCTTCGCCGGCACGCTTTTCAACGGTGACGGCATCATCACTCCGGCATCGGCAGGGGAGGACGAGGCCCTTGCAAAACTCATAGAGACAATAGCGGGCATTTCCAGCGCCATAGACCGCAGCGGCGTTCCCGGCATAACCGCAGACCATATTGAGGCATTCTACACCGCCTGCGCAGATTTCAAGGCCTGGAAGGAAGCCGGCACAAAGGAAGTGTTCCCGTTTGGGGACAAGACCTCGGATGCCCTTGCCGCCGTTGAGGCCCTCAAGGACAAGGTGGCCGATTACTTTATGCGCTGCAAACTCATCGGCTTTGACGAAGCAACATCGGCAGCCCTGGACGTTAACGTTGATAAGATTGCCGCAATAGAGGGCAACCTTGCCGCCGCCCAGGACCAGATTGGCGCCCAGCCCCTTGCAAAGCCTTCAAAGGACGGAAAACTGAAACTTGACGCAGTGAATCCCGCCTGGAAGGCCGCAGTTGACGCTATGAAGGAACTTGTAGGCGCCCCCAAGGTGCTTGATGAGGCAGCCTGGAATGAAATCCTTGGAAAGTTCGGCCCCTACTGCGCATGGATCGGCGCCAAGAAGGGCGGGGAAGTGGAAGGCCTTGGCCTTGAGTGCGTGGAGGCTATCCTCAAGGAAGACAAGAAAGCCGCTCTCCTTGAACTCATCGAAAAGGACAAGGAAGAGGAAGCCAACGCCCTCTCAATTGAGGAAGTTGGGAAACTCGTGAGCCTGTACAGGAACTTCTACCGCTTCCTTAATAACTACGTGGTTCTGGCCGATTTTTACGATCCTGAGAAAAAGGCCATCTTCCAGGCCGGACGCCTGTACATCGATCAGCGTTCAACGGATCTCTGCGTAAAGGTTGCAGGTCCCGCCCCGGAAATCTCTTCCCTCAGCGGAATGTACATCCTCTACTGCGCCTGCACCAGTGAGAAACTTGGCAAGTCCTTCAACATTGCCGCCGTTCTCACAGACGGTGACGTGGACGGCCTCCGTGAGGGCAAGAACGCCGTGTTCTATGACCGTGAAGGCAATGACTACACCGCAAAGGTTATTGCAATAGTTGACAACCCCATCTCTGTGCGCCAGGCTTTCTGGAGCCCTTACAAGAAGGTTGCCCGCATGATCAACGACCGAATTGACAAGAAGGCCGCAGAGAAGAACGAGAAATCTATGGCCGGCCTTACCGCCGCAACAAATACCGCAGCCGACGGAAAGGCTCCCGCCGCTCCGTTCGACATTGCAAAATATGCCGGCATCTTTGCTGCAGTAGGTATGGCCGTGGGCCTTATCGGCGCAGCCCTGGCAGGCGTAGTGGCCGCCCTGAAGGGCATTACCTGGTGGCAGGCACTGATCATCATTGCAGTGGTTCTTCTCCTTATCTCCGGTCCTTCCATGTTCATCGCCTGGAGGAAACTCCGCAGGCGTGACCTTGGTCCCGTCCTCAACGCCAACGGTTGGGCAATCAACGCCAAGGCCCTTGTGAACACCAAGTTCGGAAAGACTCTCACTTCACTGGCCAAGTTCCCTAAACTCACTGCAGTGGACGAGAAAGCCCGCAAGGCCCGTAACCGCCGCCGTTTCTGGTGCTGCTTCTGCGGCCTTATTATAGCCGCCCTTCTGTGCCTGTGGCTGTTTAATTTCCTTGCGCCCAAGTGCCCCAGCCCTCTCAAGCGCTATCAGCCCGCTCCCGTTGAGGAAGTGGCTCCCGCAGAGGACCCCGTAGAGGCCGAAGCCGAAGCACCTGTTGAAGCAGAAACGCCTCAGGAGTAACTGCTATGGACACCCCGTTCCCGTTTTCGCAGTATGTGACCGGTAACAAGTTTATCGGCCGGAAACAGGACGTGACTCTCCTTGGGAATCTCCTTTCCCAGGGAGAGCACGTCTCCATCTTCGAGCCCCCGAAGACGGGCAAGACTTCCCTTATCCAGCAGACGCTCTTCTCCCTCAGGGTTACGGGTAAAACCTTTGCCGTAGGGCAGTTCAGCGCCATGAACATCCGCACAGAAGAGGATTTCCTCCTACGGCTTGGATCTACAGTCCTCAAGATGGTGGCCTCAAGCCCCGCGGAGTTCGAGGCCCTTGTGAAACAGCATCTCCAGGGAACGCACTTTGTCTTTGATGCGGATGATTTCACGCAAACCGGGCAGGCTGTATCCCTTGGCTGGGAACTGGATAAGGATGACGCCCTTGCAATGCTGCGTCTTCCATTTGCCGTGGCCGATTCCCGGCAGCAGAAGATGATCCTTATCATAGAGGAGTTCCACTGCGTGGGCAATCTGGAGGACCCTGATGCAATCTTAAGGCCACTTGCCGCCGTTATCAAGGAGCAGAAGGGGAGGAACTTCTCCTTTATCTTCTCCGGCAGCGCCGTGAACGCTATGAGCGACATCTTCACAGGCAGCGTCCTTTTCAGCCGCCGCGTGGAGAGGGTGAAACTGTCCATGGCGCCGGAGGAAGAAGTGACGGAGCATCTTCACCGCGGGTTCCTTTCCAGCGGAAAGGTGGTGGAAAAGCGCCTTCTGCAGGGAGTGTACAATCTCTTCCGCGGGCACCTCTGGTATATCAACCACCTCATCGCCATTGCCGATTCCCTTAGCCGTGGCTACATTATGGAGCCGCTCCTGGTTGAGGCCCTGGAGGGCCTTGTGAGTATCCACGAGCCATCCTTCCGTGGCATTATGAACAGCCTCACAACGCATCAGTTGAGTCTCCTCAAGGCCACTCTGGACGGAGTTACCCGCTTCAGCGCGTCTGAGGTGATCCGTAAGTACGGGCTCAATTCATCGGCCAATGTGAAGAGGGTGAAGGAAGCCCTTATGAAGAAAGAGGTGATAATGCTGGACCAGAATGACAACCCCGTCCTGGAAGACCCCCTCTTCGAGTACTGGGTGCGCAAGTACTACTTTGAGATGAAGGATTAGCGCGCCGGCGTTTGTTTTGCCGTGTTGACACGTAAAACACGTATAAGGCCGATTTGACTGCCAACACGGCAAGCAAATCGGCCTTTTTGATCAAAAACGTTGCCGTGTTGGCATCAAAAACCCCATGTGGGCAATCTGAGTGTCAACACGGCAAAGATTAGAATATTCGCGGATTCTTGTTTTCTTCTTTCACGTCAAACCTAACGGTCCTGGCCTTATTCTCAACAATCAAATACAGGTATAAGTCATCTATCACCAATGTGTCAATATGGCTCGAATAATCTACGTAGACCTTTTTAATCGATATGTCATCCAATTTGAATTCCCAGGAATCTGATGATAATGGATCCCCTGTATCTTGTGTTATTGAGAACAAACCTCTAGATGTATTATGTTCAAATAATAGCTCTTTTGAATGGGGATTATACAATCCCGCAAATAATCCAATGATGATAATACAGAATTATTAATCCTAATTTTACACCACCGAGAATAAGCCCCTTCTTCAATACCCTATTCATTGATCCATTTTTGACATAATATTAATCATCTTTGCAGAAGTAGTCGTATAAATGCTCTTTACGCCGATGAGCCTCCTGTTGGTCAGCAAGTTTTCTTTGAAATTTATCCAGATCTTTCTGCCATTTCAGTCCCAAATACTGTTTCTGAGATTTGAAGAAAGCCGTCTGAGCATCTTTTGGGTTTCTTGTGGGCAGAAATGCCTTATTGACTCTTAAAGAGTCATAATAAACCAAGACGGAATCTCCAAGAAAGTCAGGACTAATCCGTTGAATTAATAGATTATAGCGCTTACCCGCATTTTCATACTCAATACAAGTATGCCAAGTTTTAGACAAATGATAATCTACAGAAGTAACGGCGCCCCACGTAAGCGCACAATGCATTCTTGCGTGATATCTGAGTAGCAATTCTCTACCTACGAAAAAGGATAATAATGATATAAGACACACACACACAATTATTGCTGCCCTGTCTGACAAATAATGACCATTTGTATCAGAAATGCGGGTTGTAATACATTCCGTATTTCTCTTTGTCTTCTTCTGTTTCATCTCTTTTACCTTGCTCATAATACATTAATAAACCATGCGACTGGCATGATGGCCTCTCCGCTTTTATCGCTTCACCACCGAGTTTAGACGATATACCTATTATGGATTCTTCCGTTACGATTATTCCCTTACTATTCGCAGCATTTGAAAGCTTCTTTGCTGCATGTTTCATTTCTTTGGTCCATGTCGCCGTCGCTACAGAAGAAGCTTCTTTCTTTAATTCGCTGGCTATTCGACTGGAAACACTTTTCCCAACCCATATCCCAAAAGGTGCGGAAACAAAATCAACTGCTATTTCTTTTGTCGTTTTTGCATTTGGGCCTTCTCCCGGAAGAACAAACCCTTGTGATTTTGTAACGTCAAATAAAGCATCTGCAGTAATTAATACAATATCTATAGCACGAGCAACGGATGTCTCTGGGTTAATTGCTCCCATGACACCTGCTGCAATAACACTCGTTATATCGACATTCTTTACAGCATCAACGAATCCATCACCTTTTATCACATTAACGCCAACTTGAAGCCCGAAATCCAAAGCAGCACTTAGTCCTCCTAATACGAATGGATTTCTCCCATCCGGATCCACAAGATTAACAGGATTGCCGGCACAGTAGAGATATGGGCTATGGCCGGGGTCCTGCTCACACAGCGGATCCATTGTGGTGAAACGGGCTATTCCCGGCATATACATACGGGCGGAGAAGTCGTATGCTTTCTGCTTGTCATCCCACTCCTTTCCGGAGTACTTGTAGTTGTTAACCGGGCCGGAACTTAAACTCTCATAAGCGACTTCTCCGTAAGGGTCATAATGATAGTACTTCTCAATACTGCCATTTTCATCTACTATGGCCCTGATATTGCCCTGATGGTCCGTGACATAGAAATGATACGTCCCCACAACGTGACCGGCAACTAATTGGAACGTGATATAGCCTCCGTCCACCAGTAGTATAGAAGGAGTCTCTCCCTCCATAATCAGAGGGCCGATATAAGTCCGCGGAACGCCCTGAACGTATTGGGTGGGATTCAGAGTACGGCTTAGTTTGGTGCCGTCAGCGCCATACTGAAAACATACCGTCTGCGTAAGCAATCCGGATAGTTCCACCTGCTGGGGAAGATTAAGGATATTATAAGTAACGCTGTTAATCCCCTCAAGTTTGGCATAGGTCATATTGCCCACTGCGTCATATGTATAATAGGGCACAGTCCCTTCCGGCTCAATAGACGGTTCAATTACCGGTTCCGGAATCAACGGGTCCGGATGAACAGGGTCAAATATTACCGGGTCTTTGGGATTTGGGTCCGGATTAGGATTAGGATTAGGAACGGGGTCCGGACCAGGCTCGATAACCTCAGGATCCGGCACAAGGAAATCTCCGCCGATATCTATATACGTGGCGATCTCGCTTATCCTTTGAAGGAGATTACCCTGATAAATGAATGTCTTTTCACTCATAGGCCTGCTTGAGGTTAACAGGTTCCCCTCGTTGTCGTAAGTGTAGTGACGGGAGATGCGGAAAGTGGTATCGTTTGAAGTGTGATTCGCGTGTAGCAGCCTGGAATGGTTGTCATAGATAAAACGATACTTATGTGTAGTCGTATCTGTCTGTGCCCCGACTGACCACTGTTGTGATGCGATGTCCCCACCCCAGCGAGGAGTGAGCAAGGTGTCGGCCGATGACTGAAAATTGAGAACTTCAGAGAACGTGCCGCCATTGGCTCCCACGTTCAGTGATGTGAGCCAGTCACGGTCATTGTATGAGTATGTCGTACTTAAAGCGGGATTCCCGGTTCTGCCGTCCGATTGTACGCGGCCCACACTATCATAGATGATGTCCTTCAACACTACAGGAGTACCAACACCGAGTGTATGGACAGTCTGCAAAGGACGCCCGCAGTTGTCAAAGCTATACGTATACGTTTCTGACAGAAAGTCTCCTGAAAGGGTATAGGTATTCTCGCGGGCTGTCAAATGGCCCGCAAAATCATAGCCATACTGCGAAGAAAACATCCGCCCCAGAAGGTGGTTGTTTTTCGATTGTACAACGCGACCTTTTTTGTCATAATAACTCACACTCCAAAGATACTGGTTTCCAACATTGTTTCCAAGAACTTTTGTAAGAGTCCCTGTGTTCAAACCAGCGGCTGAAGGATTATATCGCAACCCATAAGGACTGCCCAAATCTGGTTGCAGGTACATAACAGACAAACTATTGGCAGCTGGGACGCTCCATTTACCGAGGAATGAATAATCATCCCACCAGTTGACCACGAGCATTTCCGGATTTGAAAGTGTAAGTCCCGTCAAAGTATATCCGTACATCCCGGCATTTGCCAGAGGATAGGAACGTGACACATCCAGTGTAAGCCCATTCAAGGGATTGGCAAAAGGATCCAGAGTCAGATTACTGACTGTTCCTTTCAGGCATTCACGATCTTGGGAGTCCGTAAACACGAACTTCCACCTGCCAGCGGCACGGTCATTCCCATCCTGTTCGAAGACCGGACGGTCTGCATCATCGTACACATAGAAAGTCCATTCGCACCCCGGAAGGCGCTTGGCTATGCATCGGCCACGGCTATCATACCTGTAGAGATAGGCGTAATCACTGATTTCTGGGCATTCCGATTCTGTAATGGTGCCTATCGCAATTTTGAGTGAGTCCGACAGTGTAGGAGGAAACACTGCGGTCAATCGGCCCAAATCATCGTAAACATAATAGGTGTCCAAGCCTTCCTCCCGGCGCAGTATCTCCTGCCCCCACATATCTTTGTATGAGTATGATTCCGCTCCGTCCTCATTCGTGACCTTAAGCACTTCAAGAGTTCCGGCCGGCCAAAAACCACTTTTGTTGATGACCGCTGTCCCGTCTTGGGCAAACGAGACGGAATAGCGTCGGCAGAAACGGGCAGAATTGCTTTGTAGCGTATTCGATAGATATGTATAACGGACGGAATGATTTCCGATACGCCAATCTGCCCCGGGACCAAATTTTTTCTTTGTGCGGTCCAGAGGTGAAGAATCATAAACCGTCTCAGAGTAAAGAACCTCATCTATATGAGGGGAAAAGGAGACAGATGATCTCGGAATCCACTCTTTGGACAGTCTGCCTTTGTCGTCATACTCAAACTCTTGAACAATGTCATTACCAAAAGTAGACGCGCCTTTTTTCTTGCTCAAAGATATACGGCCAAAATCATCATACCAACTCTCCTCATTGTAAGGAGAAAGGCCGCCGGCATTGAGGTACGTGGTCGTTGCCAGAACATTAGCTCCGGCATATGGGGCAGTCTGCGCATACGTAGAGTCGCGCTCATTGTTTCGGTAGTGATACTGGTAAGCTGTCTCTTGATTGCCGTCATTGTCATATGTACCCTTCAAGCGGCGGTCCCAATCATAAGTAAAAGACCGGGAGAGACCTCTCGCATCCGTTATGGAACGTAACAACCCAGGGGAGTTATATGTGTATGTCTCTATTTGACTTCCTTCGGGATAGATCCGGATGTTATCAACCAAGGCCCCTTCAGAGCCAATCTGCATCCCGGGACCAGTGTAAGCGGAACGGTTGTAAATCCATACAGAACTTGTTTTCTTCCGATAATCCACAACGTAGGGGACCCCGTTTGGACAAGAGAAGGACAATGATACCACACCGCTCTTAGCCTTTTCACTCAAGTACCCACCTTCAACTGCGGAAAGTGAAGACTCGAAATCCTGATACATAACTTCAGGAGCGTTGGTTATAAGATTCAAGTTCATACCCTTCTCATCCCACAAATAATAACTATGCCGTCCAGAGTGCGTTTTGACGTGGGTGATGTTACGGTGACTGTCATAGGTGAGGAAAGACAATTCCGGGGCTCCATAAAAGGATGAATGAGAAGTGCCGGAAAAAGGAGACCATTGATTTATAGGCAGCGGGGATTCCAATTCGGCCCTGAACACTTCATCCGGAACATAATGCATATAGAGAATAGTTGAGTCTCTCCTCCAGGTGGTGAGAGATGCGCCGGTCAATGTCCCATTCCTTAGAGCCATTTTCTCAATTACCATTCCGCCGTATCCAGCGCTAGTCATAGTGGGATATATGCCTTGGGAAATGTCTTCCGCATAAAGAATCCGTTCCGACTCTGAATCGTTCCCTCTTGTGCGCGTATGGTCAATGATGCGCCGATGATCATTGTAAGTATAAGTTTCTGTTTCCGTAATTGGAGCCGCCGATTCTTCCGGCCAGGTGGTGACCGTTTTGGATAACAGACAGGGATGATAATAGGCGATCCTGTTGACAGACACACGTTTAAGAGAACCGCTTGGGGCCGGGTTTCGCTTGCTTATGGCAAGAAGATATTCTGTTGCCGACGGCTGTTTGTAGGTCATTGTTTCCCGGCGGACCAAATTGCTTTGCGCGTCCCTGTAATCAACTTGAAGCAAAAGGCCACGGCCTAATTGCATTGAAGTGACAGGATCCAGCAGGAGAGAGCAGTTGATATTGGATTCAGTCCACAAAGGGGCGCTATCAGGGACGGTCAGATGGTCACTGTAATAATAGGTTACGGAACTGTTATCGGCAAAAGTTTCAGTAACGCTGCCATAGGTAACGTGATTCCCGGATGTTGGGAATAGTTGGTTTATGATGCGTTCACTGCCGATACGGTATCGCACGTCGGTGAAACCTATTTCAAGATTGATTGGATCATTGAAAAGGCCCGGATCTTGATACGATTGTGCTATCCGGCTACGGCCAGTGGCACCGTATAGCGGCTTGCCGGAAAGAATGCCGGAGTTGTTGTAAGTGAATGTGCGCTGCTGGATGGAATTCGCGGACAACGAGTCGGTGATCGTCTTTATTCTGAGTCCTCCGGCTATCCCGGGTTCATAGCGGACTGTAAAGTCAAACTGTTGTGTGATGGGATTGAAACAACTGGCTATTCTCTCATAGGTGTGAGGTTCATATTTGAACTTCCGGACTCCGCCAGTAGGGTAAATGATCTCCCTGAGAATCTCTGCCTGCATATATTCAGGATCAGCGGCGCGGCGGACAGCCATCGTGTCGTTGAGAGAATATTTGTAAAAGTTGTCAGATTCTGATGTCTTATTTGCAAGAACATCCATATGGTGACGTCTGGTATAGTATCCCCAATGATCTGTAAACTTACTGTGGTAGCTTGGAGGAAGGGAGAGGGTATCATATGAAAACCGGTATTCCCGGTCATATTCTCCATGTGTCAATTGACGGAAGCATACCTTGTCCAAACGCAGGCGCGGCTTGGGCCCGGGATAATCAGGATTGACCACAACGTTATTTGGAACAATGTTGCCTTGCATATATTCCTGCATTCGCTCCAGTCCTCGGTAGTGCAGGCTGATAACGCTTGATGGTCCGATAATGTCCGTCACTCCCATATGATAGTTCTCCTCATTGAGGAAGGTATAGATGTTAAGACCTGACATCCCTCCCATAAGATGAGTAAACTCTGACTGGGTTACATCGGATTCAAGTTCGTCCGTCTTCCATATTTGAAAGTTGAGATAGTCCCCGGACATACTGTTCTCCACTCTGGTCAAGTATGAAGGGTTAAGTATTGTCAGTGTGAGGTTACTGTAATTGGCTCCGTTAGTATAATACTCATCTGTACGGTAAAAAGACTGCCCTGACAGGGTACTAATGTCCGTACAATGTACCCAGAGCTTTGAATGGACGTCTGTCTTGACAATCGGGAAGCCGTGTTTCTCGTAGGTGAAATCAATCGTTTCCCCGCCAGGATAAGCTATCTGGCTAAGATACCAGGTGTTGGCGGCACCCACAAGACGCTGGGCGCTCAAAAGAGTGTCCTGCTGATAACTGAACTCAATGTTGTCAAGGCTGTTCCCGAATGTGTATCTGACTCCGTCACCCTTGTACAAGGTAAGGGTCTTGATATATGTGAACAGATTGGCATCAAGGTGACTGGAGCCTTTTGTATACAAACGAACCGGGGCTTCCTTCTTGTCAAGTTCATAGGTTACACTAAACTCTTCGGCCGTTTGGGAAACGATTCTGATTCCATTGGCGCCGTCAAAGTAGAACGATGCGATTAACCCGTCAATATTCACTATAAATTCGTCGGGTTCATAATCCAGAGGCGTATCGTTGATGGCGAATGAATTAAGATTATCTGTATCACTCCAATCAGTGTTGTGGTAATAGGGCCAATTATAGAAGAGGCCCGGGCCATCATATAGCGGACTTTCAGGGTCTCCGAGAGGCGGCCCTTCTGGGGGCGCATCCATACTGGGAACTATAATAGGCTGGTTGTGATTGAAATGATGCGTCTGATTATAAAAAAACAACTCATCATAGCTGTATTCATCCTTCAAGCCATTAACCACTCTGTTGATACAACCACCAGCACGAAGGCTCCAGCCCAATCCTACCGGGCCGGCATGCTCGTCCGGCTTGTTGCCGCCGGCATGGTAGGACAGATATGAAGATTGTAATTCTTTCCCTTGAGTTCAGTGAGAGGAATAGTAATGTTGGGTAGGCCGTTGAAATAATTGACCGGTACTTTGCCATATTCTCCCAGACTGGCTGCCTCGGGAGTAAATACCTGTGGTAGCGAAGCCATATTCGGGCGCTCCGATATCCCCGCCGGAGGCTCCAAGATTCCCTCCGGCTCGGGTAAGATTGGAAGATCCTGACCAAAAAGGTAACCGCCGGGAAGCCCAAGCAATAGCAGCAATGATAAAAGTTTTGGGACTCTGTTTGTGATAGCGGGTTGCATGGCAGGATGAAAAAGACGTTGACAATCCAAATATAGTGTTTTATTACCAGAATTACAATCTCTTCGAGAATTATTTGGATTTCACGGAAAAATGCGTATCTTTGCAGTCCCAAATTTTAACGGCTGAAAGGCAGAGTAAGTGCTGGGAAGGTCCAGACGCCTCAGGCTCAAACTTTTAATAAGTTTTTTAGTACAATGTACGCAATCGTAGACATTGCAAGCCAGCAGTTCAAAGTAGAGGCTGGAATGGATATCTTCGTAAACCGCCTCCAGGCAAAGAACGGAGAATCCGTAGAGTTCAACAAGGTTCTTCTCATTGATGCAGAAGGCGCCGTAAAGGTTGGAACTCCGTATGTAGAGGGAGCAGTTGTGAAGGCTACCGTCCTTGACGATGACGCCAAAGCAAAGAAAGTGCTCGTATTCAAGAAAATCCGTCGCAAGGGATTCCAGACTCTGAACGGTCACCGTCAGAAGCTTACCAAGATCCACATCGACGCTATCGCTTAACTTTTTAAAGACAGAAGATTATGGCACACAAGAAAGGTCAATCCAGTTCAAAGAACGGCCGTGAGAGTCATTCCAAACGTCTTGGCATCAAGAAGTTCGGCGCAGAGGTCGTAAAGGCAGGCAACATTATCGTGCGTCAGCGCGGTACTCAGCACAACCCTGGTCTTAATGTGGGTATGGGCAAGGATCACACCCTTTATGCCCTTATTGACGGCACTGTCAAGTTCACCCGCAAGCGTGACGACAAATCCTTCGTGAGCGTAGTTCCCTTTGAGAACTAGCCGCTGGGGAAACAGTTAATCAAGGAGGACTAGTACGGTCCTCCTTTATTATTGAAAAATATGCTTACACTCAAAACCTTACGCGAAGATCCGGAACTCGTAATCCGGAAACTTGCAAAAAAGCATTTCGACGCCCGTGAGATTGTTGCGGACGTAATAGCGATGGATGACCGCCGTAAAGCCATCCAGCAGGAATCTGACGCCCTCCTTGGCCAGCAGAAGAAGGCTGCCGCTGAGATTGGCGCCCTCATGAAGGCCGGAAAGAAAGAAGAGGCAGAAGCCGCAAAGGCAGAGGTTGCAGCCCTCAAGGTCCGTTCACAGGAACTCCTGGCCGAGGCCGATTCCAACGCCGCTGCCCTCCAGGACAAACTTGTCCTCCTTCCCAACCTTCCCTGTGACCTTGTCCCTGAAGGTGCAGGCGCAGAGGACAACCTTGTTGTGAAGATGGGAGGCCCCGAGGTCAAACTTCCTGAAAACGCCCTTCCCCACTGGGAACTTGCGAAGAAGTATGACATCATAGACTTCGACCTTGGTGTAAAGATCACCGGCGCCGGCTTCCCCGTATATAAGGGCAAGGGCGCAAAACTCCAGAGGGCCCTCATCAACTACTTCCTGGACCGCAACACCGCGGCCGGATACAAGGAGGTTGAGCCCCCTGTGATGGTAAATGCCGCTTCAGGTTTCGGTACCGGCCAACTCCCGGACAAGGAAGGCCAGATGTACCACGCCACCGTGGACAACTTCTATATGGTCCCCACTGCCGAGGTTCCCGTCACCAATATCTTCCGTGACGTTATACTTGGTGCCGACGACTTCCCCCAGAAACTTACCGCATACACTCCCTGCTTCCGCCGTGAGGCCGGTTCCTACGGCAAGGACGTCCGCGGTCTCAACCGCCTGCACCAGTTTGACAAGGTTGAGATTGTGCGCGTAGAGAAGCCGGAGAACAGTTATGCAGCCCTTGATGAGATGGTGGCGCACGTGGAGAGCCTTGTGAACGAACTTGGCCTCAAGTACCGCATCCTCAGGCTCTGCGGCGGTGATATGAGTTTCACATCGGCCATCACCTACGACTTCGAACTCTGGAGCGCAGCCCAGGG
This sequence comes from uncultured Bacteroidales bacterium, assembly GCA_900319485.1. GTDB lineage: Bacteria > Bacteroidota > Bacteroidia > Bacteroidales > UBA932 > Cryptobacteroides. The sequence goes on along the minus strand of ONOQ01000041.1, from coordinate 937 downwards.
CCGCTGGCTGGAGATTTCCTCAGTTTCCAACTTTGAGAGTTACCAGGCCAACCGCCTCAAGTGCCGCTACAAGGACGCAGACGGCAAGATGCAGCTTGCCCACACCCTCAACGGCAGTTCCCTGGCTCTGCCCCGCGTAGTTGCAGCCCTGCTGGAAGACAATCAGAAGGATGGCTACATCGAGATCCCTGAGTGCCTCCGTCCTTACACCGGATTTGACAGGATAGACTAGCGCCCCTCACCGGGCTGGCGCCCAAATAACTCCTTGAAGCACTTGGAAAAGTATGAAGGAGTCCCGAAACCCACGGCATAAGCAATCTCTGAGATTGTCTTGTCCGTGGTTTTCAGCATTTCTGCGGCGGCCTTGAGGCGGGTTATGCGTACAAGTTCAACGGGGGAGTATCCCGTGAGTGCCTTCACCTTCCTGTAAAGTTGAACGCGGGAAAGGCCGATCTCCGATCCTATCTGTTCCACGCTCAGGTTTTCGTCGGAGATGTGCTCCTGGACCTTGGCGCGGAAACGGGACAGGAAGTCGTTCTCCTGAGGTCTTGAGGCACTTTCTCCGGTTTCCAGATAGTGCTCCTTAAGGAGGATGCGGCTCTTCAGCAGATTGCCTATTCTGGAAAGGAGGACCTTCTCGCTGAAAGGCTTTGAGATGTAGGCATCGGCCCCGGAATCATAGCCTTCCGCGCGCTGCTCCTCCAGGGATTTTGCAGTGAGAAGGATAACGGGGATATGGCTTGTTGAAAACTGCCCCTTCAGGGCCTTGCAAAGTTCCAGGCCGTCCATTACGGGCATCATAACGTCGCTCACCACAAGGTCCGGGAGTTCCCTGGTGGCCTTGTCAAGGGCCTCTTTGCCGTCAGAGGCCTTGATTATACGGTATTCTCCCTGTAAAAGGGTGCCGATAAACTCCCTCAGGTCTGAGTTGTCATCC
>ONOQ01000040.1 GCA_900319485.1 uncultured Bacteroidales bacterium | reverse complement strand
ACATAGTCAATCTGGCCGCCGCGGTTGAATTCGTTGCCGATTCCTATGCGGATCCTGGTCCATTTGTCACTTTCCAGACATTCCGTTATGTTTTCAAGGCCGTTGTGACCTCCGGATGAACCGTTTGCTCTCATACGGATGGTCCCGAAGGGGAGATTGAGGTCATCTGAAATCACAATCAGGTTCTCAAGCGGAAGGTTTAGTTGCTGCATCCAGTAGCGCACGGCCTTTCCGCTCAGGTTCATATAGGTGGAGGGCTTCAGGAGCACGAACCACCTTCCCTTGAAAGACACTTCTGCGACGGAGCCGTAACGGTCTGTCCTGAAAAGGACATTGGATGCCTGAGCCCAGGCATCCAATACCATAAATCCCATATTGTGGCGGGTATTGGCGTATTCTGCGCCAATGTTTCCGAGACCGACAACAAGGTACTCCATAGGAGGAGGGAGAGATTACTCTGCAGCCTTTGCTGCTTCCTGGGCGGCCTGCTGCATTGCGCGGGTGGCCTTTACGGAGCAGATGATGGTGTTCTTGTCAGAGACAATCTGGAGACCTTCGAACTTGAGGTCGCCGGCTACCATCCTCTTTTCGAGTTCCAGGGGAGTAACATCGATGTCAAGCTGATCCGGGAGGTCCTTCATAAGGCCGCATACCTTGAGGGCGCGGGAACTCTGAACGAACTTACCACCTGCCTGAACACCCTTGGGGTGACCGGTGATGGAGAGGGGAACGCTGATAACGATGGGCTTTTTCTCGTCTACTGCGAGGAAGTCTGCGTGGAGGCAGTTGTCCTCTACCGGGTGCCACTGATACTCGTGTGCAACTGCGGTGTAAGATTTGCCGCTGAGGTTGAGGTCTACGATATAAGAAGCGGGAGTGTGGGTGAGACCCTTCAGTTCTTTTTCGTTGACAGTGAAAAGGATGTTTTCCTTGATTCCCTCACCATAGAGGTTGCAGGGAACGAGACCCTGACGGCGGTAGGCCTTGAGGACGGCCTTGTTGCCCTTCTGGCGGATTTCGCCATTGAGAGTGAAATGCTTCATTGTTTTGTTTTATAAAAATGTGTTACTCAGTGCTCTGTTTCAAGCACCCCATTGCACCAAAAAGCCATAACTGACTTTTTTAAGCCCGCAAAGATACAAAGTTTTTTGATAACGGCAAAAAAATGTTGCGCTTAGCGCCGTGGATGATGCTCCAGCACTGCCTTGTGCCAGGTTGAGGAGTCTATGTGGGTGTAGATTTCCGTGGTAAGGATGGATTCGTGACCAAGCATTTCCTGGACAATTCGTAAATCGGCCCCGTTCTCAATCAGATGGGTGGCGAATGAGTGGCGGAAGGTGTGGGGAGATATTTCCTTTTGGATTCCGGCAATCATCGCCTGCTTTTTCACCAGGTTGAAGATGGAGACGCGGCTGAGGGACTTCCCGAACTTATTTAGGAAAAGGATGTTTTCCTGGGCCCTTGAGTAGGGGACAGGCCTGTCCTCAAGGTAGGCCTTTATTGCATCGGCCGCCATCTCTCCAAGCGGAACCAGGCGCTGTTTGTCGCCCTTTCCTATCACATCCACGAACCCTTCCTCGAAGTTGATCTTTGAAATGCGCAGCGACGCGGCCTCGGAGACGCGGAGCCCGCAGCCGTAAAGCACTTCCAGGATGGCCCTGTCACGTTTTCCGGTAGAGGATTTAAGGTCTACGGAATCCATTATGGCGGACACTTCCTCCACGCTGAGAACGGCCGGAAGGTATTTCCCAAGTTTAGGGGAGTCCACAAGCGCGGCGGGATTCTCCTTTGTCTCACCTTCCTGGACGCACCAGTCGAAGAAGTTCCGCAGGGCGCTGAGGATCCTTGCCGAACTGCGCTTGGATACATCAATTGACCCAAGATAACTCTCGATGTCAGAAGAGGTTACCGAAGAAGGGTCAAGGCCGTCACTTTTCAGGAATGCCTCTACGTCGTGACAATAGGATGCCACCGTATTGGGTGACATCCTACGCTCTATCATAAGGTAATTCCTATACTCCTGAAGGATCACAGCGTTCCGTACTTTTTGCCGTAGAGGAGCATCTGGCCAAGGTAGTCGTCGGTGTATACGGGGACGTAATCCCTGACTGCTCCGTCATCTCCAAGGACAGGCTGGATTTCAGGGTTGATGAAACCGCCGTAAGGCTTGAGATTAAGGGCCTTGTAACGCTCCAGGACCTCCTTGTGGAGTTCGGGGTCAATGTTCACGGCATAAGTTTCAATTAGAGCCTTTCCGGCCTCATAGTCTCCTTCGCTCTTGATCCTCTGGACCTCTGCCAGAAGTTCTGCAAACAGGGCGCGGAGTTTTACGTAGTCGTTTACCACAAAGTAGGTTTTGCCGTTACGGACCTTCTTTTCAATTACCTTGTCCTTTGCGCCCTTCTCAAGGCACCATTCCGCCACAAGTTTGCGGTTTTGCATATGGGCCTCCGTGTTGGGGCGGCCAAGTTCCACGCGGGTGAACTGGACCATGAGGCCGTTGCGGATATAATTGGCGTATTCGGCCTTATATGCTTCAGGATCAGGCATTATGCCAAGTTCAACCATCTTGGGGTCTGCGGTGTAATAAAGGCCGAAAAGGTCTGCGCGGGCTTCTTCAAGGGCCGATGCATATTCTCCCATAGCGGTTGTGCTCACACCCGGAAGCAGTTGCCCGGAGCCATGGCCAAGGCATTCGTGGAGGTCCGTGTGGATTTCACTGGCGATTGTGCCCCACTTCTTCTCCATCTCTATCTCCTTTTCACTGTAGGCGAACTCCTTGAGGGTGCTTGCAGGCAGTTCCTGGGCAGCATAATCATAGGTGTGGGTGATGTTTGCGATGGTTACGCTCTTGGAGCCGTGCTCTTTGCGTATCCAGTCGGCATTGGGAAGATTGATGCCGATGGGAGTGGAAGGATAACTGTCTCCGGCAAGGCAGACGGCGTTGATGACCTTGGCCGATACTCCCTTAACCTTTTCCTTGCGGAAACGGGGATCTACGGGGGAGTGGTCCTCGAACCACTGGGCGTTGGCGCTGAGGGTTTCCGTGCGGCGGGAAGCCTCGAAGTCCTTGATGTTCACATAGCCCTCCCAGGATGCCTTGCGGCCAAGGGGGTCATTGTAATCCTCGATGAAACCGTTGATGAAATCCACGGTGCCGATTGTGTCCTTCACCCATTCTATGTTGAACTCATCCCACTTGCGGAGGTCTCCGGTGTTGTAGTATTCTATAAGGAGTCCCAGAGCGCGTTTCTGGATGTCGTTTTCTGCAACCTCGCGGGCCAGGGCAAGTTCTTCGCAAATTTTCTCTATGGCAGGGGAGTAGATGCCGCCAACCTTCCAGGGAAGTTCACGGATGACTCCGTCCTTGCCTTTGACAACCTTTGTGTTGAGGCCGTAGGAGATGGGGTGGGGGTCTGAGGGGTCCACTATTCCGGCGTAGTAACTCTCAACTTCAGCGCGGGTGACGTTCTCATAGAAGTTTACGGCCGACAGTTTCACAATGTCTCCGGAAGTTTCCGTAGAACGCCTCTGGGGGTAGATTGCGGGGTCATAGATTATGTCAAGAAGACCGGGGTCTTCAATGCCCGCTCCCTGGAGGAGGGAGGCGAAATACTCCCTTGGACAGGCGGGGAATATCTTATCCTCTGCATAGTGATGGTGGATGCCGTTGGAGAAGAACACCCTCTTTGCGTATACCAGGAAATCCTGCCACTCAGGGCCATCTTCCACATTTGTCTCAAGGATGGCCTCCAGGGCGTGACGCACTCTCAGGTTATCCTTGCAGTTCTGGTCCCAGAGTATGTCACGGCCGTATTTTGCGGCCTCGGCAAGATGGAACGCGTATTCCTTCTGGCGGAGCGACAGGTTCTCCCATCCGGGAATCTGGTAACGCATAACCTTTAGGTCTGCGAAGGAGTCTATGGTGTACTTGAAATCATTCTGGGATTTCTGGCCGGGGCCCGAACAGGCGCCTGCAAGCGCGACCGATCCTATGACAATAATCATTTTCAAAATATGTTTCATACGCTTTACTTGTACGTTTTGTACAAATATAGAAAAAAATAACTAACTTTGTATGATATGATGAAGTATTTGCTCAAAATACCCGTAGCCCTTGCGCTCCTTGTACTTATGGCTTTGGCCCTGTCCTGCGCCAAAGACCCGTATTTTGACATAGATCCTTCCTCAAAGGAGGCTTCTCCTTCCGGTCAGGAGACAAAGGGCCGGGTGTCTCCCGTCATCGACCGTAACGTGATGATAATGATTTCCGGCGGCCGCAATTCCCTTTCCGGCTATCTCTCCGCAGACCTTGAGGAACTTGAGGCCAGCGCTATCCCTGTGGGAAAATATGCCTCCGGGAGCGTTCTTATCATTATCTCCCGCTTAGGAGGCAACAAAACCTCGGAAGCCCCGGCGGCAATGTACAGGGTATATCGTGACAAGGACGACAGAGTGGTGAGGGATACCCTGAAGAAGTGGGACGGTTTTACTCCTCTGTTCGGAGAAAGCACCCTTAAGGATGCTCTCCAGACAGTTGTGAACCAATTCCCCGGAAGCCATTACGGCATAGTGCTCTCTTCCCACGGCACAGGTTATCTCCCGGACGGTTATTACAAGGACCCTGAAGCCTATGAGAGGGCTCACGGAGGGAAAGTCAACACTTTCTCACTTCGCGGCCGCCGCAGCATAATAGGGGAGGAGTTCCCTCCCATCCCGGATTATCCCGCGGTCAAGTCCATCGGCCAGGACGAAGACGTGAACAGTTCAGTGGAGATGGAACTCAAGGCCTTCCGTGACGCCATTCCCTGTCCTATGGACTACATCCTCCTGGATGCCTGCCTGATGGGCGGCGTGGAGGTTGCGTACGAACTTAAGGACAAGGCGCGTATAATAGGTTTTTCTCCCACGGAAATCCTTGCCGACGGCTTTGATTACAAACTCCTCACCTCCCGTCTCCTTCAGGGAACGCCTGATCCCATTCAGGTGTGCAGGGACTATTTTGACCAGTACAGGAAAGACGGCAAGAACGCGGGCCAGGAATTTGCAACCATATCGGCCGTAAATACGGAGCATCTGGACGAACTTGCAGAGGTATGCCGTGTCCTCTTTGACAAGTACAGGGAAGAGATAAGTGCCGTGAATGCCGGCAGCGTCCAGCGTTATTACCGTATGGAAAGGCACTTCTTCTATGATATGAGGGATATCGTGGCAAAGGCCGGCGCGTCCGCGGAGGATCTCGCCGCCCTGGATGAGGCCCTTGCGAAGGTAGTCATCTACAAGGACCATACGGAGTACTTTTTCAGCATCCCCGTCCTTGACGGCACATATTCCGGTCTGTCGATGTATCTCCCCGCAAAGGGATCGGACGTCCTTGACAAGTTCTACAAGGAGAACATTGACTGGAATACCGCTACGCAATTGGTAAAGTAACACATATGAAAGAATTCGTCAAAACTATGCTGGCCGTCATCTGCGGCCTTATCGTGCTAAGAATCCTAGCATTCTTCCTGCTCCTCATTATGTTTGCAGGCGCTGTAGCCGGAGGGGCTGGCACGCCTCTTCCCAAGGAAGGCGTCCTGGACGTGAACCTTTCCCAGTTCACCATCTCGGAGCAGACTCAGGAGAATCCCGTTCCGTCATTCTCCGCCGCCGGAATGCAGATGCCGCTTGCCCAGATCGGCCTTCTTGATGCCATCAAAGGCATTGAGGCCGCTGCCGCAGACCCCGGCGTGAAGTACATCCTTCTCCGCGCGGAGGGCGCCACCATGGGTATGTCAGACGCAGAGGAATTGCGCCGCGCGCTTTCCGAATTCCGCCGCAGCGGAAAGCCCGTCATCGCCTGGCTGGAGTCTCCCGCAAACGGTTCCTACTACCTATCTACGGTTGCCGACAAAATTTATCTTTCATCATACCACGGCTTCAGTTATCAACTTATCGGCATCTCTTCCCAGATGATGTTCGTGAAGGACATCCTGGATAAACTCGGAGTAAACGTCCAACTCATCCGTCACGGAAAGTACAAGAGCGCCGGCGAGATGTTCATCCGCAGCAGCGCTTCCCCTGAAAACCGTGAGCAGAACCAGGTTATGGTGAACTCCGCCTGGAATGTTATGACCGCCGCCATCTCGGAGTCCAGGGACATTTCCCCTGAAAAATTCAATGCGCTTGTGGATGACCTTGCCCTTGCCGAACCTGAGGATTTCCTTGCCAATGGCCTTGTGGACGGCCTTATGACACGATCAGAACTCATTGAGAAACTCTGCACCCTTGCCGGAGTCCCCTCGGAGGAAAAACTTAAACTCATTCCTTTCGCAGACTATGCCGTGGCAAAGGTAAAGCCCGTTTTGAGGCCCAACATCGCCATTATCTATGCCGATGGCGAGATAGTGGAGGGCGAAGACCTTATGAACATTGCCGGAGACCGTTTTGTGAAGGAGATCAACAAGGCCGCAAAGGATGACGCCATCAAGGCCGTGGTCCTTCGCGTGAACTCTCCCGGCGGCAGCGTTGCCGCATCGGTCAAGATCAGGACCGCCCTGGACAGCCTCCAGGCCCGCAAACCCCTTGTGGCTTCGTTCGGCAACTACGCGGCGTCCGGCGGCTACTGGATTTCCAACGGCTGCGAGAAAATCTTTGCCGATGCAAACACTATTACCGGTTCAATCGGCGTATTCTCAATGATCCCTGAATTCTCCAAGGTCACAAAGAATATAGGCGTGACATTCGAGTCCGTCGGCTCAAACAAGCACTCCGATATGTACAGCCTTATGCGTCCCTTCGACAAGGCGGAACTGGATTACCAGCAGGCCAGCGTAGAGGATATCTATGAGAGTTTCGTGAACCTTGTGGCCGATGGCCGCAAGATGGCTCCATCTGCCGTTGACGCAATCGCCCAGGGTCGCGTATGGATGGGCTCCGACGCCCTTGAGATAGGCCTTGTGGATGAAATCGGCACCCTTCAGGATGCAATCGCTTATGCCGCAACCCTTGCCGGTATCGCCGCCGATGACGCCCTTACAGTGGCCTTCCCGGCTCCTCTCACATTTGCAGAGCAACTGATGGAAAGTCTTGGCCAGAAGAACTCCGAGCCCTCCATCCTTGCCGGCACTCCCTTCGAGGCTATGGGCTCAGAGGTCAAATCCGTCCTTTCCGCCCGGCCCGGAAAGCCTATGGCGCGTCTTCCTTACTCATTCGATATAAGATAAAGAGTGGATCCTTTCCTTAAGCAGGTGGCCCGTCACTATGCTGACAGCCCCCAGTTGGAACAGTACTGTTTTGTCTTTCCCAACCGCCGTTCCCTGGTGTTTTTCAGAAAATACCTTGGGCTGCAGTTGGGGAAGCCCGTTATGTCTCCGCAGATGTATACCATCAATGATTTCTTCTATAAGGTATACAGTGTACATGCTACGGACAGGCTTCATCTGCTTCTGGAACTTTATGACTGCTACAAGGCCCTGAATCCGGAGGCCGAACCCCTTGACGAGTTCGTGTTCTGGGGAGATGTGCTGCTGGGGGACTTTGATGACATAGACAAGTACCTTGTAGATGCCGCCGGACTTTTCCGCAACGTCTCCGATTTCAAGGAACTTCAGGACACCTATGAGTATCTTTCAAAGAATCAGGAGAAGGCCATCAATCATTTCCTGGACCATTTCAGAGACTCAAAGCATCTTGAAGGCGGTGTCAAGGGAAAATTCGTAAAACTCTGGAACATCCTCTTCCCGCTGTATGAAAGTTTTGGCAGGCGCCTCAGGGAAAAGGGAATGTCCTATGAGGGGATGGTATACCGAAGCGTGGCAAAGAGCCTTAAGGACGGAAAGTCCGTGGTGGACCTTCTGAATCCGGTTTTCCCGGAAACGGCGCAATATGTATTTGTTGGGCTCAACGTTCTGAACGAGTGTGAGAAACTCCTTCTTGAGCGTATGCGTGACGCCCGCCTGGCGCAGTTCTGCTGGGACTACGTGAGCCCTATGATAAAGGACAGGGACAACAAGTCCTCGTTCTTTATGAAAAAGAACCTGGCGAATTTCCCGCAGGCCTTTGAGATTGATCCGGCTGGCCTTTCCGTTCCAAAGATAACCGTTGTGGACGTTCCTTCATCCGTGGGGCAGGCAAAACTGGCTCCCTGGATACTTGGGCAGACATCCGGAGATGCCGTGGAGACTGCGTTTGTACTTCCGGACCAGTCCCTCCTGATGCCTCTCCTCAGTTCCATCCCGCCTTCATATCAAAACATTAACGTGACTATGGGCTGCCCCATGTCCGAAAGCGCCATTTATACGCTTCTGGATGCCCTGGGGAACCTTCAGATGCATATGAGGAAGCGCCCGGACGGCTGGTATTTCTACCACGCGGCGGTAAGGAACGTGTTTTCATCGGGTCTTTTCCGTGAACTTCTTGGGGAAGAAGAGAAAGAAAAGGTGGAAGCCGTCAAGGCATCTGCAGTATATTATATCCCGCTTAAGGACCTTCAGGGTGGCCCAGTTCTGGATCTAGTTTTCCGCCCGGTTATAGAGGATACAAAGGCTGTATCGGCTTTGCAGAATCACAGGACGGAGGAGTATTTCCAGGAGATTGTGGGGCTTGTGGGACGTACTCTCACGGGGAAATCGGAGATGCTCCTGGAACTGGACTTTGCAAAGCGATGCCATACTCAGTTCAATATCCTTAAGGACACAGACCTTGAGGTGCTTCCGTCAACTCACCTGAGGCTTTTGCAGAGGATTCTTCAGGGCATTTCCGTGCCGTTCAAGGGAGAGCCTCTCAAAGGGCTCCAGATAATGGGGCCGCTGGAAACCCGCGCGCTGGATTTCAGGAATCTTGTGATTCTCAGCGCCAACGAAGGGATGTTTCCAAGGAGGAGCGTCAGTTCGTCTTTCATACCGCCGGAACTCCGCAAGGGATTCGGTCTTCCCACATATGAATTCCAGGATGCCGTGTGGGCATATTATTTCTATAGGATGATTCAGAGGCCTGAACACGTGTGGATTGTCTACGACAGCCGTACGGATGGTCTTAAATCCGGGGAGGAAAGCCGATACATAAAGCAACTTCAATATCACTTCGGTATTAAGTTGGAACGGTTCACAGCCGCTCCGTCAATGCAGGCCCCGGAACCGGAGAAAGAGATAGTGAAAACCAGGGAGGATGTGGATACCGTAAAGGGGAAACTGCTGTCGGCATCGGCCCTCAACAGTTATGCGGAATGCCCTGCAAAGTTCTACTACCAGAAGGTCAAGGGTCTCAAGCAGGATGAGGAAGTGGCGGAGTCCCTGGATGCCCGTATGGTGGGAAACGTTTTCCATCGCGTGATGCAGGATCTTTACAAGAGGGCTAATCCCATTACTCCTCAGATGATAGATGCTTTCAGGAAGGATGTGAAGGGACTCAAGGCTATGATCCGCGCCAATGTGCTGGAGGAGTTGCACACAATTGAGGTTACGGGTCGGAACCTTGTGCTGGAGGAGGTTATCCTTGACTATGTCCTGAGTACCCTGAAGCACGACGCCGATCTTCTTGCCGCTGCTGGCGCAACGAAGGGATTCGAAATAATCGGCCTTGAAGAGCATTATTTTGGCACCTTGGGCGGATTCAGGCTTCACGGCTATATCGACAGGCTGGACAGTTTGAGGGACGGGGAAGTGCGCGTCATTGATTACAAGACGGGAAAGGTTGTTGACAACAACAACAAAATCCAGGCAAAGATATTAAGGCAACTTTTCATCTATAACATCCTTTGCCATCAGCAGCCTGCGCTTGCGGGAAAACTTTTGGTGGATTCAGTCTACTCAATCCAGCACCTTTATACCGGCAGCCTTCCGGATATGCCGGAAGACCCTGCGGATACAAAGGAAAAGACACAGGAACTTCTGGATATGCTGTCGGAAATATCCAATCTTGAAATTCCATGGCGCCGCACGGAGGAGACCAAGGTATGCTCCGGCTGCGATTTCAAGGACATCTGCGGGCGCTAGAGTTCCAGCGTATCCCACAATTGTTCAATTTCCCTGCGGTCCTTCTTGGTGGGACGGCCTGTGCCGCGGTCCCTGGATACAAAGAAGGTTTCAACGGGAGCGCGCAGTTTCTGAAGTTCTTCCTCGGGCGTGAGATTCTCCGCGTATTCCGGAACCACTTTGGCGCCCACACGTTTTTCCAGGCCGTCAATTACCCTGAAGGTGTAGTTTACGGCACCTTTCCTTACGTTTATTATGTCTCCGGGGCGCACGTCCTTTGAAGGCTTGGCGTTTACACCGCCAACTTTCACTTTGCCACCGTTGCAGGCCTCTGTGGCTTCAGTGCGGGTTTTGAAAACCCTTATGGCCCAGAGGTATTTGTCAATCCTGACTTCCATCGTCTACGGGTTCTGAAACAATGTCGTCGTCCGGCCTTGGATCCATTCTCACTTCCAGGATTACTGTGCCGGGGGCTGCCGGAAGAAGGGCAAAGTCCGTTACTTCTGCCGGGACCATAACAAGTTCTCCCTTTCCGGCATTGTAGTTCTTATTATCGGCCTCAATGACGGCTTCTCCTTCCAGGGTAATGTAAAGAAGGAAGGTGTCGTCAAGGTCCCGGTGGCTCTTCAGGGCCTGTGACAAGGGAATGCAGTTTGACGTGAACTGGGGGAGAGACACAACAAGGCTGCCCTGAGGCCTTGGAAGTGGATTGATCCAGGCGCCGAGGTCAATAAGGTCGAAGGCTTCTTCAAGGTCCGTTTCAAGGTTGAAACTAAGTTCCGACGCTTCTGAGATTTCCAGAATGGTAACATCCTTTGCGGAGTAAACGGTTCCGGGGGTGATGAGATAAAACTCTCCCTTGCAGGGCTTAACCTTGTGAAGAAGGCTGTCAACGCTGCCGTCCAGGGTTGCATTGTAAAATTGCTCCGCTCCAACCGCTTTCTTGAAACCAAGGTATAGGGCAGCCTCTTTTCCGGCTTCCTCCACATACCACAAGGCGGTTTTTCCAAAGGCGTCGTAACGCTGCTCGGCCGATTCGTCGTCAGGATTAAGATGTAGGGGAGTGCGCCCCTTGACATGCATGCGCTTTATTAGCACGGGAAACTGCGTACCATACCAGTCAAAGGATGTTTCTCCGGAAACCCTTTCCAGGTATGTCTGCATTATGTCCGAGAGGGTGTTCCCTCCAAGCCAGCCCTCGCTGGCCATTGAATCTATGAATCCAAGATCGGCCAGTTTATATTCTATGCTGCCCCAGGGGGTGTCCTGCCTGTCCGGGAGGAACTTAAGGGGAGTCAACTTCTTGGTTTCGCTATCCATATTATAAGGTTTTCCACAATGTAGGAGCCAAAGACAAGCAGCACCGCTACGCTCCAGTTGAGGCGCAGGGCGGCGGTTACGGCTATGGATGCCACAATGAGGCCGATAAGAACTATGTGCTTGGCGTCCAGGAGTTTATGGCCCTTTGCAATCTTGATGGAGAACATAGGGATCTCGCTCACAAGAAGAAGGCCCATCACAACGGCAAAAACGGGGATGAACCACACCGGAAGGGCAATTCCGCTGTAGCACAGCGCGCCGCTCATTATGGCCGATGTAGGGGTGGCCACTCCTATGAAATCCGTGCTCTGGCGCTCGTCCACATTGAATTTGGCAAGCCTGAGGGCGCTCATAAGGGCAAGGAAAACAGGTATGTAGCACAGCCATTGGGGTGAAAGGCCGGAGTTCACCGATGCATACACCAGCATTACCGAAGGAAGTACCCCGAAACTAACCATATCACACAGTGAGTCCAGTTCCTTTCCGATTACGGAATATGCCCCCAGCAGCCTTGCTGCCAGGCCGTCGCAGAAATCGAATAAGGCGGCGGCAAGCATAAGGAGAAAGGCGAGGTCTGTCTTTCCCACTACAGCAGCCATCACCCCGATGACTCCCGAGAGGAGGTTCATCAGGGTGATAGTGTTGGGAATGTGCTTTACTATGCTCATTTATTTCAGGCCGATCTTCTTGAGGATATCCTTGGGAACGGCGTTCTTGTTTACCAGGATGTTGAGGGTTTTACCCTTCACGAAGTTCTCTGACATATACCAGATGCCCTTGTACTCACCGGTTTCTCCCCAGGAGTTCTTTATGAGGTAGTACTTGGTACCGTTCTGGTCCTTGGCTATGCCGTAGAGGTGCATACCGTGGTCGTCGGTGGAAGTTTTTTCGTCGTAGTAGTCCTGACGGAGTTCCTGGGTTACTTCGATTTCCTTGACAGAGGCTTTCTCCGCGGGCTTTTCCTCCGCTTTGCCAACCCAGCGCTCCTGGTCTGAGCCGGAAGTTGCAAGGGCTTCCATATCTATGAGGATGGCGAGGCCGTCACGGGTGAAACCGGGCTCCGAGACGTCTCCGCCCCAGGCTACGGTGTAGCCTTTGTCAACAGCGTTGTCTATGATGGCCATAAACTCATCAAGCGGAACATTCCAGGAAGGGGTGCAGCGCCAGTTGTCTTCCACCTCCATTGCAAATGCGGTGTAGAAGGGATGATGGGTGTAGGAAGTGAAGCCGATATAATCGTCAAGGTTGATTCCAAGGGCGTCTCCCTTGATAACCTTGTCTTCAGGAATTTCACCCATATAGGCGTTCAGGATGCCTTCAACGCCTTTGGGCCATACCTTGGTGAGTTTCTTGTTGGGGTTTTTCACCACAGCGTCCACATAACCTTTGAGCACGGCGTCAAGTTCTGCCTGGACAGGTTTGTCGTAGCCGTACTGGAAGCCGGAATAATCGGCCTGATTGATAAGGCCGTAAGTCTTTGCAACCTCCAGGACGTCTCCGAAGTCGGATCCGGCGGCGAAGTTGAGTTTGCCGTCCATACGGACATACTTTATGGCGCGGTCATAATATGCTTTCCTTACCACGAACATCTCTGAGAAGTCAGGATACAGCGAGGCGTCTTTCAGGTTCTTTGCCTTGATAATCTCACTCTCAAGGAAGGAAATGGTGCTGAAACACCAGCAGGTGCCGCTGCGGTACTGGTTTTTGATGGATGTGACGGGATTTTCCTTAACGGTTGTGAACTGATAGTCAGTTGCCTTGACGGGGCTGGGAGCCCTCTGTGCAAATGTGTTGAGGCAGCATAATGCCAAAAGCGCGAGGCTTAGAATCTTCTTCATCTTAAATGTATTTTTACAAAAATAAGGATTTTTTAGTAAATTTGCACCTAATGATGGAAAGAAAAGCATTACTTGCAGCGCTCATTGTTGCTGCACTTGCCATATCCTGCCGGGAAAAGGGCCCTGAGCCACGTCCTGCAGTGCCTTTGGTGTATACCGTAGCAAGTGATTCGTCAGGTCTTGGCCGCCTTGCCGCACGTGCCGGTCACGTCGGCATAAACGGCCGCATAGCGCTGTTTGGGGAACGCGCAGACGGAATCTATCTTTCCCGCCGTTTCCAGAGCGTAGACCGCCGTGACAACATTGACGGCCGCGCCCACAGGGATTCCCTTCCTGATTTTGCAGGTGAAACCTTCGACGTAATTATGGACGCCTACAATGAACCTTATGCCGGTTTTCTTTCAGACTCCACCGGGCTTGACAGCCTCCGTGAGGCTGCCGTGAGGGGCGCCCTCTTCGCCTGGGACAGCCTGTCGCAGGCAAAGATCATAGTGTTCACGTCTTCCCTCCACGCCCGTTACGGTATGTTTGACGTGGATACCCTCCAGCAGATGAAAGGCGGCGTGTGCCGTCTTATGTCCCCTGTACGGGAAAGCCTGAAGGCAGCGGTCCGCGGCGGGGCAAAGAACATTGCCGTGTGGGCGTCGGACCCTGTGAGGGAGTCAAAAGTCTACGAGAGCGTGTTTGAGGAGATGGGACTTACCGGCAGCGTAGTTTCCATCACCCCGGATCCCGCCCTTGACATCTGCACTGAATTCCGCAGCGTCCTCAGGCAGTACAGGCTCACGGGCCGTAAGATGGATGCCCTTATCCTGGACGGATACGGGAAGGATCCCGCTCCGCTGTGGTCCGAGATTCCCATCATCCGCCGCGCGGCAACGGAGGAGGAAGACGCGTTCTCCGCAATGCTCCCGGATAATTTCCAGATCCTTGATCCCGGCGCCTGCATCGTGGATGCCGTATACGCCCTTTTACGTGAGGAGAATCTCTTTACGCACAGGATCCATCGGCCTTCAGTAAGATACTTCATAACGGAGGAATCCCTTGAAGGAGGGCTTCAGAAAGTTCCCCTAAGCGCCCAATATGTCCAGTCAGAGTATGTTCCCCATATCAATTAGCCCGGAAGAAATAGCAAAACTTGAACTTGTTTCCTTCCCGGGGGAAATTGTGCTGGTAGACTCCCTGAATGACACTTTTTACGCCGCCCTGCGTTATCTGAGAAGACAGAAGGTACTTGGTTTTGACACCGAAACCCGCCCCACCTTTACCCAGGATCAGCATTCCAACGGTACGGCGCTCCTGCAACTCTCCGGTCCCGGCAGGGCATACCTTTTCCGTGTGCAGAAAACAGGCATTCCCAGGCGCCTTGCCGCCATACTTGCGAATCCTGCAATCCTGAAGGTGGGCGCCGCTACAATAGACGACATCCGCGGCCTCCAGAAGTACGCCTCCTTCAAGCCGGGCGGCTTTGTAGACCTCCAGTCAAAAGTGTGGGAATACGGAATCCGTGACAAATCCGTCAAGAAGATGACTGCCATTATTCTCGGCGTAAAGATATCCAAGGCCCAGCAACTGTCAAACTGGGAGGCGGAGCACCTCTCCGAAAGCCAGTTGCGGTACGCCGCCACAGACGCCTGGGTGTGCCGTGAGATGTATATGAAACTTCTAAAGTCAGAGAAGAATCCGCTCTCGGATGAAGAGCTTCATCCGGAAAGATACCGTCAGCAAGACAATGGATAGAATTATTCTCAAGCCGCGCAGGGAGGAATCCATCCTGCGTTATCATCCCTGGGTTTTCTCCGGGGCCATCGCCCAGATTGTGGGCCATCCCGCAGAGGGAGACCTTGTGAGTGTAGCATCGGCCGATGGAAAGTTCCTTGCCTATGGCCACTACCAGATTGGCTCCATAGCCGTAAGGATCCTCAGTTTTGAGGAGGACCCCACAAAGCCTGATTTCTGGACCCTTATGCTCTCACGGGCCCTGAAACTGCGTGAGGCAATGGGACTTGCGGGATCGGATGAGACCAACTGCTACAGGCTTGTGCACGGGGAAGGGGACGGTCTCCCTGGCCTCATTGTAGACTATTATGACGGCGTTTGCGTGCTCCAGGCCCATTCCGTTGGTATGTTCCGCGCCAAAAACGCCATCGCGGAAGCCCTCCGTGAGGTTTACGGCGGCTCTCTCAAGGCCGTATACGACAAAAGTTCAGGCACCGCGCCCTTCAAGGCCGGCCTGGAACTCATCGACGGATATCTTTGGAAGGCTCCGGGTTTTGATGCCGATGAATCAGTGGTCCTTGAGGGCGGCAACAAGTTCCTCGTGAACTGGAACGAGGGCCAGAAGACGGGCTTCTTCCTGGACCAGAGGGAGAACCGCGCCAGGGTGGGGAAACTAGCCCGCGGCCGCAATGTCCTTAACCTGTTCTGCTACACCGGCGGCTTCTCCATCTATGCCCTTGCGGGCGGCGCAAAGCACGTGGATTCCGTGGACAGCAGCGCCCGCGCCATGGCTATGGTGGACCGTAACGTGGAACTCAACGGTTTCACTTCGGAGCAGCACACTTCATACTGTGCCGATGCAATAGACTTCGTGAAGAACGTCCCGGACGGCGCATATGACCTTATGATAGTGGATCCACCGGCATTCGCAAAGCACAGGGGCGCTCTGAAAAACGCCCTCAGGGCATATCAGAGGCTCAATGCCGCAGCCATCGCCAAGGTGGCTCCCGGCGGCTTTGTGTTCACTTTCAGTTGTTCCCAGGTTGTGGACAAGGAGGCCTTTGCGCTGGCCGTTTTCTCCGCTGCCGCGGAAACCGGCCGCAGCGTCAGAATCCTTGACCGCCTGAACCAGCCCGGAGACCACTCCGTGAACATCTATCATCCGGAAGGCGAGTACCTGAAGGGACTTCTCCTCTATGTAGAATAAAAAGGGACCGGAGAAATCCCCGGCCCCCCAAAAAAACGCAAACTGTTACGGTGACCGATCAAGCCCCGGCTGGCAGATGTTGTGCTGCAAAGGTATACCAGGCCGGCTTTGCGGCCAAGGAATTGCGTGGATGGATCATCCCGCAGTAATATGCGGATTATCAGGAGTTTACTTTACTGAAAACAAATTGCTGTAAAACAAAAACGCCCCGGAAGCAACTCCGGGGGCGTTTTTGTATGGGATGAAAAAACTGGCCTTACAGGATATCCGACAGCCTTCTGTAAGTGGAGCGTGATACGGTGGAGTGCTGAGTGACCACACCGCCCACAACTTCGTCGAAGATGTCTATGGTTTCAATGGTGAGAGTGCTTGCCGTTGATGTGAAATGGCCGTATTCCATTTCACGGCCGCCTTCTACCATATATAATACGTTATCCCGTACAATGAGGTTCTCTTTGGTAAAGAGGGTCCAGACTCCGCGCACCATATCCCAGGTGTATGTTGAGAACTCATAGACACTGCCGGACGCGCTGCGGATTGCCAACTGGGAGTCCATCGGCGTTTTGGGATTGAAGGGATCACAGTCTGAGATAAGGGATTCTATGACGGTGCCGTTGACGCTAGTTGTCATCTCATTGCGTATGAGGCCCCAGTTGCCTTCAAGGAGCACCTGGTCAAGGAAAGATTTCCCACAGGAAGATGTGAGACAAAGGCCGATAACGGCTGCAAGAAGGTAAAATATTCTTTTCATATTGCAAAGATAGTGATTTCTTGATTATATTTGCATCACTTATGGCAGAGGCATCACAATCATATATGTTTCCCACGTCCGTGAAGGAAGTGGAAGCCCTTGGATGGGATTACATTGACATCATCCTTTTCTCCGGAGACGCATTCATAGATCATCCGTCATTCGGAACGGCCGTTATTGCCCGCTGGCTCCAGAAATGGGGCTACCGCGTTGCTGTGGTGCCTCAGCCCAACTGGCGGGACGACCTCCGCGATTTCCGTAAACTGGGCCGCCCCAGGCTGTATTTCGGCCTCAATTCCGGCGCAATGGACTCTATGGTGAACCATTACACCGCCTCCAAGCGCCTCCGCCACGACGACGCCTATACCCCTGACGGCAAAGCCGGCGCGCGTCCGGATTACGCCGTAACGGTTTACACCAAAATCCTGAAGGAACTGTATCCTGACATTCCCGTTGTCATCGGCGGCATAGAAGCATCCCTGAGGCGTCTCACGCATTACGACTACTGGAAAGACTGCCTTATGCCCTCCGTCCTTGTCACTTCCGGGGCCGATTACCTGTGCTATGGAATGGGAGAGCGCCCTATGCTGGAACTGACCAAAGGCATAGAGAAGGGCTGGCCCCGCCATAAGATGCAGCAGATTCCCCAGATTGCCTTCTATGTAGACGGTAAGGTGCCGGACTGGGCACTCACGCCCGAATCGTCGCTTCGCGACCCCTCCCATCCTGCGGATGGGCCCCTCCCTCTTACGCGGCCGAGGGTGGCCACGGATTCTGGCGTAAGTGCCCGGTCCGGCATCCTGGTGCTGCATAGTTTTGAAGAGTGCCGGAAGGACAAGAGGGCATTTGCGGAGAATTTCCACTGGATAGAGACGCACGCCAACATGATGCATCCGGATACAATCCTGGAGCCGGTAGGGGACGGGTACGTCCAGATCAATCCGCCGTATCCGCCGGCAACTCAGGAGGAGATGGATTC
>ONOQ01000018.1 GCA_900319485.1 uncultured Bacteroidales bacterium | reverse complement strand
ATGTTCTTCTATATGCTTTTGTTTGCACTTGCTTCGCTGCTGATTTCGGCGGGAAAAGGGTCTCTGTTGCCGCTGGCGTTTGATTCGGGCGGAGTTACGACCGGGCCGATTACGGTTCCGTTTATCATGGCACTCGGTCTGGGCATTGCCCAGGCTTTTGCAGGCCGAAATGCGGAGGAAAACAGCTTCGGGCTGATTGCACTTTGCTCCGTGGGACCGATTCTTGCAGTACTCGCACTGAGCCTGGGAGCAGGAAACGGCAGCATCAGCTATGAGCTTCCGGACTACTCTCTTCAGGCGTATTTCAGTGGAAACTTCTGGCATCTGGTGGGTGAGACTGCCTGGGAAGTCGCAAAATCCCTCCTCTTGATGATTTTCTTCTTTGCGGTGCTTCAGGCTGCGGTTCTGCATCTTCCGAAATCGAGGCTGTTCCAGATTCTCATTGGGCTGGTTTTTGCCTTCTTCGGGCTGGTGATTTTCCTGGTGGCGGTGTCTGTCGGGTTTATGCCGATCGGTTATCACATCGGCTATTCTATGGCCGCTTACAATGAACATGTTTTGCTTGGTTTTGCTTTTTTCCTGGGCATGGTTGTTGTCCTCGCCGAACCGGCGGTCCAGGTCCTGTGCAAGCAGGTGGAAGATGTGACCGGCGGAACGGTTTCGCGTCTGCAGATGACGGTCGCTCTTTCTCTTGGTGTTGGCCTTTCCATTGGCCTTTCTGTTTTGCGGCTCATTAGCGGCTTTTCCATCCTGGCATATTTGATTCCGGGGTATCTGGTATCTCTTGGCCTGTCTTTCGCAGTGCCGAAGCTGTATACAGCCATTGCGTTTGATTCGGGCGGAGTGGCCAGCGGACCGCTGACCAGCAGCTTTATTCTGCCTATGGCGGTCGGAGCATGTGTTTCTATCTATCACAGCGCTGATGCCGTGCTGGATTTCGCGTTCGGTGTGGTGGCAATGGTAGCGATGACCCCTCTCATCACCATCCAGTCCCTCGGATTCAAGTCCGTTCTCAGCGTGCAGTACCGCAAGACCATAAGGATGCGCCGTATCCTTAAGGCCGATGAAGACCAGATCATCTACTTTGAATAACCGCCCCGCCTATGGAAGATAACAAACACAATATCGCCCCGGTAAAACTTGAGATGCTCACGGCCATCGTGCACAACGAGAAAGCCAAGTATTACTCAAGCCTTATCCAGGCCCATCAGGCAAACCTTCAGTTCACGATGCCCGCTAAGGGCACCTCGCACCTCATTCTCCAGTACCTTGGCCTGGAAGAGAAACCAAAGTCCCTCATCATAGCCATAGTGCGTTCAGACGAGGCCGCCGGCATAATCTCGGAACTGGAAGAGAACTTCAGGAAAGGCAAGAACTACAAGGGGGTTGCATTCACGGTACGCCTTACCAGCGTCATAGGGACAATGGTATACGGCTTTTTGGCAAATGAAAAATCTACAGTAAAGGAGGAAGCATAATATGGAAGGAAACGGCAAATTCGAACTGATTGTCTGCATAGTAAATGCAGGATTCTCCCAGAATGTAATGGCGGCAGCCCGCAAGGCCGGCGCCAGGGGCGGCTCCATCCTCCGCGGGCGCGGCTCCGCAAACCCCGAATCCGAAGAATTCTTCAACATCACCATCCAGCCGGATAAGGAAGTAATCCTCATCCTTGCAAGTTCAGACTCAAAGGATGCTATTATGAAGGCCATCTACAAAGACAGCGGTCTCACCACTGACGCCAACGGAATTGCATTCTCACTCCCGGTAGAACGCACAACGTTCACAATGCCCAAAGAACTGGATGAAGCATAATAAAAACGGCCCTTGAAACAAGGGCCGTTTTTATATGGAATTAGATGAATCCTAGATGAATATGTACTTGCAGATAAACAGCGCTGCAAGAATCCACATAGTGATGGAAATTTCCTTGAACTTGCCTGCTACTACGTGGCAGAGAACATAGGAGATAACGCCGATGAGGATACCGTCACTGATGCTGTATGCAAGGGGCATCATAATGATAGTAAGGAAGGCGGGGATTGCCCTGCAGTAGTCTTCCCAGTGGATGCTCTTCAGAGGAGACATCATCATCACACCTACTACTATGAGAGCCGGAGCCGTTGCTGCACCGGGGATGGCCAGGAACAGAGGGCTGAAGAACAGTGCCAGGACAAAGCAGATTGCTGTTGAGAAGGCGGTAAGGCCAGTACGGCCGCCCTCACCTACTCCGGATGCGCTCTCCACATAGGTGGTGGTGGTGGAAGTACCAAGGCAGGCGCCGCATACGGTGGCGATTGAATCGGCCAGGAACATCTTCTCCATTCCGGGGATGTCGTCCTTGCGGTTGCCTTCGGGGATGAGATCGGTTCCCTGGTGAACGCCGATGATGGTTCCCATTGTGTCGAACATATCGATGAACAGGAAGGTGAAAACTACCACCAGCATATCCAGGGTGAGGATGTTGTGCCACTCGAACTTGAAGGCGATGGGCTCCACGCTTGCGGGCAGGGAAACCACGCCGCTGAGTTTGGTGATTGCTTCACCCGTTGCGGGATCCTTGATGATAAGGCCGAGGGCGGTGGTTGCAAGGATACCCCAGAGGATGCCTCCGCGGATCTTTGCCATCACAAGACCGGCAGTGATGAAAAGGCCGATCATACCGAGGAGAGCCTTACCCTGAGTGATGTGGCCGAGGCCCACCAGGGTGGCGTCATTGTTCACGATGATACCGGCGTTCTGCATACCGATGAAGGCGATGAAAAGGCCGATACCGGCGCCGATGGCTTTCTTCAGGGTGCCGGGGATGGCGTTAAGCAGCCAACTGCGCACCTTGGTAAGGGTGAGGACGATGAAAAGGAGACCTTCGATAAGGACTGCGGTGAGTGCGAACTGCCAGGAGTAACCCATTCCAAGGCACACCGTATACACGAAGAAGGCATTGAGGCCCATACCGGGAGCAAGGGCGAAAGGCTTCTTGGCATAGAGTGCCATGACCAGGGTACCGATGATGGCTGCAACTGCGGTAGCGGTGAAAACGCTGCCTGCGGGCATTCCGGGAAGAGCGCTGAAGATTCCGGGGTTCACGGCCAGGATATAGGCCATGGTAAGGAAGGTGGTGATACCCGCAAGGATTTCTGTCCTTACGTTGTTCTTTTTGGAGTCAAAGCCAAAAAGTTTCTCGAATGCAGGTTTCATGGGGCTTTCCTCCTATATTAGAATACCCACTTGATACCGGCGCAGGGACGTGCGCGGAAACCGGCGAGCGTGCCGAAGTCGTAGCTGAGCTCTACCTCGCCGCCGACATTGAGGTTAGGAACGCCGAAGTGCTGGCCAACATTGTACCAGATCTGAGGCTCGGAGATGAACACAAACTGGGAGTCCTTGCCGGAGAGCCAGTCACGGTAACCTGCAGCCTTATCATCGGCCCAGTTGAACACAGTGTGATTCTCGAACCAAAAATCGGCAAAACCGCTGAAACGGAGACCGGTTACGCCAAAGAGATCCTGCATACCCCAGACAAAGGTGAACTGGAGAGGAACAAGGCTTCTGCGGGCGTTACCCTGGAGGTCATTGTCGATGTAGTGGATGTACTTGCCCAGGAGCTTGAAGTTAAACGTGTTCTTGAAGTCGCTGCTGTGCAGGAAGTAATCAATACCGCCAAGGACTGCGTTGTTAATGGTGTAACCGTTGTAGACACCGCCGTTGTATTCTACCTGGAGGCTGAAATCGCCAAGGACGGGAACGTCCTGCCAGAAATTGAGGCAGCGTGCAAGCTCTAGATATGTTCCGCTGGGAGCATAGAGCTTGTTGTTGTTGTCACGACTGTTGAAATCGTGATCCACAAAGAAGAAGGTGTTACCCCAGTTGTCCCCGTAGAAACCTTCCACGGTAGTAGTGACGTGCTGACGATCCGTTGCGAAATCGTAAAACACCTGAACGTTGGTCTGCGCCTTGGCAACCTGGCCAAGGGCGAGCGTTGCTACAGCAACTGCAAGAATAGTTTTTTTAGACATAAATAAAGCGTAGTTTATGAATGTTATGTATGTTAAAAATTTACACCCGGCCTTACCAGCCGGGTGTTATGCTACTTGCGCAGTGAGGGGTTTATTTCAAAATTCACGGCTTTGTCGGCATCTGGATTTGCTCCAAACTCGTAGTCTTTTCCAGGCAGGACGGCATTGAGGATGACGCCAACCAAAGCGGCGACGGCCAGGCCGCTGAGTTTGGTGAAGCCAAGGTCTATGGCATCACCTGCACCGTACTTGATGCCAATTGCAAGCACCAGGATGAGGGCCATTACAATCACGTTGCGGCTCTTGGTGAAATCCACCTTGTTCTCAACGATGTTGCGTACACCCACGGCGGAGATCATACCGTAAAGCACCAGGGAGACGCCGCCGATTGTGGAAGCGGGCATTGAGGCGATGAGGGCGCTGAACTTAGGGCAGAAACTGAGGATGATGGCAAATATTGCTGCAATGCGGATAACCCTGGGATCAAACACCTTGGTGATGTTAAGGACACCGGTATTCTCACCGTAAGTGGTGTTTGCGGGGGCTCCGAAAAGGGATGCCAGCATAGTTGCGAAACCATCTCCCATAAGGGTGCGGTGAAGGCCGGGATCCTCAAGGTAGTTGATACCGGTGGTGGAGGAAATGGCGCACATATCACCGATATGCTCCATCATAGTT
Organism: uncultured Bacteroidales bacterium; assembly: GCA_900319485.1. Lineage (GTDB taxonomy): Bacteria > Bacteroidota > Bacteroidia > Bacteroidales > UBA932 > Cryptobacteroides. The sequence goes on along the minus strand of ONOQ01000018.1, from coordinate 43,881 downwards.
GCAAGGGAGATGGGGACGATTGCTATGATTGCGCTCACGATAAGGCCCCAGTTGGGATTCTGGAACACGCTGAAGGCGGTGTTCTGCCACTGGAAGGGAACGCCTATCCAGGCAGCCTCCTTAACGGCGGTGAAGTCGCACAGGCCAAAGCAGGCGGCTACAATGTATGATCCAAGGACACCCAGGAGGATAGGGATAATCTTTATCATTCCCTTGCCCCAGATGTTGCAAACTATTATGATGACAATTGCAAGGAGGGCAATCCACCAGTTGGAGTTGCAGTTCTGGATTGCGCTTCCGCTGAGGGTAAGGCCGATAGCGATGATGATGGGGCCGGTTACGATGGGCGGGAAGAAGCGCATCACCTTCTTGGCGCCGAAAGCGGCGATGAGGCCTGCCAGCACGAAATAAATAATGCCTGCAGAGAATACTCCGATGCAGGCATAAGGTAAAGATTCAGCGGCCGAAAGACCTTCCTGTGCTCCCATTGCGACCACTGCAGCGTAGCCACCAAGGAAAGCGAAGGACGATCCTAAGAACGCCGGCACCCGCATTTTGGTAAGAAGATGGAAGAGGAGGGTACCGAGGCCTGCGAACAGCAGAGTGGCACTCATAGAGAGGCCCGTGATGACGGGAACCAGGACCGTGGCTCCGAACATGGCGAACATGTGCTGGAGACCGAGGGTTAGCATCTTACCCCTACCGAGCGTACGGGCATCGTAGATGGCTTGTAGAGAATTTGTCATAAATATAATAGGTTTGTGTAATGATTTCCTTACCCCTCAGGCCTATTATGACCGGACAAAGATAGATATTAAAAATTTTTAAAACAACTACCCCCGGTCAATTTCCTAAAAAAAGTTATCAACACAACTTATCAACAGGCCAAAAAAAAGGGAATCAAACGATTCCCTTTCCGTGACAGTTCTTGTATTTGAGGCCGCTGCCGCAGGGGCAGGGGTCGTTTCTCCCAACGTGCTTGTCCACGCGGACAGGCATCCTGGAGCGCTGTTCCCCGTTTGTGGAGAGTTGCGAGGGATCAGTGCCGTGCATCTGCTGGAGGTTGCGGTTGGGCTGGGATGCCGGGCGCGCCTCACGGGCATCGGAGGCATCCCTGAGCGGGATGAATGCGCGGAGAAGGAACGTCAGGACTTCCTCGTTGAGTTTTTCAAGCATCTCCGTGAAGAGGTTGTAACTCTCCAGTTTGAACACCACCAGAGGGTCTTTCTGCTCATAGGCGGCGTTCTGGACGCTCTGACGGAGATCGTCCATATCGCGGAGGTGCTGCTTCCAGTAGTCATCTATATAATATAGGATGATGCTGCGGCTGAGTGCCTTTGCAATCTCACGGCTTTCAGTCTCATAGGCCTTCTTGAGATTGACGGAGAGGTTGAGCTGCTTCTTTCCGTTGGTGATGGGAATGGCGATGTTCTCATACATACTCCCCTGCTTCTCGAAGACGGTCTTAATGACAGGATTCACCTTCTGGATCATAGTGTCCATACGGCGGGCGTACACCTCCTGCATATGCTGGGCAAGTTTTGCTGCAATCTCCTGCGGCTTTGCATCGGCATAGAAAGCCTCGTCAAAACCAAGGTCTATGGAGAGTTTTCCAATCACGTACTCCTCGAACTCCTGGAAACTCATGCCCTCACTCTGCTGGACAAGGATGTTGGCGGTGTCCTCCATCATATTCTGGACGTCAATCTCAATGCGCTCTCCGGAAAGGGCGTTACGGCGGCGGGAGTACACGGCCTCACGCTGATAGTTCATGACGTCGTCGTATTCCAGGGTGCGTTTACGCCAGCCGAAATGGTTCTCCTCAACCCTCCTCTGGGCCGATTCTATGCTCTTGGAGAGCATTCCGCTCACAAGGGCCTCGTCATCGGCCATACCAAGTTTATCAACCACGCCTGCAATACGTTCGGAGCCGAACTTACGCATAAGGTCATCTTCCAGTGAGATGTAGAAGCAGGAACTACCGGGGTCTCCCTGACGGCCGGCGCGGCCACGTAACTGACGGTCCACGCGGCGGGAGTCGTGGCGGGTGGTGCCGATGATTGCAAGACCGCCGGCGTCCTTCACCTCCTGGGTGAGTTTGATATCCGTACCACGGCCTGCCATGTTGGTAGCAATGGTAACCTTCCCCTTCTGACCTGCCTGGGCAACGATTTCCGCTTCACGGGCGTGCTCCTTTGCATTGAGGACGTTGGCCCTTATGCCGCGCATACTCATCATACGCGCAAGCAGTTCTGAGGTTTCAACGTCCGTGGTACCTACCAGCACCGGGCGTCCGGCATTGGACAGTTCCACAACCTTGTCTATGACGGCGTTGAACTTTGCCTTCTTGGTCTTGTAGATAATATCGTTTTGGTCGTCCCTTATCACAGGCCTGTTGGTGGGGATCACCACCACATCCAGTTTGTAGATGTCCCAGAACTCACCTGCTTCCGTTTCTGCGGTACCGGTCATACCGGCCAGCTTGTGATACATACGGAAGTAGTTCTGGAGAGTGATGGTAGCAAAGGTTTGGGTTGCAGCCTCAACCTTCACATTCTCCTTGGCCTCAACTGCCTGGTGGAGACCGTCACTCCAACGGCGGCCTTCCATGATACGGCCCGTGGATTCGTCCACTATCTTCACCTTGTTGTCCACTATCACGTAGTCGATGTCCTTTGTGAACATCGCGTAGGCCTTCAGGAGTTGGATAACGGTGTGAACGCGCTCGCTCTTCAGGGAGAAATCCTCCATCAGGGCATCCTTCTTCTCCGCCTTCTCTGCGGGAGAGAGCGTTGTGTCGTGGGTGATATCGGCAATGGCGCTTCCCATATCCGGGAGCACGAAGAAGTTGGGGTCTGAAACGCTTCCGGCAAGGGCGTCGTGGCCCTTATCGGTCATATCCACGGAGTTCAGGATCTCATTGATGACAAAGTAGAGGGGATCCGTGACGGTTGGCATCTCGCGCTCGTTGTCCTGCATATAGTAGGCCTCCGTCTTCTGCATCAGGGCCTTCATGCCGGGTTCCGACAGGAACTTGATGAGGGGCTGATACTTGGGAAGTCCCTTGTGGCAGCGGTAGAGAAGCAGGCCGCCGTCCTTCTCATTGCCTGCGGCGATGAGTTTCTTGGCCTCGTTGAGGGTGGTGTTTACAAGGGCCCTCTGCTTGTTGTAGAGGCTCTCCACATAGGGCCGATACTCCATGAACTGTTCATCGCCGGAAGCCTTCTCCATAGGACCGGAGATGATGAGGGGGGTACGGGCGTCGTCGATGAGAACGGAGTCAACCTCGTCCACGATGGCATAGTGGTGCTTCCTCTGGACTAGGTCCGTCATACGGGAGCACATATTGTCGCGGAGGTAGTCGAAGCCGAACTCGTTGTTGGTGCCGAAGGTTATGTCGCACTCGTAGGCCCTGCGGCGTGCATCTGAATTGGGCCGATGCTTGTCTATGCAGTCTACGGAAAGGCCGTGGAACATATAGAGGGGGCCCATCCACTCCGAGTCACGCTTGGAGAGGTAGTCGTTGACGGTAACCACGTGTACGCCTTTTCCGGCAAGCGCGTTGAGGAATACGGGAAGGGTTGCTACAAGGGTTTTACCCTCACCTGTTGCCATTTCCGCAATCATACCCCTCTGGTCCTTGTTGGTCTTGACACCGCCGTTGAGTACTATGCCGCCGATTAACTGGACGTCGTAGTGGACCATATCCCAGGTAATCTCATTACCGCCGGCCTGCCAGTGGTTGTGCCATATGGCCTTGTCACCGTCTATCTCCACAAAATCACGGCTTTCTGCCGCAAGTTTCTTGTCAAACTCCGAAGCCGTCACCACCACGGTCTCGTTCTGGGCAAAACGGCGTGCGGTGGACTTCATAATGGCGAAGGCCTCCGGAAGGAGTTCATTGAGGATGACCTCGATAGCCTCGTCCTCGTCCTTCACAAGTTTGTCGGACTCGGTTGCAAGCGCTTCCTTTTCCTCAATGGGAATGTCTTCCTCAATACGTGCCTTTATTTCCGCAATGCGGTCCTCGAAGGGCTTTTCAACCTCGAAGATCTTTGCGCGGAGGGCGGCGCTGCGCTCCCTAAGGCCATCGGCCGATAATGCGTCAATTTCAGGATATGCTGCAAGGACCTTCTGAAGATAAGGCTTGATGGCCTTCATATCGCGGTCGCTCTTGGATCCAAATATTTTCTTAAGTATGTCTGCTACTGCCATATTATGACATTATTAACTAAATCTTACAAATATACGAACATCGGCGCAATTTATCAAATCGCGTGCCTTCTGACTTTTCTGACAGTTGGCAGGGCCTTGCATATGGAAATGAAGTGTTTAAGTGGCAGGAAACTGACATATTTGGCAGTTTTTACCGCTGTGAACACACAGACAAACAGGAATCTCTCCCACAAAGGCCTGTTGATGTCACAGAGTCTCACGAGTGATCCAATCCTGTAATTCCTGTCAATTATCTTCTCTTTGGCCTCCTTTCTCTGCGCCCTGTCGTGCACCGCACGCGCCTCAGGCACCACTCCAACAGTGAATCCGTGATACCTGGCCCTGTTGCACCAGTCGTCATCCTGGCCGTAAAACGGGAACAATTCCTCATTGAACAGGCCGATTTTCCGAATGGCCGCGGTGGGCACCAGCCAGTGCGCTGCAGGCGGGGTTTTGTCTTTTTTGAATAATTTATCCAGTTCCTTGTATCCATCCTGGTACTGAAGGGGGCTGAGGACGGCGTATTCAGGGTGGGAATCGGCGGCGGCGACAAGGGTTTCAAGGGCGCCGGCCTCAAGCCAGGCGTCCTGGTTCAGAAGGTAGACGTAGTCATAGCCTTTTTTCAGGGCGTATTCAAAGCCAAGGTTGTTGGCCTTGGAAAAGCCAAGGTTCTCTGCGCTGCGGATCAGTATAGCCTGAGGGAAATGCCCCTGGATATAGTCAGCACTGCCGTCAGTTGAGTCATTGTCCACCACAAAGACATCGGCACCGGCAACGGAGCCAAGGCAGCGGTCCAGCCACTTCATTCCGTTGTAGGTGACTACTATTACCAGTACGCGGTTCATACGAAGAGTTTTCTGTACAGTAAACGGAGTTTCCAGGCAAGGGACCAGCGGGAGGCCTTGCGGAAGGAACTCTCAAGACGGCGGTACTCCACGGTTTCAAGGGGATTGCAGAAAAACCTGCCATAAAGGGCCTTGTGCTTATCCCAAAGCCGGCGGCGGATGTCCCTCAGGGCCTCGTCAGTCACTCCCCTGTTACGGGATGAACGACGTGTCCGGTAATAAAAGCACACGCTGTCCAGTTGCTTCACCACAGGGTTATCCACCCTCTCAAGGACGGAAAGCCAGAAATCCCAGTCCTCGAAGCCGGTCTTGAATTCCGGGTCAAAGGGAACTGCATTGGCTTTCCTGAAAAAGCAACTGATATAAAGGCAATTACGGGAAAGCATTGTGTCCATCGAGAACGAAGGAAGGTCCCAGGAAGTTTCAGAACCAAAGCGCTGAGCCCTGCCGTAGACTACCGTAATGGATGGATCCGCGTCCAGGGCCGATACAGCCTGAGCCATATAAGTCCCGGAGATGAGGTCATCGGCATCAAGGAAGAGGATGTACTCCCCCTTTGCAAGGTCAAGGCCCTTGTTCCTGGCGGCGGCAACGCCTACGTTATCCGGCAGGAAAAGAGGGACAAACCTGCTGTCCTTCCCGCAGAAGGACTTCACAATCTCAGGGGAACCGTCCCCGGAGCCATTTTCCACTATAATGCATTCCCAATCCGTAAACGTCTGGGCCATAACGCTTTCAAGCGTTTCAGGAAGGTACTTCCCAAGATTGTAGGAAGGGACTATTACACTTACTTTCGGCATAGCAGATGATCTTTCACTTTGAGGAGCCATTCCAGGAGGGAGGATTTTCCGCGCCTGTAATGAGCCCTCAGCCAGCGGTATCGGCGGGTTCGGAAAAGATACAGGTCTTCTCCTGCAAACACCTGTGTAACAGGCGCATATCCAAGATTGGGGTTTTCCAAAACCGCTTCTATCTCTTCCGTAAGGCCGCCGGATTCACGGACTGCAAGGAGGCTTTTCTTGTTGTTCAGGAGGAAAAGGGCGTCCTGCGGGCCGCTCCCCACATTTGTAACCATATAGTGGACGATATAGGCATCCCTCAGGTAGCGAATGCCGTTCTGGACCTCGCAGTTCCACTGGTGGGGAAGGAGCGCTATGGGATGGTCAAATGCGGCGGATGTCTTTGCAAGGGAAGGCTGGTCCGGCTTTATTCCGGCCTCATATCCTGAAAGGTAATTCTGCTGCCACGCCTTGAAAAACGCGTGATTTTCAGGAGTATCCTTCACAAGCATAACTCCGGAATTGAAGTACCATTTTTCCTTTGAGGCGTCGAATCTCAGTTTACGGCACATATTGACGGTTGCCTCATAATGAGGATGTTCCCGGAAAGGGCTGTGAAGGTCCAGGCAGGCTGCAAGGGGCTCCTCCACAGCATCAATATCGTCAAGGGGGCGGGCTACTATTGTATCGGCATCTATGAACAGGAAATCCCCTTCCACAAGGCCTCTCATCCCTGTTTTAAGGAGGCGGGAACGCTTCATCGGGGGGATATCGGCCGGGAAATCCTGCCTTATCACCTTGTCAAAGAGACTCTCCAGCGACGGCGGGACAATGGTATCGGAATCTGTCAGCAGGAGCATTCTTGCCGACGGATTGCGTCTTCTTGCCGATGTAGCGCTCACAAAGGCCTGTTCCGTGTAAACATCGGCCCCGGAACTTACAAGGATATAGAGAAGTTGTGTTTTCATCGCTTTAACTTACTTTTAACAAAGGCCTTCTCCCCTTCCGTGAGGCCCACCTGCCAGATGGCGGTGGCCATTGAGACGGCGCCAAGGGCTGCTGTCACAAGGAAACGCCACCATGCGGCCGGAAGGACTTCAGGGATGAAAGATATGACTATGAGAGTCATAAGCCCGGGCGCCAAGGCGGGCCAGAGGCCCTTTTTCCAGTAATCTCCAAGCGGAAGGCCCGTTTCCTTATGGGCAACACGCATCATCACGACGGCCTTGACTATATAGATGAAGGCAAATGCCGCATATCCCACCCAGGCTGGGGCGCCAAGGCGGTATGCCACATAGGTTATGGGGAACGCCAGGGATGCCACAAGGCTTGTCCAGATGTAGTAGCGGCGGATCCTGCCGCCGGCCTGCACCAGGACGTTGAGAGTGCCCGGAGTGAAGTCTATCACAAAGCATAGAAGCGTGAGTTTTGTGAAAAAGGCCGCTTCCGGGGGCACCGAGCCAAGCCACAGGGAAAGGATTGTATCGGCATCCGTAAAGAAGGGCAGAGCCAGAACCCATAGTATCCAGAAATAGTATTTTGAGCCCTTGCACACAAGTTCAAAGGCATATTCCCTGTTACCGCTCACGTAGGCTTTGGTAAGGGCGGGGTTAAGGGCCAGGGCTATGTTTGTCGCAAACTGGCGGACAACCTGCTCCACTTTATCGGCCACTCCCCTTGCGGCGTTCATCCCAACGCCGAAAAACAGGTTCATAAGTTGGTTTATGCCCTGGGTATTGAGCATATACGCGCCGCTTCCAAGGAAGTTCCAGCCCGCAAATGCGCCCATTTCCTTTACCAGGGAGCCGTCCGTCCTCCAGGGAGCGCGGGACTCCGGGAAACGGCTCAGGGCGTATGCGGCATAAGCGCCCCTTGAAAGCAGCGCCGCCGCCACAAGAAGCCATGCGTATACCACCAGTTTATCGGAGGATGAATACCATACCGCAGCGGCTATTCCAAGTTTCAGAACGGCCTCCAGGATGGCTATGACGGCGTATGCGCCCATATGCTCGTGAGCGTTTATATCGGCCGTGAAGGGGATGCTCATAAGGTTTATCACAAGCACTATGAGCGAGGTATGGAGAACTGCCGATGCCGCTCCCATCCTCTCCGGCGGGATCACCATCTTGTGACAGAGGTACCACAGGCCGGCGGTTTCCGTAAGGAGGATGATAAGGAGGCAGAAGCCGCCCATCACCGCCAGAGACGTGCCGAAGATGGTCCTGAGCCGCTCAGGGTCTCCTTTCCCGAGACCCACGGTGATGTACCTGCTTATGGCCGATGCAACCGTGTTCATCACCAGCAGAGACATCGTCACAATGCCGCCCACGGCGCTGTAGACGCCGTAATCCGTAACGCCCAACGCACGCAGGATTATGCGGTACGTGAACAGGCCGATGATCATCATCAGCCCCATACGGAAATACAGAAGGACCGTATTTCGTGCGATCCTTCTGCTTGATTCCGATATGATATTATCCTGTGTCAGTTACTACTTTATGATGCCTTCTTCCTTGAACACCTTGGTAAGCGCTTCAACTGCCCTGTCAACCTGCTCACGGGTGTGGGTGGCCATAAGGGAGAAGCGGATGAGGGTGTCCTGAGGGGCGCATGCCGGCGGGATCACGGAGTTGATGAAAACTCCCTCGTCAAAGGCGCGCTTGGTAACGATGAAAGTCTTCTCCAGGTCACGCACATACAGCGGGATGATGGGGCTTTCGGTCTCTCCGATCTCAAAGCCTTCCTCCTTGAAGCGGCGGAGGGCATAATTTGTCACGTCCCAGAGTTTGGTGATGCGCTCAGGCTCCTTCTGGATGATGTGAAGGGCTTCCAGGGCCGATGCAGTTGCGGCGGGGGTGTCGCTGGCCTGGAAGATATAGGTGCGGGCGCTGTGACGGAGCCAGTTGATGATGACGCTGTCGGCGGCGATGAAGCCTCCGATGGCGGCAAGGCTCTTGGAGAAGGTGCCCATAATCAGGTCTATCTCCTTGGTGAGGTTGAAATGGTTGCAGACGCCGCGGCCCTGTTTTCCAAAGACGCCAATGCCGTGGGCCTCGTCCACCATAATGACAACATTGTCATACTTGTGCTTGAGTTCCACAATCTCCGGGAGTTTGGCAAGGTCACCCTCCATTGAGAACACTCCGTCCACCACGATTAGTTTCACGGCCTGCTTGGGGCAGCGCCTGAGGCACCTCTCGAGGTCCTTCATATCGTTGTGCTTGTAGTGGAGGCTCTTTGCAAAAGAGAGGCGGCGGCCGTCCACTATGGAGGCGTGGTCACGGTCATCGCAGATGATGAAATCGTCCTTGGTGAGGAGTTGGGGGATGACGCCGCTGTTTACGGTGAAGCCGGTTGAGAACACCAGGGCTTCGTCCTTGCCCACAAACTCTGCGAGTTCCTTCTCAAGTTGGACGTGGATGTCCAGGGTGCCGTTCAGGAAACGGGAGCCGGCGCAGCCGGAACCGTATTTCTTAAGGGCCTCGATGCCGGCGTTGATGACGCGCTCGTCTCCTGTAAGACCTGTATATGCGTTGGAACCGAACATCATAATCTTATGGCCGTCCATAGTTACCTCGGTTCCCTGTTTGGATGTTATCTGGCGGAAGTAGGGATAGATACCTTTCTCCATCATCTTCTGGGGAAGGTCATATTTTGCCAGTCTGGCGTGTAAAAGTCCCATTTTTTGGTAGGTTTTGGTTTTGTTTTTATCGGACAAAATTACTAAAAAATTTTTTAACGGGAAATATGTGCCGTTTTTTTAGTAACTTTGGGGGTTAATATAATATTATGGAAGAGCGTAAACTTAACTTCATTGAAGAAATAATCGAGAAGGACCTCGCAGAGGGCAAGGTAGATTCCATTATTACCCGCTTCCCTCCGGAGCCCAACGGATATCTGCACCTTGGCCACGCCAAGAGCATCTGCCTCAACTTCGGCCTTGCCCAGAAGTACGGCGGCAAAACCAATCTGCGTTATGACGATACAAACCCCACCAAGGAAGACACCGAATATGTAGACTCCATCAAGGAAGACATCAAGTGGCTCGGTTTCCAGTGGGACAAGGAACTCTACGCCTCGGATTATTTCGACCAACTCTATGAATGGGCGGAAGAACTCATCAAGAGGGGCCTCGCATACGTGGATGACCAGACCCAGGACCAGATCCGTGAAAACCGCGGCACCGTGGACAAGCCCGGCACCCCCAGCCCCTGGAGAGACCGCAGCGTGGAGGAAAACCTCAGGCTCTTCCGTGAAATGAAAGCCGGAAAGTACGCTGAAGGAGAGAAGGTGCTCCGCGCAAAGATAGATATGGCGCATCCCAATATGATGTTCCGTGATCCTCTCCTTTACCGCATCAAGTTTGCCCATCATCACCGTACCGGGGACAAGTGGTGCATATACCCTATGTATGACTTCACCCACGGCCAGTGTGACTCCATAGAGCATATCACCCACAGTATCTGCACCCTGGAATTCGATGTCCACAGGCCTCTCTATGACTGGTTCATCGAAACTCTGGGCATCTATCCCAGCCATCAGTATGAATTTGCCCGCCTCAACCTCACCTATACCCTTATGAGCAAGCGCAAACTCCTGGAACTTGTCCAGAAGGGCCTTGTGAGCGGTTGGGACGACCCCCGCATGCCCACCCTCTGCGGTGTGCGCCGCCGCGGCTATACCGCAAACGCCCTCCGTATGTTCTGCGACAAGATAGGCGTTTCAAAGCGTGACCAGTTAATGGATATCCAACTCCTTGAGTGGTGTGTAAGGCAGGATCTCAATGAGCGCAGCAACCGCTATATGGTGGTCCAGGATCCCGTTAAACTCACCATAACCAACTGGCCTGAAGGCAAGGTGGAATGGTTCGACTGCCCTCTCAACCCCGCAGACCCCGAAGGCGCAAAGCGCAGGGTTCCCTTCACCGGCAATCTTCTCATAGACAGGGCCGATTTCATGGAGGACGCCCCCAAGAAGTTCTTCCGTCTTAAACCGGACGGTGAAGTACGCCTCAAATACACCTACATCGTGAAGTGCAATGAGGTAATTAAGGATGAGAACGGAGAGGTTGTTGAACTCAAGTGCACCTATGACCCTTCACCGGAATACCGTCCCGTAAAGGGCACCATCCACTGGGTAAGCGAGGCTCACGCCAAGGAACTGGAACTGAGAAACTACGACCGCCTCTTCACCCTGGCCGATATGTCCCAGGTGCCCGAGGACAGGGACTACAAGGATTTCCTCAATCCGGATTCCCTCATAATCGGCAAGGGATACGCAGAGCCCGCCCTTCTTGAAGACAAGTCCGGCATTGCCGTCCAGTTTGAGCGTACCGGATATTATGTCCTTGACAAGGACTCCACCCCGGAGCATCCCGTCTTCAACAAGACAACAGCCCTCAAAGACTCCTACAAACCTGAGTAGCCGTGGAGGTAACAGATTAATTATCTGCAAGTTATGTAAAAGAGGGTGTCGGAAATCCGACACCCTCTTTTATGCAAAGTGCTAAGTATCAGCAACTTATCCCCACGCGCATTTATTGCAGCAGCGCCGAGGCCTTCTCTACATCGGCCGCCTTCACAACCAGGGAGATTGAGAGTTCCTCACCGCCCTGGGCCGAGGCTATGATGTTGATGCCGGCCTGCCCCATCTTATTGTAGATTGCGGCCGACGTTCCGGGAAGATTCCTCATACGGCTTCCGAATACCGTAACTATTCCAACCTCCTGGTTGGCCACCACTACGTCGTCAAGGGGAAGCAGAGGGTTGTCCTTGAAAAGGCTCTGGATAGCATATACGCAGCGGTCTTTCTCTGCGCTTTTAACGGCAAAGGAGATGCTGTATTCGGATGAAGTCTGGGCAATGAACCTGACGTTCACGTGAGCCTGGGCAAGGGTGGAGAAAATGGCCCCTGACATACCTATGCGGCCAAGAAGGCCCGTTCCGTAAACGGTGATAAGGTCAAGTTCCCTGTCCACGATGACGGCCGTAGAGTGGGAAGATGTGCTGGAGATGAGAGTCCCTTCAAACGAAGGATCCGTAATGTCCTTCACCACGATGGGGATGCCGGCGTTCTTTGCGGGCCACACGGCCGATGAAGCAAATGCGGCGTGCTCCTGGGAGCAGTAATGGGCGGCTTCGTCGTAAGTCATCGCGGCCTCTGACTGGAAAGCCCTGCCGTCTACGTAGAACTCTATGGATTCAGCCTCAAGGGTGGCGCCGATAAGCGATGCCATAAGATGGGCGCCGTCCTTCCCCACCCTCACTATATAACCGGTGGTGAGCCTGCCGTAGCCGCCGGGGATGATGAGTCCGGGAACGCAGCGCTCACGGATCTGGGCCTGGGACTGCTGCCAGTCAAAGTGCTGGACGGAGTGGCAGATCATAAGTTCAGTGCCGTCAAGGAGCCTGCCGTGGGCCTTTGTGCCGATAGCCTCCGCGCAGAGGCGCGCGCACTTTGCCATAACGTAGTCCTGGATGGCATTACGTTCTGTCTGGACATACATTGCCTCCCTGAGGTATCCCGACACCGTGTCCAGGATTGTGTCCACCTTCTCACGGTATGAGGGGGCCTCTTCCAGGGAATAGAAATACTCCTTGATGGACTCCATCTGGGCCGATGCGTTCTTTTTCCTGTCTATGGTAACGCTGATGGCCTCTGAGAACAGGGACTCGATGGCTCTTTCGGGACGGATGACGGCAATGACGTCTTCAGTACAAAGCGCCGCGATGCGGCCGGCGAACTGCCTCTTGAGATAGAACGACCTTACAATCATAATCTGCTGTGTTTTTTATAACGCTTTCCAGTTATTCTCAATTCACAAATATAAGGAAAAAAAGCTATATTTGTATTCACAAATTCTCAAATTATGATTCAATCAATGACCGGCTACGGCAAGGCCGAAGTAGTCCTCTCTGGCGGTAAACTCACCATAGAGATACGCGCCCTCAACTCAAAAAGCGCAGACATCAACATAAAAAGTTCCCTCCTCCCAAAGGATAAAGACCTGGTAGTGAGGAAGATGCTGGGAGATGCCCTGGTCCGCGGCACCATAGACCTTTTCCTTAACTGGGAAGCCGGCGCGGAGGAATCGGCCCATCAGATCAATGCCGATGTCTTCCACAGTTACTGGCAAAGCGCTGTGAAAGCGATGGATGCGGAAACCGTCCTTACCAAAACCTTCCTCAAGGATCCGGGCGTTGGAAGCATCCTTGCAAGTGGCATCCTGAGGCTCCCTGACGTAGTTGACTCTAAGAAGGCCGATGTAATAACTCCGGAAAACTGGCCTCTTGTGGAGGCCGGAATCAAGGAAGCCCTGAAGCAGATATGCGCATACAGGGCCACTGAAGGCAAGGCACTTTATGCCGATGTGACCTCCCGCGTAGACCTTATCCTCTCCTATTATAATGAAGTGGAAGCCCTTGAGGGAGAACGCATCCAGTCCGTCAGGGACAAACTCTCAAAGGCGATGCAGGACCTTCAGGTAAAGGCCGATCCCTCCCGCTTTGAGCAGGAGATGATCTTCTACCTTGAGAAATACGACATTAATGAGGAAAAGGTGCGCCTCAGGCAGCACTGCAAGTATTTCCGTGAAGTAATAGACTCGGAGCCCTACCCCGGCAAGAAACTGGGATTCATAATCCAGGAGATGGGAAGGGAGATAAACACCACCGGATCCAAGGCAAATCACGCCGGAATCCAGCAACTGGTGGTAAAAATGAAGGACGAACTTGAAAAAATTCGTGAGCAGTCAATGAATATTCTGTAGGTTTTTCAAGGCCTAACATCTTAATAATAAGCGCCTTAACCGTTTTCCTGCGGGAAACGTTTCATTCAACCCCTGTAACCAACTGATTTTCAGAAGGTTACAGGGGTTTAAAAATAAAACGTGTCATCTTTTCTTTACCCTTTTTTCTTCATTTCTTTGCCAGCAAAACGAAAAAGGAATGAAAAGTATACGCATATTCCTCCTTGCTGCAGCCCTCTTTGCGGGCGGCTCAGAGGCCCTGGCACAACGCTTCGCCGTGGGCACCAACGCCGTGGACTGGATCTCACTCGGGACCATCAACGCGGAGGCATCCATAGCCGTCTCACAGCACGTCTCCGTCCACGTGGGGGCGGAACTGAATCCCTGGACATTCAAGGCCGGGGATAAAGAGACCCAGTTCGAAGCCCGCCAGAACTCCTACTGGGCCGGGGCGCGCTGGTGGCCCTGGCACGTCTACTCCGGCTGGTGGGCGGGAGGCGACGCCCGTTACAGCGTCTACAACATCGGCGGCATCTGGAGCCGCGAGGCCGAGGAGGGCGATGCCTGGGGCGCGGGCGCCTACGGCGGCTATTCGATAATGCTCAGCGAGTTCTGGAACCTGGATCTCGGGGTGGGCCTCTGGGGAGGTTACAAGCGCTACACCCGCTATGCCTGCCCCCTCTGCGGGGTGAGGACCGAGGAGGGCGGAAAGCCCTTCATCCTCCCGGACGCCAGGATTGCCATACAACTGATATTCTAAACGTCCGGCGCCATGAAAAAACCTTTCATCATCATATTCATATTTCTCATTTTGGCAGGGAGTTGCGGAGAGACTAAAAAAATTCAATCACTTCATAACCAGAGGCTCTCCGCAAGCCTTGCCCTGTCCAGAAATGAAGTTGCCGAGGAGCGTAAGGTCATCGCATCGGCCCCCCGTGACACCATCACCGTGACGGGAGAGAACGGGGAGACCCTCCTTCTCATGAAAGCCGTCAGGGACGAGGAGTCCGGGGAGATGGTGGCGCACGATGTGATCAACGCGGCGGTAATCACCGCGAGGTTCCGTAACGTTGCCGAGAGGCACGGACGGGTGGACCTGAGATTTGAGGTCATAGTACCTCAGGAGATGATGGACACCCGATGGCAGCTCCAGTTCTACCCGGACATGTTCATCCTTGAGGACAGCGTGAGGCTTGAGCCCGTCATCATCACGGGGAGCGAGTTCCGCTCCCGCCAGCTCCGGGGCTACGAACTCTATGACAGGTATATAAGGTCCATCATCACCGACACCACGGCCTTCATCGACTGGAGGAACCTCAATATATGGATAGCCCGTAACCTCCCGGAACTCTACAAGTACAAGAACGACTCCACCTTCGTCTCAGAGACCGACTTTCATTCCCTCTTCGGGCCCACCGAGGCCGATGCCATAAGGCACTACACCTTCTGGCACCGGAGGTACTACCACGAGAAAAAGTGGCACCAAAGAGGGGCCAAGTTCCAGGAGTACGTCAAGGCTCCGATAGTGACGGAAGGCATCCGCCTTGATACGGTCCTAAGGGACATAGACGGGAATTTCGTCTACCAGTACACCCAGAGCATCCGTACAAGGCCCAAACTCCGCAAGGTGGACATTGTCCTTTCCGGGGACATCTTCGAACAGGAGCACCACCTCTACACCATGCCCCGCTCCGAGCCCCTCACCTTCTACATCAGTTCACTATCGGCCTTCGTAGACACCCGTGAGAGGTATCTCACCCGTGTCCTTGAGAGGAAGGCGGCGGCCAACACCGCCTGCTATGTGGACTTCGCTTCGGGGAGCAGCGAGATCGACCTCTCCCTCGGCCATAACGCCACTGAGATGGGACGTATCCGGGGCAATATCCTGGAACTCCTCCAGAACACGAGTTTCGACCTTGACAGCATAGTGATAAGCGCATCGGCCTCCCCTGAAGGGACCGTGAAGTCCAACGGGGCTCTGGCGGAAAGGCGCGCGGCGGCGGTGGCTTCCTATTTTGACAACTACATACGCCACTGGAGGGATTCCGTGAAGAGGAACTCCTTCTCGGTGAGCGTGGACGATTCCGGCAGGGAATCCATCGGCCACAATACATCAATACCTGCTTCAATTCCTTTCCTCTCCCGCTCCAGCGGCGAGAACTGGCCATACCTTGGCGTCCTCGTGGATGAGGACACGGTGATGACTTCTTCCGACAAGTTCTCTTTCAGACGTCACCTGGAGACCGCCGATGTTGACGAGCGTGAGAGGAGGATGCAGGCGGAGCCCTGGTACCGCTACATGAGGGAGAATCTCTATCCGCGCCTCAGGACCGTGAAGTTCGATTTCTTCCTGCACCGCAAGGGAATGGTCAAGGACACGGTCCACACCACGGAACTTGACACCACCTATATGCGTGGCGTTAGGCTCCTCCAGGAGAGGGAGTACGAGAAGGCACTCACCTGCCTTCGGGACTACCGTGACTACAACACGGCCATAGCCTACGTGTCCCTTGACTACAACGCCTCCGCGATGGCAATCCTTCAGGAACTCCCCCGGACACCCCAGGTGAGTTACATGCTGGCCCTTCTCTATGCCCGCGCCGGGGACGACGGTAAGGCCGTGGAGAACTACCTCCGGGCCTGCCGCGATGACCGGTCCTATGTCTTCCGCGGGAACCTGGACCCGGAGATCTACGTCCTCATTCAGCGTTACGGGCTCAACAAAGATGACGAAACCTTTTGATCCCCATACATTAACTTTTAAACCGTTTTCATTATGAAAAGATTCTTTTCACTCTTTCTGACACTGGCCGCGGCAATCGGCCTTCTGTCCTGCAACAAAAACGCTCCAGCCGTATCCGGAGATGCTCCGGAGGCCGTTCCCGATGCCACCCTCACCGTGAATATCGGGATGGAAAACGAGGCCGTGAAGGCTACGGCTGCCCAGGTCAAGGACTTCCAGATAGGCAAGGTGCAGGTGTTTGTCTTTGACGCCGCCGGCAAACTTGAAACCTCCTACTACGAGCAGGGCCTTGACAAGAACACCACCCACAGCGTGAAGATTGCTACCTTCACCGGGGCAAAGACCGTGTACGTGATTGTAAACCACAACCGTATCACGCATTTCAAGCCCCACACCACCACCGTCGCAAACCTTGAGGCGGAGATTACTGACCTTTCGATGAATACCCCTTCATCTCTTGTGATGTCCGGAAAGAACACCGTAACGGTTGGGAAATACGGCAACAACGGCGCCGCCGGTACGGATGGGGAGATTTCGGCCGTGAACGTCTACGTAAAAAGACTTGCCGCCATGATTCAGTTGGACAACATCCTTGTGGACTTCCGCGGAACGGACCTTGAGGGCGGCACCTTTACCGTAGAGCAGATTTACCTGAAGAATGTGGTGGGCAAGGCACGCCTCGGGGTGGCAGGCCTCACCGGCAGCGCAGCATCCGCCGTCCTGCCACTCGCAATTGACGATGCCACACACACCAATATAGACAACTGGTACAACAAGTTCACCCTCCAGGCAAGCGGCGCCCCCGCAGTCACGTATGAAAGCGATATGGACGCGACGTGCAATGTGTCCGGGACTGCCACCGCAATGGCCCGCCACCTGTTCGCATACCCCAACCGCCAGGACACCGACACCCATTCACCCGCCACCGGGACCTTCAGTCCCAGACACACGCGCTTTGTCATAAAGGCCCACGTGAAGGCCGCGGCGGGCTACAGCGACTATGATGCCGATACCTTCTATGTGTTTGACCTCCCTGTGCTGCAGGCCAACAATATATACAAGATCACATCAATAAAGATCACTATGCTGGGCAAGGACAGCGACGACAAGGACGACGACCTCCAGGCCGGCAAGATCCAGCCCAACATCACAGTAGATCCCTGGAACGGAACCACCAGCCTGTCCTATGAATTCTAGAACTCTCCGGGGCGGTATACTTGCTCTCTCCCTTCTTCTTGCCTCCTGCCGCGCCGTGGTGCTGGAGGACAGGACCATGTGCCCCAGTTTTCTCTTCTTCGATGTGGCCGATGCCTCACGCTTCCAGCGTTATACGGACGTGTTTGCAACGGTGTACGCCCACCCTGACGGAAGGCTCATTGACGAAGCCGGAACCAGCGTAGGATACATTGACGACAGGCTTTTCTTCTTCACGGTAAGGGGAACAGCAGCCGTGAAGGGATACGGCCTGATGGGGCAGGAAGGACTTCTGAGAGACGGCTCCGTGTGGACCGTTCCCATCGGCAGGGACTATGCGCCCCTTTTCCGATTCGGTTATTTGGCGGAAGTCAAGGAGGAGTCCTTTACCGTCCCGGTAGAGTTTTCAAAAGAGTACTCGCACGTTAGGGTGCAGTACCTTGGTGCCGATTCGTTCGAGCACGCCGGAGGGCGTTTCCCCTTCTACATTACAGTAAGGGGAAACACCTGCGGCATAGACGCCCTCACTGGGACGCCCGTAAGGGGGCCGTTCCAGTTTACGCCGGATGAGACGGGGATAGGCCATTTCGAGTTCACTCTCCCCCGCCAGGCCGACCACGACCTTGTCCTGGAGATGTACGCCCGGGAAGGAATGTACGAATACCGTGACTTCCAGACTTCATATAACCTCTATGAGATTCTCCGGGACAAAGGCGGCATCACCTGGACTGAGCATAATCTCCCCGACCTTTACATTGAAATTGACTTCGAAGAGACTACCGTCAACGTAGGAGTGTATCCCTGGGGAGAGCAGGAACTGGAATACGGACTCTAGCAAACGGATAACTATATGAAACACTTTCTTTCCATAATCCTTTCACTTGCAGGCGCGGTTTCCTGCGCTGTCCCGTACCAGCCGGAAGACACGGCTCCTGACCTCTTTCCGGGGGCCGATTCCCTCCTTGTGACGGTAGTCTTTTCCGCATCAGGAGCGGAAAAGACAAAGATTACGGGAGTTACGGACAATGACGAGAGCGCCATCGGCCGGTGGGCGGTCTTCGCTTTCAATGACAGGACCGGGAACTTCCGCTGGGACAGTTCCGAATCCGGGACTCCCCTGGCCCTGCAACTCGTGGCGGGGCAGCACTACACCTGCTATGCGATAGTAAATTACCCTACCGGAGGGGTGGGCGGATTTGACCCGTCCACGGTCCGCGCCCCCGGGGACCTGACCGGGCGGGCAGCCTACCTTGGAGACAACAGGAAAGATGCCCTCATTATGTTTGGGGACGCATTCCTTACTCCCTCCGAGGGCGAGACTTCACCGGTCACGATTAACGTAAAACGCCTTGTTTCAAGGATAGACCTGAGGGGTCTCAGGGTGGACTTTTCGCTTAAGCCCCACCTTGCCTCAAAGACTTTCACCCTGCGAGGGGTATTCGTCACAAACGCCTACAGGACAACTTCCTACGGGGCCGATTACACTTTCCCCGGGCTGTCGGAAACTCGATCCGCCTGGTACAATACCGGCGGATGGCACCGTGGAGAACCGGCCGACGCCGGGATGGACGCCCTTCTTGGAGACAGGGGCATAAACGCCGTGGTATCGGCCGGAAATCCGTATACCGGCAGCCACTCTTTCTACGCCTTCCCCAACCCCACGACTGAGGCTCAGGACATAAGGACGATGGGGGCGTGGACCAGGCGCTGCACGCGGCTTGTCATTGAGGCGTCGATTGGCGACGACGTTGTATACTATGCCATAAACGTACCTTCAATGGGGAGAAACCGCATCTACGCCGCATCAAACGTAGTCATTCACGGAAGGGGCTCCAATGACCCCGAGATCATAGATATAGACCCGGACATAATAGATGTTGACCTTCAGCCCGTCATAGACGACTCCTGGGACGGGGCCGGAAGCATAATACTGGATTAGACCAAGATGAAACACACCCTGATACCGCTTTTAACCATTGCCGCCCTGTGGGCCGCCGGATGCCGAGAGACAGAGACTCCTTTTCCCGACGTCCCGCCAGCCCGCGAGGCCGGGAGGACAGTCAACGTCCGCGTGGGATTATCGGCCGTGGACACCTCCGCCGTCACGAAATCCGTTGCAACCCCGGGAGTTGAGAACTTCACGGAGGCCTACCTCTTCGCCTTCTGGGCCGATGGCGCCGATGCCGGTGAGCCCTGCACTGTGAACGGGGCTCCGGCGGCCGTTTACACAACCGGAAAGACCTTCGACTGGACTCTTCCTGCCGGAGCGCCCATAGAGGTCCTGGCAGTGGTGAACGCCGTGGAAGACGTCAAGCGGGAACTGGACAGGTGGGCATACGGACTCAGCCGGTATTCGAAGGACGACCTTTTGGCGCTGAGGTACACCTGCGCATCGGCAAGCGACCTCATAGACCTTGAATACAGGGAGTACAATATGCCGATGACGGGGATGGTAACCGTAACGCTGGACCCGGAAAACCCTGCCCTCAGCATACCTGTAAAGCGGCTTTTCGCCAAATTTGACATAACGCTGGACGTGAGCGGCTGGGCCGATGAAGGGTGGACCGTCACCGCGGCCTCGGTCACCGGCGCGCGTTCCAACACCGAGGTTCCGTATTTCTACACCGGAACGGACAACGGCTTCAGGCAGACGGATCCATCAAAGTTCGCGTCCGTGGACTCCTCGACAAGCGAGGACCTCGCCGACCTGAATTTCCGGGATGCCGCCGGCCGCTCAAGGGCAGTCACCTACTACTTCCTTGAGAACTGCCAGAGGGTGCAGGAAAGCGCAGGCCGATGGAGCAGCGTTGCCATGGACCTTGGCAGCAGGGTGGACAACTGCTCATACCTCAAGATAAATGTATCGGCCACGAAGCCCGGCTACGGGCAGCGCCGTTTCGGGTACAGGATTTATCTGGATTCAGCGGAAGGATCGGAAATGAAAACCGGCTTCAACATAATCCGCAACACCTGCCGGTCAATAGTCCTCAAACTGGGAGCGCCCCAGGACGGCTTTGAATGGACCAATACAAACACGCTTTCCATAGCGCCGGGAGAGAGCGTCACCATACCTTTTGAGACCTCCCTGACAGGGCCCGAGATAGTCACCTCCTGCCTTAGGGGCGGGGCCGTAACGGGGGATCTTTACCTGGCGTCGGACATAGAGTGGCAGGGGGACAATCCTTCCGGAAGGACTGCTTATCCATTCAGCGGCTCCGCCACTTTTACCGCAGTGAGCAGTGCCGCAGAAGGGCTTGTAGTGGCTGCAGGAGGTTCCGCCGACGGAAATATCCGGGACGAAGTCTCCGTGGGAATCGCCACTCCTCTTGTGCTTACCGTATCCGTTCCTTCAAGGCGTATACAGTTTGAAAGATTCACGCTAACGACGGAATTGAGCCGGACAGACCACCTTAAACTGCTGAGACAGATAGACCCGTCAAGGGACTGGGACGCCATTTACGCCGGCAATCCAAATCAAATCTACTCAGCCTCAAACCTCCAACTTGTGACCGGCAGTCTTGGGATAAGGACTTCCGGAGGATCGGCCCCGGCCTACTTTGAGGGAGTCAAACTGACAGGCATTTCCGCAAGGCCGTCTCCGCTCTCCAATCCTACAAAACTTACGCTCAGTTTCACACTCCTCAACACGGAGAGCCACTCCAGAGTGCAGAAAGTGGACATATTGAACACCGTTCTTGGGAACAGTCTTTCTGAAAACATCGATGTAACGGCAACGTCTTCGCTTATGGTAAGGGCCATCACAGGCACATCGGCGCCATATGTCAACAACGGGGCCTCCGGAGAAGTGGACCATCACTATGGATCTGCGATATATGACATAGACATACGCGGCTACCAGGGAGCGGTGTATTTTGAGCCGTACGCCATATATGAAGGCGCGGGGGTAAAGCCCGCGGTGGAAGCATCTGACCTGGGCGGATATGGCCTGGATATGGTGTCGGGGCACTACTGGCACCTTACTGAACTTGACGGTGATTTCCTCAACCTGGATTATGACGGAGAAGATGTGGAGACCGTCCTCAGCGGAACAACGGTCAACTATTTCAAATGGACGTATGCCCTCTGTGACTACGACAGCCTTTCCATAGGCTACTGGATGTATTACAGTAAAATGTATGACGTAAAACTTCAGAGGAATTCGGTGAGCCAGTTTCTAAGCAGTGACGGATTTATGCTCAGGCTTTCAAACCCCAGGAACGACTGGTGGAATATAACTTCCGAACAGGACTATGATCATATAGACTGCCATTTTTCCATTACCGTGGACGGCAACGCCGGAACGCCGTGCATATCCGCAAATTTCGGCGGACACTATGTCTCCTATCCGTACAGGGAGGGTGTAGGATGGCCGGCGATTCTCCCCTGCCCTACAGTCGGCACAGGCGCAGGAGGTTATCCGCCCTCAACCCTCTTTGCAAACGGGATAAACATATATGACACCATCGGCATCGAAGTGGCGAACGACCTTCACAACTACGGCACTCTGAAAATTGGTGTGATACTGGAGAACGTCAACAGCGGTGATACTCTTGAAGCCATATGGGCGTATGTGGACGTTGTGAGGGAGTTTACGATTTATGCAGGCTACCAGTATGTCCAGAAGAACTACCTCACCAGCATAACCACGCCTTTCAGCAACGGAAACTTTTCAAGGTTCATCCCATACCTGTATGCGCCGTCCCTTGATGAGATAATGGGCAGCGGCACCCTCACAAGCATAGTGAGCACCGACGCCTCAGCCGCTAACGGCATCAACGCCGTCAACCCTTCGGAGGAATTCTACAAGGCCACGAACACCGCGGAACACTGGTACCATTCCCTGACAAGTTCATACACTGCTCTCTGGGACTGCGAAAGCGGAGTGAGTGACCGTGCCTGTCTTCTCCAGAACAAGGTGATTGTATATGACTCGCCCAAAAAAGTAACGGCAAACGGGGAGTATTCCTGGTATGAACTGCAGTACGCCGGTCCCATCGTATCATCCCGGATAAGCTTCGGGCTGGGACATCACGGTCACCATTCAGACTTTGTGTACTCTATGAGGAGCGTCGCGGTCTGGAACCGGCCGCAGTTCCGCTTCAACGGCGGGGTAACCGTAAACGGAGAAACATCGGAGGTGGTATCGGACTATCTTACGCTGGGGAAATACGCCAGGGTGCGCTTTGACTGGAAGAAGAATGTGGCCGCACTCTCTCCCATAAACCAGTATGACACCCGCTACATTGTTTACAGGACTTTTGAGTACTCCGGCGGCTGGCTGTACTTTGGAAGCGCCATGGGCGGCTCTTCATCTATGAGAACAGCCTACTATGATCCCCGAAGGACCCAGCAGGAGTACCTGAAACTATATGATCCTACAAAGCCCTATTACAGAGTTGCGTGGGATTCCTATGACGACGACTATATGACAATATCGGCAAGCGACATCCACGACGCCCTTGGCGGATCTGTCTCCGGGTCTTACCGGGATGAGAATGTCATCGACTCGCACAGGATGAACCGCGCATTCGGAGTGTCTGACTCCTTCTGGCTGCCGGGAAATCTAATACCTTGATATGATGAAAAAAATACTGCTGCTGCTTTCTCTGAGCATTTTGAGCGGCCAGGCCCTTTGCCAGCAGAAGGGGCACTTCCTCCTTGAGGGCGGCCCGTCCGTAATCATCGGCACCGGCACTAAGGAGAGCCCCTCAACCCTTTTCTACGCCCTTGAAGCCGGTATCTCCTACGACATCCTGGAGAGCCTGAGGCTCACCGGAACCATCGGCGGTTTCCGAAGCGTAATGACCATCACCGGGAACGGCTGGAGGGCCGATACCTCCAACGGGGCACTCTTCCGCCTTGGTGCCCAGTACCTATTCCTGAAAGAAGAACGCGCCGTCCGGCCGTCGGTCTCCCTCAGTGCCGGATACCGCCTCAGGATCCCCCCCGAGGCCCTTTCCCCGGGCCAGGTGCCCTCCCCTGGCCGCGCCGACGGCCCCTTCCTCAGCGCCGGCCTTGGCGCAGACCTCCGCATCGGCGGCCTTCGCGTTGGCGTAGCCCTCACGGCGGAACTCACGGCCACGCTCCGCCCTGCCGCCGGCCTCCGCCTCACCGCCCTGCTGCCGTAAAGGCGCTAAGCAGAAAGAGCCATTATTCAATAGTTTCTGTGAAGTTGCAAAAAAATGCCTATCTTAGTGCGACTAAAACTACAGCAATGAATATACTTGAAGAAGCCTCCAGATGCCTTCTCTGTGCCGATGCCCCCTGCAGCAAGGCCTGCAAGGGCGGTGACCCCGCCAGAGCAATCCGCGCCATACGTTTTGAAAACCAGGCAATTGCCCGAAAATGGGTGTCGGGCTGCACGGAAGAAGACCTTGAAGCGGCAGAGAAAGCCTGCATCCACTACGACTTCCCCATCCGCATCCGTGAGATAGCGAAGGCTCTCCCGGAGGCCCCCTCCAGGCCTCTTCCCAGCCTTGAGATAGACTTCTGCGGCATCCGCTGCGAAAACCCTTTCTTCCTGGCTTCATCGGCCGTATGCACAAACTATGAGATGGTTGCGCGTGCCCTGGAAGCCGGCTGGGGCGGCGTGTTCTACAAGACCATCTGCATGCAGGAGATCAAGGAGGTATCCCCCCGTTTTGACGCCGTCTACCAGAGCGGAAAGAAGGGAGACTTCTATGGATTCCGCAATATGGAGCAGTTAAGCGAGAACCCCGTAGACCTGGACTTTGACATCCTCCGGCGCCTGAAACGGAACTACCCCTCCAAGATAATAATCGCCTCCATTATGGGGCAGAAGGAAGAGGAGTGGATAGAACTTGCAAAAATGGCAGAAAATGCCGGCTGTGATGCCGTGGAACTCAATTTCTCCTGCCCCCAGATGCGTGAGGCGGGTATGGGGAGTGACGTTGGCCAGGACCCGGAACTTGTGACATTTTTCACAGCCTACGTCAAGCGTAGCGTCTCCATTCCCGTTATCCCCAAGATGACGCCCAATATCTCACACATCTCCAGCCCTGCAATGGGTGCATACTTTGCCGGGGCCGATGCTATATCGGCCATCAATACCATAAAGAGCATCACAATGGGAGACGGGTCGGAGGTAAGCGGCCACCAGACAGGATCAGGTTATTCCGGAAGGGCAGTGAAACCCATCGCCCTCCGCCACATCCTCTCGATGGTCCTCAACCCTATGATGAAAAACATAGAGTACAGCGGCGTGGGAGGCATAGAAACCTGGCGTGACGCCCTGGAGTTCATCCAGCTTGGCTGCCGCAACGTCCAGGTGTGCACTGCCGTTATGCAGTACGGCTACCGCATCATTGAGGACCTCATCCCCGGCCTTCAGAATTATATGGCCGATAAAGGCATCAAGCGCCTCTCGGACATTGTGGGAGAACGCCTTCCGTCGTTCCTGCTGCCTTCAGACCTTGACCGCAGCACAATTGTCTATCCAAAGTTCGACTCCTCAAAATGCATAGGCTGCGGCAGGTGCACAATCTCCTGCTCAGACGGCGGCCACCAGGCCCTTGTATTCAATGAGGAGACCCGTAAGCCCCAGTTCATCGGCCCCAAGTGCGTTGGCTGCCACCTTTGCCGCCTTGTGTGCCCGGTTGGGGCCATTTCATCGGCAAAGAGGGTGAAAAAACCGTAGTATCAAAGTCAAACTTTAGGTTTTGTAGCCCGCACAAAACGGCTCATCTCCTTCCGTAACTCTCCCACATCCTCAAGCAACTCATACACAGCATCCTCGGTCATAGCGTCCCGGCAGATCTCCGGGGAGAACTCTCCCCTTTCATCGGCCTCAAAATCCTTCAGCCACTCACCGGAATCCAGGTACTGCTCCAACTCTGCAATGCGGTCAAGATTATGGAGCAGCCCCCTTACGGCTACATCGGCACGGTTAACCCGCTTCCGAAGATCCCGGTATACCTTGCCATAATGGTCTACACGGAGAGCATCCTCTCCATACAACTCAAGTATTTCCTTTTTGTCCATATTCCTTATTATGACTTGACAGGATAAATCTTTGATGGGAACAGAGGTTCCCTTTTTTGTTTGATTATCCCTGTAATGTGCTTTATCTCATCTGAAGGAACACCCTCCTCAGAAGCATACTTATCAAAATGCGAAACAGCCTCATCTACTTGTTCGAGTATTTCTTCCGGTTGCTTGATGCTTTGAGCGGAGGCAACGTCAAGTATGTCCTTGTTTGTTATATTGTCACGCTTGCCATTGACGGATAACTGATGAGCATTTGCCCACTGGCCGTTGGGATTGTAACTGAATCCCATATCATAAGCCGGGGAAAGCCTCCAAATACCATTTCTTTCCATCAAAAAAGAGATGTTCTTGGTATGGTCATCCATATTTACACTAAGTATGTTGAACAGCATCCTTCTGAACATTTCTTCTCCTTGCAGATAATCCAGGTTGATCAAGCGCATTGTCCTGAATACCTGCTCATACGAATATGCGCCAGGCTTTTGAAAATCATAATGCGTCAGGCCACATAGAGTTTGCATATGTACCTTCTGACCGTTTTTCCGGTCAAAGCGTTTGGTCATGAAATGCGCTCTTCCGTTCTCACGGATAAGGCGACATTCAGTCATCTCAATTCCGGCATCTTGTACACAACGGGAAAAGGCATATTCAATCCGCCCATAGTTCGCCGGATTGACAGGATGCCCATTTGAGTCAAAGCCATCAAACTTTAGCAACCAGTAATCAAAGCCATCCGGTGCCGGAACTTGTCCGGACCGTATTTCCTTTGTGGCATCATTTAAAGCAATAACCGCTTTCGCCCGTTGCCCTCCAGCAGAAGTTCCTATTTTAAGAATCTCCAATATAGCCTGTTCTTTGTCCTCAAGGCAGGCTTTGAATCCTTCTTTTGACGCAAGGGCTTGCCGGGCAGTCTCCACCAAGGCATCCAATTCAATCAGGGAACTTTCGTTCATATATGTCTCGCGTGAAGGTTGGTACTCCAATGCTCCCATACAGCGCTGCCCCTGGAAAGAAAGTTTCTCCAAAGCATTTGCCTGCCCCTCATCACGAGAATGGAGCGTAAGCCATTGGTTTAAGAGTGCCTGTCCAAAACTGTCCGGCAATGAATCGGCCACCATACCTGGAAGACCATTGAATGTGTCTCGACTAAGGTTAGGGAAACTGTATACCCGCCTTCCGTCGGTTGGCATCATAAGTGGAGACGGCTGAAGCCCGCTTGCCCTGAAAGCATCGGTGTATTCAAAATCGCAGTATCCGTTTTCACGTAACCTCAGTGCCCCGATTGGCCTACCATAAAGGAGTACCGTTATTGCCTGTATCATTGCTCTTGGATTTTGATGCGCGTTTACGTTGCTTAATTCCGGATTCCAGTTTTTGGAATTCCAGAGGTGATATTTCCTTCTCCTGAAGGAACTGAGAGAGGGCGTCCAGACGGTCAAGAATGCGAAGGACTTTAATCAAGTTCTGAAGAGATGTCCCTTTACCGCTTTCTATCTGATAAATGGTTGCTATGCTCAATTGGGTTTTATTCGCCAAATGAACTTGAGAGAAATTCATCTCAAGCCTCCACTCTTTAATATGTTCTCCAATCTTATCTAGGATTGCGCTGTCGGTCATCCACTTTATATCATCCATAACAATTGGAATTTTATAAGTTGTTTGCAAATATAGCTCATAATTCTTGTTTTTCCAAGTGTTATTAAAAATCCCCGGCCAGAGCCAGGGATGACGGTCAGACTGGGATGACGTCAAGGGATGACAACTAGCGGATATGAATCTCACCCATATTGACGCCCATCCAGCCGGTCTGGACAATGGGGACCTTCCTGCCGTCCAGGTTCTTCACGTACTCCGGCTTGTCAAGGAATGTGTGGGAATGACCGCCCACAACAAGGTCTATTCCGCGGGTGGCGGCAACGAGTTGAGGATCGGTGATGTCACCGGGATTATGCTCCGTGTAACCGATGTGCGTAAGGGCAATCACAAGGTCACAGTGGGGGCGGAGTTCATCGGCATACTTCTGGACCGTGGGAATCATATCAAACTCCGGGATACGGTTGGCAATGTCACCCGCCAGCATATCCTTGAGGCTGCAAAGGACGCCGATAATCCCTATGCGGCGACCCGCCTTCTCAATGACGACGCAAGGCTTTACATACTTCCCAAGTTCAAACGGAGAGAAGTCATAGTTACACACAACAACGGGAACCTCAAGACTTGAAAGACGCTCCCCAAGAGCCTCGATGCCGTTGTCGAACTCGTGATTTCCAAGAGTGACGGCGTCATACTTCATTGCGTTGAGGATCTCAACCTCAACCTTGCCGCCGAACTCACTGAAATAAGACGACCCCTGGCTGAAATCCCCGGCGTGAAGAAGAAGGACATTCTCCGGGCCGTCGGCCTTCCTTACGGAGTCCACGTACGCCGCCCTTTCAAGGACACCGCCCTGCCCCGCGAATTCACCGGTGCGCTCCGGCTCCAGATGGCTGTGAGTGTCGTTGACGTGCACAATTGTGAGAACGGGGCCACGGTTACAGGCTACCAGAAGAGCAGCAAAAGCAAATGCAAAAACTATCTTTTTCATCTCCTAGTCCTCCATAATTACGCGGCCGTCGGCCTTGGCTTCAATGATCTCACCCTTTGCCTCCTTGCCCTTCACATACCACAGCATAACCTCCTTCAGGAGTACCGTAGAGAGGGTTACATCCTCTGCAAGGGCGCCGATGTTCAGTTTGTCACCGCCGTCCAGAAGGAAGTCTATGGTGGTGACATTGTAGATGCGGCCCGGGTCAATGGGCTCACCGCCAACTAAAGCGCTTACCAGTTTGTGGTCCTTAACGCGGATTGTGGCGCCGGAAGTAGCCTGGAAGGCCTTTGTTCCGGCCAACTGCTCAAACAGTTCAGTAAGGGCCGATCCCTTCATCTTCACGTAGCAGACGTAGTTCTTGAAGGGGAACATAGAAGAGATGTCCTCCATAGTGACGGCGCCCTTTGGCATCGGGACGCGGATACCGCCGAAGTTAGTGACGGCAAAGTCCATCGGCACCTTGAAAAGTTCACTGCCGTAAGCCCTCAGGGCATCGGCAAAAAGATTTCCAAGAGGGAGGTCAGGGTCTGTCCTTAAGTTAAGGTACTCCCCTGCGCTGTGGCCAACAACGGTCTTAAGGGATACAAGGCGGGGCTGGACCTCCATAAGGGCTTCCGCAACCTCCGCCACGGGGCTGTCTTCGTCGAAGGTGAGTCCGCTTGGAGTGACGTATCTGTCATCATCGAAAGTGCCAAGCGCGGTGTCCTGGTTTTCTACCGTTACGGGCTGCGCTCCCGCCCTGTGACCGTCCATAGGGACAAGGCGGTAGTCTATCTTAGGCGCGCAGGCCGTAGCGACAACTGCTACGGCCGCGGCCAGTACTATTTCATTCTTAACCATTTCCAGAGGTCTTTGAAAGTGGATTTCTTGCCGTACATAAGGATACCCACCTTATAGATTTTTGCCGATGCCCAGGCGCACGCGACGAAGGTTCCGATGAGGAGCACGATGCTGAGAACAAGTTGCCACATAGGCACGCTGAAAGGTATACGCGCAAGCATCACGATGGGGCTGGTGAAAGGTATCATGGAGAACCAGAACACCAACTGGCTGTCCGGGGCCTTGAAGGCATACAGGGCCACAAAGAAGCCCAGCATAAGCGGAATGGTGATGGGCAGTTGCAACTGCGAACTGTCACCCTCGTTCTCCACGGCGCTGCCGATAGCCGCGAAGAGCGACGCATACAGCAGGTATCCGAAGATGAAGAAGAACAGGAACGCGATTCCAATCTCTGCCAGATTGATATTGCCGAGGGTGCTCATGATGACCTCCATTCCGGAAGGCTCACCGGCCGATACTGCAGTGGTGTCGGTAACAGCCTTCAGGGAGTCTTCAAGGGTGAGTTGACCGGGCAGATTCACATCCGGGGACATCTGCTGGACCATCTCCGTTGTGGGATCATCGCTCATCATTCCCATAATCTTGTCCTTGCCAAGGATGCCCATAGCAACGCCCAGGAGCATTCCTGTGAGAAGGATCCACAGGAGGAACTGGGTGATGGCCACAAGGGCTACGCCGATAATCTTGCCGAAGAGGAGTTCGCTGGCCTTCACGGAAGACACCAGGACCTCCACCACGCGGGAACTCTTTTCCTCAATGACGGAACTCATAACCATACCTGAGAACAGGGCTATGAACATATAGATGGCCATTCCAAGGATCATGCTGAGGGCCATATAGATGCCGGATTCCGAGATTGTTTCCTTGCCGGAAGCGTCAATTGTGTAACTGCGGAGTTTCACGTTTGACTTTACGCCCGCCATAATCTCCTCCAGGTTCTCAACGCCAGACTGCTCTATGCGGTAGGCCTCAACTGCATCGTTGATACGGTCCTCTATCATTGAGCCCGTGTCCATACCAAGGGGTTTCTCGCTGTAGCAATCGGCCTTTACGCTGCGGGTCTCAGGGTCAAGTTCAGATATGTTCAGGAGGACGTCTATGCCCGCGGCCTTCAGGTTTGCCTTGAGGCTGTCGGCAATTGCATCGGGACCAAGGTCCACATAATGGGTAACCTCGTTGTCTTCCAGATACTGAAGCACAATGCCGCTGCGGTCAATTACACCCACCTTCTTAGCCTCTTCCTTAGTGCCCATCATAATGACGGTAGGAAGGATGCAGATGGCTGCAAAAAGGATTGGAGCCAGGAAAGTGATAAGGAGGAAACTCTTCTTCTTTACCTTGTTAAGGTATTCACGCTGGATTATTATTCCTAATTTCTTGAAGTTCATCATAACCTATTCCTCCTCTCCTTTAACAAGTTTGATAAAAATGTCGTTCATCCTGGGGATGACCTCCCTGAAGGAGTTGATGGTCACTCCCAGGCCGATAAGCTCCGTGAGTTTTGCGTTAACATCCGGACGCGGAACAACAATGCTGCGGCGCGCAAGGGTATCATCCGTGAACTCAATTTCCACGTTGTCCTCTCCGTGCTGGCGGCGGATATCGTGTTGATGAGGGCAATGTTCTCACAGAGTTCCTCCACGGATTCCATATTGTGGGTGGAAAGGATGATGGTTGCGCCTTCGTCCTTCAGGCGCAGGATTTCCTTGCGGATAAGGTCTACGTTCACGGGATCGAAGCCGGAAAAAGGCTCGTCCAGGATCATCAGGCTGGGTTTATGGACCACGGTGGTGATGAACTGGACCTTCTGGGCCATACCCTTGGAGAGTTCCTCCACCTTCTTCCCCCACCAGTCTGCAATGTCAAAGCGCACAAACCATTTCTTAAGTTCAACGGCGGCGTCCCTGGCGCTCATACCCTTTAACTGGGCAAGGTACATAGCTTGGTCCCCCACCTTCATCTTGCGGTAAAGGCCGCGTTCCTCGGGGAGGTAGCCTATGCGCGCTACATCGGCCTCTGTGATTGGATGCCCCTGGAAAAGGATCTGGCCCTGGGAGGTGATGGTTATGCGGTTTATGATGCGGATGAGGGTGCTCTTTCCCGCTCCGTTGGGCCCCAGGAGGCCAAAGATCTTGCCCTCAGGGATTTCCAGCGACACATTGTCCAGCGCCACCTTTTCCCCGAAGGTCTTGGTTACGTTCTTTACTTCAATAATTGCCATCTTCTCTTTTTTCTATGATAAGATTTTTGCTACTAACTCTGTCAGAAGATCAGCGGGAGTTGCTTCCCCGGCGTCTCCGCCCTTACCCTTGTAATCGTACTCTGCAAGCAGCGAAATAACCGCCTGGCAGGCCTGAATGGGATAATTTCTCACCGCTGCGTCATATTCCCTAAGGAAATACGGGTTTACGCCAAGCGCCTTTGCTACGTCCCCCTGCGAGGGCCGCTGAGGCAGAATGGCGTGATACTTGAGGATGCGGCTGAAATGCGTGAAAAGCGGTGACACGGCCATAGGAAGCATAAAACGCGGCTGCTCCCCTATATGCGCCGCAATGGTGAGCGCGCGGGCGCTTTCCCTGTAACTGAGGCACTTTGTAAGTTCAAAGATGCTGTACTGCCTGCTTATGCCGATATTCTTCTCAATGTCCTCAACGGAAATCTCCTTCACGCCCTCCGGGAGGTTCTTGAGGAGTTTTTCCGTCTCCACGGCAATTTTGCCAAGGTCTGTGCCGGCGCTTTCTGCAAGGAGGGCCGATGCCTCCGGGTGGATACTGAGCCCCAGCCCCTGGTAATAGTCATTGATCCATTTTGGGACCTCATAGTCCCTAAGGGCCGGGGAATCCACCACCACGCCCGTTTTGAGGACGGTCTTGTAGAGGGCCTTCCGTTTATCGGCCGATGCCCCGTGCATCAGGATCACAAGGACGGTGCTGTCAAGGGGATTCTCGCAGTAAAGGGCTAGTTCCTCAAGGGATTTCATCTGCTGGGCTTCCTTCACCACCACAAGTTGGCGCTCCGCCATCATAGGAAAACGCCTGGCGGCCGTTATCACTGTCTCCGCGTCCACGTCCGAGCCGTAGCATACCGTCTGGTTGAAGTCCTTCTCCCAGTCCTGGAGGCAGTTTTCAAGGATTGCGTCACAGACAAGGTCCGGGTAATAGGGCTCCTCTCCCATAAGCAGATATACACACTTGAAGATGCCGCCACGGACATCTTCAAGTATGTTGCTGACCTGCCTGGAGGTCTCTATGTAACCCTTCTGGGCAGCCACGCTATTTGGAGAATTTCTTTTCCTTGGCGCGTACGATACGCTCCTTGAGGGCGTCTGCGGCGTCTGTTACTGCTTCTTCGAAGGTACGTGCGTTGCGTTCAATGAGGAGATCCTCGCCGGGAATGCGGGTTTGGAGTTTTACGCACTTGTTTTCTGCGTCCGGAAGGAGGGAGAGGGTGACGTCAATGTCTCCTAGATTGTCGAAGAATTTCTCTACCTTACCAACTTTCTTCTGGATGTAGTCCAGCAGCTTCTCGTCTGCGTCGAACTTGAGGGACTTAACGTTAATCATTGTTACCTGTTTTTTTTGCCCTTGGATGGGCGATTAAGTATTGTTGTTTGAGCCGTGCGACTGAATTGTGGGTGTAAACCTCCGTGGCGGCAAGGTTTGCGTGGCCAAGCATCTCCTTGATTGCGTTAAGGTCTGCGCCTTCCTGCAAAAGTGCAGTTGCCAGAGTGTGCCTTAACACGTGGGGGGATTTCCTCCCAGTGATGCCGTAGCCGTCCAGTTCCTTCTTGACCGCCCTGTCCACGTATTCCGGATAGAGGGGCCTGCCCTTTTCCGTAACAAGCAGTGGATCCCGGGGGGTACGGGACGCTTCAGTCATACTTGCTGCTTTCAAATATAGTGAAATTTCCTGAGTTAGAGAAGGAATAAGGGGAATTTCTCTCATTTTATCCCCTTTTCCTATGACTCTAAGTGTGCCGCGGGAAAAATCCACGCTGCCTATTGTGAGGGTAAGGAGTTCCGCGCGGCGGATACCGGTGCCGTAGAGGATGCTTATTATAAGGCGTCTCAGGCGTCTTTTGTAGAGTTCCGCAAATAGGGGTTCACGGGGGTTCAGGCTCTCAAGGAGGGTGAGTTCATCCTCCCCCGCCGCGTGGGCGGTTTCCTTCAGGTACTCGTCCATGGAACTCTCCCTGTAGTACTCCGGAAGGCGTTTTTCCATCTTTGGACGCTTCACTCCCCTCACCGGATTTGAAGCAAGTTTCCCTTCCTTTATAAGATAGTTGCAGTAGCCGCTCAGGGCGCTGAGGTGCAGATGCACCGTCCTTGGCTTGTACCCGGAGCCTATCAGATGGGCCTCGTACTCCCTTATCCTTGACGGGATAAGATTCCCGATCAGGTCGGGAATGACGCCGTCATTGCCGGCAATCTCTGCCCACTGGGCAAAAGATGTCAGGGCATCGGCATAGAGGGCCTGCGTCCGGGGAGAGTATCTCCGGACGTCGCGGATATAGGCTATGTATCTGTCAATCATGGGGATAAAGTCCCATTTCCGCGGCGCGCTCACGCATAAAGGCATCGGCCGCCTCAAAAGTGTTGGGGATAACCCCGTCAAGGATGGCTTCCTTCACCATTTCCTTAAGATGGCCGATTGTATTGCACGGCTCTATGCCGAAGAGTTCCATTATGTAGTCCCCGGTGATGGGGTTCTTCCAGTTGCGGATTTCATCCTTGGCCTCTACCTCCGCCATCTTCTCCTTCACCAGTTCAAAGTTCCGGCGGAGCCTTGCCACCTTTGCGGGATTCTTGGAGGTTATGTCGGCATTGCAGAGGAGCATCAGGTCATCTATGTCCTCCCCGGCGTCAAAAAGAAGCCGCCGCACGGCACTGTCCGTAACCCCGTCGTCCACCAAGGCGATGGGCCTGAGGTGCAGCCCCACAAGCTTCTGGACGTACTTCATCTTCTCATTGAGGGGCATCTTCAGGGATGCGAAGATCTGGGGCACCATACGGGCTCCCACTACCTCGTGGCCGTGAAATGTCCAGCCCTGGCCCTGCACGAAGCGCTTGCTGACGGGCTTTCCTATATCGTGAAGAAGCGCGGCCCAGTGAAGCCACAGGTTTGGCTCACGGCCTTCTTCCTTCTCAAACAGGACAACATTGTCAAGAACCTCCAGGGTGTGGGAGAAGTTCTCCTTGTGGCCCTTTCCGTCTACGGTTTCAGTGCCCTTGAGGCGCACAAGTTCCGGAAGGAACTGCTCCAGGAGGCCCGTCTGGTCCATAAGGCGGAACGCCGTGGAGGGCTTTTTGGTGAGGAGCATCTTGTCCAGTTCCTCAACTATCCTCTCACGGGAAAGTATCTTGAGGCGGCCCGCCATCCTTTTCATTGCGTCCAGCGATTCAGGGACTATCGTGAAGCCCAGCCTTGTTGCAAAGCGGATGGCGCGGAGCATCCTCAGGGGGTCGTCGGAGTAGGTCTGCTCCGGGTCCAGGGGTGTACGGATTATACCCGCGGCAAGGTCCCTGATGCCTCCGAAAGGGTCCACGAGGGCGCCGTAATCATCGGCCTGAAGGGAAAAAGCCATAGCGTTTATGGTGAAATCCCTCCTTAACTGGTCTTCCTCAAGGGTGCCGTCCTCCACCACGGGTTTTCTGGAATTACGGTCGTAGGATTCCTTCCTGGCGCCCACGAATTCCACTTCCATACCTCTATACTTAAGCATAGCGGTCCCGAAGTTCCGGAAAACGGACACCTTTGCGCCGCACTTTGCGGCAACGGCCTCGGCCAGGGCTATTCCGGAGCCCTCCACCACTATGTCTATGTCGTCGTTGGGGATGCCAAGGAAGCAGTCACGGACGTAACCGCCTATCACAAAGGCCCTTACGCCCAGTTCCCTGGCCGTATTTCCCACTAGGCTGAATATGGCGTGGTCCAGATATCCTTCCGTCCTTGTCATTGAAGCATTTCCTCCCACCTGGGGGCTTTCTGCATAAACTCCCAGCCGCCCATCACTCTCTTGAACATAAAGGTCTTTTCACCGTTTGTAACGGCAACGTACTTTACGTCAAGTTCATTGTTATAACGTATGGCCTGGTCCACCACTTCCTGGCTCAGTTCAACCTCCGGCCTTTTGCATTCCACTATCATTATGGGCCTGGCGCTTCGGTCGTACACAAGGATATCGGCCCTGTAATCCTTGGCGCCGTGCCTGAAAGAGACTTCGGAACCCATCATATGCTCCGGCACGCCCATCCCCTGGTGAAGCACGGAGATGAACCACTGCCTCACGGCTTCCTCCGGCGTATTGCGTACGCTCTTACGCCGCAGCGGGTCCCATATGTAGTCGCTTTGCATACTGCAAAAATACAAAATTATTGCTTATCTTTACGGCTATGAAGATGAAACTATTACTGATATCGGCAATAATGGGGGCATTGACCGCCATCACTGCCGCCGCTGAAGACCTCAACCCCACTTTCAGCCCGGACTCCACTTTCGTTGCATTCACCCGTGACAATGACCTCTGGGTAAAGAACGTGGCATCCGGAGAGGAAACGCGTCTTACAACTGACGGAACGGAGACCATAATGAACGGATACGCCAGCTGGGTGTATTATGAGGAGATCTTCGGGAGGCCTTCAAAATACCGCGCCTTCTGGTGGAGCCCTGACTCCAGGACCATAGCGTTCTACCGCTTTGACGACACCCTGGTGCCCATGTTTCCCATCTATTCGCCATTCGGCCAGGATGGAACTCTCCGCCGCACTCATTATCCCAAGGCCGGGGAGCGCAATCCGGAGGTACGCATCGGCTTTGCAAGTGTAAACGGCGGCTCCGTGGTCTGGGCCGATTTTGACGAGAAGGAGGACCAATACTTCGGGACGCCTTTCTGGGGCGCTGACAGCAAAACTCTCTACGTTTCCCGAGAGCCCCGCATCCAGAACACCCTGGACCTTTATGCCGTAAAGTCAGAGGACGGCTCTAAGAGGCAGATCTACCACGAGGAGGTTCCAACCTGGCTGGACTGGATTGAGGGGATGCTCTTTACGGACAAAGGCCTCTATATGGTCCGCAGTTTTGAGACCGGCTGGCAGCAGATCTACTTCCTAAGTTACGACGGCCTTACCCTTAAACGTCTTACGGACGGCCCCAACTGGAGAATCCAGCTTCTTAAGGCCGATAAAAACGGCACGGTGTATTTCATTGCAGAGCGTGATTCCCACGTAAGGAAAAACGTTTACAAGGTTACAAAGAAGGGAAAGATTACACCCCTTTCAGACCTTACCATGAATGTTTTGGCAGCCGAATTCACGGAGGACGGCAAGCACTTCAAAACCATGGAATCCAACCTCAAAACGCCTTGGCAAACCAGGGAATATGACCTCAAGGGCAAGTACAAGGTCCTTGATGGAGGTGATGCGGCCGCCGCGGAAGGCACGGGAGAACTTGTAAGCATTACCGTGGACGGTCTGGAACTCCCCGGAGTGATCATCTACCCGGAAGGCTTTGACCCGGAAAAGCAATACCCCGTCCACGTGGACATTTACGGAGGCCCGGATACCCCCATGGTCCACGACCGCTGGATTAATCCATCCCGCTACCAGTGGTTCCGCGAAAACGGAATCATAGAACTGATTGCAGACTGCCGCGCCGCCGGCCACAACGGTCGTGAAGGCCTTGACGCCATCTATAAGCGCCTTGGAACGGTGGAGGTAAGTGACTTCATCGAGTGGGCAAAATGGCTCCGTAGCCTCCCTTACGTAAAGGCCGATAAGATTGGCGTGGAAGGCTTCAGTTTTGGCGGCACTATGACAACTCTCCTTGTTACAACTGCCTCCGATTACTATCCTTACGGCATTGCGGGAGGCGGCGTCTATGACTGGACTCTATACGACACCCACTACACGGAGCGTTTCATGTCCACTCCTCAGGACAACCCCGACGGCTATAACGACACCGCCGTAATACGCCGTGTGAAAGACTATCCCGGGGTGTACGGCTCAGATAAGGTGATGCTTAAACTCACCCACGGCACCGGCGACGACAACGTCCATTTCCAGAACACCCTGCAACTGATGGACGTGCTCCAGAGGCAGGGATCGGCCTTTGAATTCATGATCTACCCTGACGGAATGCACGGCTACCGCGGCTACCAGGGCGCCCACGACACCAAGGCCAGCCGGGAGTTCTGGCTTCGCTACCTGATGAGCGAGGACGGAAAATTCACAAGATAGAGTTTATCCACCGCGCGGGTGAAGGCCGTGTAGAGCCATTTAAGGTCATCGGCCGACAGGAAATCCTGCCAGATTGGATTATCCACAAACACGCACTGCCACTGCCCGCCCTGGGCCTTGTGGCAGGTTATTGCGCTGGCATATTTGAGTTGGATGGCGTTGTAGTAGGGGTCTTCCCTCACTGCATCGTAGCGCTTCTTTTTGGTGGTGAGGTGGGAATAATCGGCCAGAACTCCCTGATACAGGGCATTGGACTGGTCGTAGGTAAGGGAGGCCGATTCCGACGAAAGCGTGTCCAGAAGCACCTTGGAGGTTATTTCCTGATTGCCGTAATCCGGCAGCGAAAGGGTTGCATCGGCAAAATGAAGGCCGTAACGTTCCTCGAAATGGCGTATCCTCATAAGGCGCACTATGTCTCCGTTGGCTATGTAATCCGTGCCTTCCAGGCCCTCCAGATAGTGATTTTTCACCACCATCAGTTTGTCTCCCCTCACCAGTTGCTCCTCCCGGTACAGCACCTGGGCGCGGATGCCGGCGTTGTAGCGCACTGCCCGCTTGTTGGACCGGCATAAAACCGCCACTTCATCCTCCCCGAACTTGCCGTAGGAATCGGAGAGGGCATCCAGAAGTTCGCTGCCGGTGATGCTCTCTATGTCCGGGAAGCCCTTTGTCACAAGGCCAAGTTCATCTAGGCCGATAGGGTCCTCCCCCTGGGCCAGTTTTTCCCTCAGGCGGGTGGCGTTCACAAGGATGCCGGAGCCCTCCCCCTGCCTCACCACGGTTGTGAGCGTTGCGAACGACACCCCGCCGATCCCGGCCATATATTCCGGACTCAGGGCGGGCGACGCGTCAAGGCCCACCGGCGGCAACTGGGCGTTGTCTCCAACCAGGATGAGGCGGCAGTCTACCCCGGAGCGGACAAAAGCCACAAGGTCTTCCAGCAGGTTTCCTGACCCGAATGCCAATCCCTTCTCCCCTGCCTCTATCCCTATAAGGGAGACCTCGTCCACTATGAAAAGCGTGTTCCTGGACTTGTTGGGCATAAGGGAAAACTGCCCGAAGCCGTCACTTCCGAAGGATTTCTGCCTGTAGATGTGCTTGTGGATGGTGGAGGCGGGACGCCCCGCATAGGAAGACAGCACTTTT
Source organism: uncultured Bacteroidales bacterium (assembly GCA_900319485.1). Classification (GTDB taxonomy): domain Bacteria; phylum Bacteroidota; class Bacteroidia; order Bacteroidales; family UBA932; genus Cryptobacteroides. Next base: position 5,544 of record ONOQ01000018.1, on the reverse strand, counting down.
GCCGAGCGGCCCGTAGGCGCCAGCAGGACGCACTTCACTTCAAGGTCCGTGAGGGCGTTTATCACAGATGCCAGGGCTGCGGTCTTACCCGTTCCCGCATAGCCGTTCACCACCAGTATATCGCCGTCGTCGGACGTAAGGAAAGACGCCACTTTCTGCAGCAGGGCATACTGGCAGGGCGTTGGCTCGTATGGGAACCAGCGGAGAAAAGCGTCATTAAGAAACCCCTCCCTTGTGAGCATCACTTTGACTTGGGGTTGATAATGCTGGAAAGGACCGCCAGGACCGGATAGATCTCCACGCGGCCAAGGAACATATCGGCGGAAAAAACGAATTTAAGGGCCGATGGCTCAGCGTTATAGTTTCCCATAGAGCCTATGCTCCCAAGCGAAGGCCCCACGTTGGTAAGGCTTGCGAGGGACCCCAGAAGAGCGTGGTTGTTGGGGTCTCCGAGAAGGAGGCACAGCACTGTTGAGAAGCCTATGAGAAGGAAGAAAAGCGCCATATAGAGCACCTGGGGATAGATATCTTCGTCGTGGAGGATGCGTCGGCCCATCCTTACCTCGAAGATTGAGGAAGGATTGAGGGTTTTGAGGTTCTGCATATGGACGGCCTTGAAAAGCACCATCACGCGGTCTACCTTGAGGCCGCCGGTTGTGGAACCCGCGCATCCGCACACAAGGCTCACAAGGATGAGCATAAAGCACGGCAGCACCGGCCAAAGGGAGTTGTCACTTAAGCCAAAGCCCGTTGTGGAAGCGTAACTCACCACATGGAAAGTGCCGTCCAGGAATGCCTTTCCCCAGGAAAGACCCAGGTCAGAGTACTTGAGGCCGATTGAAGCCACAATGGAAACCACCACAAGCCCCGTCACATAAAAGCGCAGGACTGCATTCCTGAGCGGCTTCAGGGAGCGCGTCACAATCACCACGTATATGATTCCGAAGTGGATGGAGGCCAGGAACATAAACAATATGGTGACTATGGGGATGGCCCCGCCGCTGAAAGCCCCTATGGAAAGGTTCTTGGAGGAGAACCCGCCGCAGGCGCACACGCTGAAGGCGTGGCAGATTGCGTCGAAGGCCGACATTCCGCAAAGGAGATACGCCACAAACGCCGCAACGCATATGCCGATATAAACCCACGCAAAGATGGAGACGGTTTTGTTTACGCGTGTCCGGTAGTCGTCCCGGGAAAGCGACGACAGTTCCATATTGGTGAGCCTGAGGCGCACCGGGGAAGACGTGGGGATGATAAGGAGGAGGAACACCACCACTCCCAATCCGCCGATAAAATGCGTGGAAGCCCTCCAGAAGACAAGGCTCTTTGGAAGGGCCTCAACGTCTTCCAGGATGGTGGCGCCGGTGGTGGTGAAGCCGGATACGCTCTCGAACCAGGCGTTCACAACCGTGAAGGGGCCGCCCCACAGGGCATAAGGCAGGGAGCCGAACACGAAGGACAGGAGCCAGGAAAGGAAGATGATCCAGTAGCCGTCCTTAAGGCTTATGTGAGGGGTTTTCCTTACGAAGATGAAGGGGAAGACGCCAACCGCAAAGGTGATGGTAAAACTGATTAGAAGTGGCGCCAGGGCGCTGTCCTGACCGTTTGCAAGGGATACAAACACGGACATCAGCATAAACAGCGCGCTCACAAGAAGCGCGATGCCGACGTTCCTGGATATTACCTTCAGGTTCATTTGCCGCTTTCCTTCATTTCAGAGATGCGCCGCCTGAGGTTGCGGTTTTCTTCCGTGAGGTTGGTTATGGATTCGTTCAGTTGCCCAAGTTGGTCACTGTTGTCAAACTCATAGGTGTAGCGGTGACGGAACTGCAGGAAGTCCTTGAGGCCGTCCCGCATACGGTATATGGGCCCCACATAGTATACCATAATGTAGAACAGGAGCATAAACACCAGGAGGATGGCTACGGATACCGCCACGGCCCCGGGGATGATGCTGCGGTAAAAGCCTCTGTCAAAGTTGGCGGAATTCTCCTGTAGTTCCGCGTACATTGCGCCGCTGAGTTTATCCAGATACCCCCTCATACGGCCGAAGATGGGCTGGAGGCGGTTGAAGTACCAGTCACGGGAGTCTATGAAATTGGATTCCAGGACATCCTCCAGTTCCAGGGAGGCCAGCATATAGGCCGAATATGCGTACACCACGGAATCGGCCAGGGGACCCGCCACGAAAGACTGGCGGAGGGAGTCGCAGTAACTTAGGAACTCCGTACGGTTGAAATCCGGCAGGGAGTTCAGGCCGTCGTCGCCTATCACCGCCAGCATCCTGAGGTTGTAGGCGTCCACGGCGTCCACCATATTCTGGGTGACGTGGATGTTCCGGATGTCACGGGCGATCATAGTGGAGACGTAGTTGGACATATGCCTGTACTCCAGGATAGAGATGACGCTTGACATCAGGAGCACAACGGCTATGGCGCTGAAAGACAGCGTCATTTTCATCCTAAGGGAGAGGCGGTATTCCCGCAGCCAGTTTTTCAGTTTCACAAACATAATAGGTTACAAAGATACATATTTTTTCTCTAATCGTTATTTTTAAAAAATTTTTCTTATATTTGCGTGATTAATAAATTTTAGGCTATGAGAGAGACGTTCCTGGAGAAAAAAGATACAAAGAACTCCCTTCTTAAGAAACAAATACTCTATCTCTGCATAGAGCACGGAGAACACAGCATATCGGCCATCAGCGAAGCCATAGGCGCATCCGTACCCACCGCCACCAAACTCATCGGAGAACTGATGGAAGAGGGCTTTATGGTGGACCTCGGGAAGTCCGGCACCTCCGGCGGCAGGCGTCCTTCAATCTATGGTCTCAACCCGGAGGCCGGCTTTTTTATGGGCGTGGACATCCGTAATTCCCACGCCAGTATGGCCATAACGGACTTCAAGGGCGGCCTGAAGGTGTTCAAGGACGACATCCCCATGAGCCTTGAGGCCAATGAGGAATCCGTCCACAGGCTGGCGGCATCCATCCGTGACTTCATGAGCGGGACAGACATCCCGTGGAGTAAACTCATGGGTCTTGGAGTAAGCATCCCGGGGCGCGTAAACCCCGTCACCGGCTACTCCAACCTGTATTCCTTCGACGACAAACGCCCCATCACCCAGATCCTCCAGGAAGACCTCAACCTGCACGTGGTGCTGGAAAATGACTCCCGCGCAATGACCTACGGAGAGTACCTCGGCGGCGGCCTGAAGGAGAAGAATATGCTCTATGTGAACGTCAGTTGGGGTCTTGGAATGGGAATGATCCTTGGCGGAGTCCTCTACTGCGGAACCTCCGGATACAGCGGCGAATTCGGCCACTTCCCTCTCCTCGACAACGGCATAATGTGCCGGTGCGGAAAGGTTGGCTGCCTGGAAACCGGCGCCTCCGGAAGCGCGCTCGTGAGGAAGATGGTGGAGAAACTCCAGGGCGGAAGGGCATCTTCCCTTGCGGCCAAATTCAAGGCCGATGGAAAGGTTAACCTCAACGACATCTTCGAGGCCATCAAAAACGAGGACAGCCTTGCGATTGAAGTGGTTGAGAAACTGGGCCTCAACCTCGGCCGCGGCCTTGCGGGCCTTATCAACATCTTCAACCCGGAACTGGTGGTTATCGGCGGAAAGGTTGCGGTTGCGGCGGGAGATTACCTGATGCTCCCCATCCGCACCGCCATCAAGCGCCACGTCCTCAACATTGCCAATAAAGACACATCCATAAAACTCACCCAACTCCGCCAGAAGGCCGCTCCCACCGGAGCCGCCCTCCTTGTCCGGAGCCGTATGCTCGGAATCCTGTAAACGCTATGCCAAAGATATCACGCCGCGGCCTTGAGATGCCGTCGTCACCCATACGTAAACTCGCCCCGCTGGCAAATGAAGCCAAACGTCAGGGCGTGAAAGTGTATCACCTCAATATCGGCCAGCCGGATCTGCCCACCCCGCAGAAGGCCCTGGATGCCCTTAAGCAGATTGACCGCAAAACGCTGGAGTACAGTCCATCGGAGGGTTTTATCGGCCTGAGGGAAAAACTGGTTGGATACTATGCCAAGTTCGGGATCAATGACATTGTACCGGAAAACATAATCGTTACGGCAGGCGGCTCCGAGGGTATCCTTCTGACGTTCCTTGCGTGTATGAACCCCGGCGACGAAATGATTATGGTGGAGCCAGGCTACGCCAACTACATCTCCTTTGCCGTCACTGCCGGAATTGTTGTGAAAACCGTCACTTCATATATTGAGGACGGCTTCAAACTGCCCCCGATGGAGGCTTTCGAAGAGGTCATTACGCCTAAGACACGCGCAATACTTCTTTGCAATCCCGGTAACCCGACAGGCGCCGTCTATTCCCCGGAAGACCTCCGGAAGATCAAGGAACTGGTCCTCAAGTATGACCTCTACCTGATTTCCGACGAGGTTTACCGTGAGTTCGTGTACACGGACGAGCCCTATGTGAGCGTAATGAGCCTTGGAATCCCGGACAACGCCATCCTCATCGATTCAGTGAGCAAGCGTTACTCCGAGTGCGGTATCCGTATAGGTATGATAGTGACAAAGAACCGCCTTGTCTATGACACCGTGATGAAATACTGCCAGGCCCGCCTGAGCCCGCCCCTCCTTGGCCAGATTGTGGCCGAGGCATCAATTGAAGGCACCGAGGAGTATTCACGCGAAAGTTACAATGAGTACAAGTCCAGGAGGGATTTCTTCATAAAGGGCCTCAACAGCATTCCGGGAGTTTTCTCCCCCATGCCCCACGGCGCGTTCTATACCGTCGCCAGCCTTCCTGTGGCCGATGCAGAGGATTTCTGCCGCTGGTGCCTAACGGACTTCCGTATGGACGGAGAAACCGTTATGATGGCCCCCGCCGCCGGCTTCTACCGCAACCCGGACCTTGGCCGAAACCAGGTTCGCCTTGCCTACGTCCTGTGCCGTGAAGACCTCCAGCGCAGCCTGATGCTCCTCCGCGGCGCCCTTAAGGCCTACAATCACCGGGAAGTGTAGTCTTTTCACCGCACCGGCGCCCTGTCGGCAACGTTCCGCCCGTACTCCAGCACGTGATGAGGACCGGAAACCCGCAATTCCGGTCTTCAACGGATGCTCCAGCACGCGGCCACAATAAAAATCGGCCCAAAACTCATTTCACGCCGTGCTTGGGGATAAGCGAAACAATTAAGTGTAGAGTCCGCCGTTGATGGAGATGGTTTCTCCGTTGATGTAGCCGGCATCGGCCGATGCGAGGAAGCCAACCAGCGCGGCAACTTCCTCCGGTTCTCCAAAGCGTGCTGCAGGAATGTCCTTTTTGAGGGCGGCCTCATCCAGCCCTTCCACCATATCCGTGCGGATGAATCCGGGCGCCACGCAGTTCACGGTAACTTTCTTACGCGCAACTTCCTGCGCCAGGGCCTTTGTGGCGGCAATCATACCGCCCTTTGCTGCAGAGTAGTTGGTTTGGCCCGGCAGGCCCTTGAGGCCACTGAGGGATGCCACGTTGATAATCCTGCCGAACTTCTTGAGGAGCATAGGCTGAAGCAGGGCGCGG
>ONOQ01000039.1 GCA_900319485.1 uncultured Bacteroidales bacterium | reverse complement strand
ATACAGGGTGGGAGACTTTTTTGAATGCTATTCAGACGATGCAATCACTGCCGTAAAGGTCCTGGGGCTTGTTCAGACCAAGAAATCCAATGGGGAAAAAGGTCCGGTTGCTATGGCCGGTTTCCCTCACCACGCCCTTGAGAACTATCTCACAAAACTGGTTCGGGCAGGCTACAAAGTGGCCGTCTGTGACCAACTTGAGGACCCTAAATTTGCCAAAAAACTTGTAAAGCGCGGCATTACGGAGATTGTAACGCCCGGTATCTCCTTCGGGGAGAATATGCTGGACGTGAAGGAAAACAACTTCCTGTGTGGCCTTACAATTGAAAAGCACCTGTGCGGTGCCGCATTCCTGGATGTTTCCACCGGTCAGTTCCAGGTGGCGCAGGGAACGCTGGATTACATTGGAACCCTCCTTGGTTCTATGAAACCGCGTGAACTTGTGGTCCAGAGGGGGTACGAGAAAGGCCTCAAAGACAGGTTTGGAGATTATTACACCACATCCATTGACGAGTGGGCATTTGTATATGACGCCGCCGTGGAACGACTCAAGAGACAACTTGGGGTAGAAAGCCTCAAAGGTTTTGCCATTGATCCGTATCCGCTTGGCGTTTGCAGCGCCGGTGCCTTGCTTGTTTATCTGGAGCAAACCCAGCATACGGGGCTTAAGAATATCTGCTCAATAGGCAGGATTGACGAAGCCCGGTTTGTGTGGATGGATAAGTTCACTCTAAGGAACCTGGAAGTGTTCCAGAGTGCCTCAGGAGCGGCAGGAGTGCCGCTTGTGGAACCTCTTGATAAGTGTTCCACGCCGATGGGCGCACGTATGCTCAGGAACTGGCTGGCAATGCCAATAATGGACCTGAAGGAACTTAACGCCCGTTATGATATTGTGGAACACTTTGTGGGCGCTCCGGAACTGTTGGAAGCCACGCAGGAGGACCTTGGAAAACTTGGAGACATTGAGCGCATCCTTGGCCGCATCGCTTCCGGCAAGGCTATGCCCCGCGAGGTGATGCAACTTGGAAGGGCGCTGGCTTTATCGGCCCCCATAAGGGAAAGACTGGCAGATGGTCCGGAGGCCCTCACAAAACTCCTCAAGGGAATGAAGAACTGCGCCTCCCTTGTGAAGGAAATCCAGCGCGTGATGGCTCCGGAACCGGCAATCCAGATTGGAAAGGGGCCGGTTATCGGCACGGGGGTGGACGCAGACCTTGACGAACTCCGCAGCCTCAGCGCGGGGGGCAAGGATTACCTTCTCCAGATGCAGCAGCGGGAAGCGGAAAGAACCGGCATAAGCAGCCTTAAAATAGCCTACAACAATGTTTTTGGCTATTATATTGAGGTGCGTAACGCCTACAAGGACCAGGTTCCGCCGGAGTGGATCCGTAAGCAGACTCTGGTAAACGCGGAGCGCTATATAACGGAGGAGCTCAAGGAATACGAGGAAAAGATTCTTACGGCGGAGGACAAGATCCTGGCAATAGAGCAGACTCTCTTCACAAAACTCATTCTCCAGATTCAGTCCTTCATCCCGGACATCCAGACCAACAGCCGCATCCTTGCAAAACTGGATGTACTGGCAGGGTTTGCTGAGCAGGCTGTCCAGATGCATTACTGCCGCCCGGAAATGAACGACTCCAAGGTGCTGGACATACGTCAGGGCCGTCATCCCGTGATAGAAACCCTTATGCCCGCCGGGGAAGAGTACGTTCCTAATGACGTATATCTGGACTCCACGGAGCAGCAGATTATTATCCTCACCGGTCCAAATATGGCAGGTAAGAGTGCCCTGCTGCGTCAAACCGCCCTTATTGTGCTTATGGCCCAGTGCGGCTCGTTTGTTCCGGCGGCCGAGGCTCATATAGGGTATTTCGACAAGATTTTCACGCGTGTAGGCGCTTCAGACAACATTTCCCGCGGAGAATCCACCTTCATGGTGGAGATGCTGGAAACGGCAATGATCCTCAATAACCTTAGCGCCAGGTCACTGGTACTTCTGGATGAGATTGGCCGTGGAACATCTACCTACGACGGTATGTCCATAGCCCGCGGTATTGTGGAATTTATCCATGAATACGGCAAGGGTGCAAAGACGCTATTTGCAACCCATTATCACGAACTCAATGACCTGGAAGGCATTTTCCCTCGCGTGAAGAACTTCCACGTGGCTGTGAAGGAGGTGGGTAAGGAGGTCATCTTCCTCCGCAAACTCCGTGAAGGCGGCACGGCCCATAGTTTCGGTATCCACGTTGCCCGTATGGCCGGTATGCCACAGCAGGTCCTGGAAAGCGCGGAACGCACCCTGAAGGCCTTGGAGAACAGCCAGGCTCTGGAAAAGATAGGGGCACTCACGCCCGTGAAGCCCCATAACGTGAAGGAAGGCCGCGTAGAGAAAGACGGCTCCATCCAACTTTCTATGTTCCAACTTGACGATCCCCTTCTGGAGTCCCTCCGTGACCGTCTCAATTCAGTAGACCTCAACAACCTTACCCCGCTCCAGGCCTTTGACCTTCTGAGGGCAATGAAAGAGGAACTGGGGATCTAGCGGCCCTTTTAGTTAACATCCGAAAGTTAAACAGCACTTTTTGCCGTGTGGGGCACATTTTGTCGTTTACCCCCTGCAGCGGAAGTGTGGTAAACGACACCACCCCCGCTCAGAAGGCACTGTAGGCAGGGGTGGTGCTGTTTAAGTTTCGGAAAATGGGACCGGTGGAGGCTAGTCAAACGCCCAGATAATTGCCTCTTCCAGGACCTCGCCGGGACGGAGAACGGTTGAGGGGAAACCGGGTTGGTTGGGGGAATCCGGGCAGTGCTGGCACTCAATTGCAACGGCGTCGTAGTCGTGGTATTCCTGGCCCAGACGGCCCTTGGGGCAGCCATTTAGCCAGTTTCCGGTATATATCTGCACGGCGGGCTGGGTGGTGAGAACCTCCAGATGGCGGCCGCTCTTTGCACCCCAGAGTTCCGCGGCGGTGGTTAACTGGCCGGGCATTGCTCCGTCAATAAGATAGCAGTTGTCGTAGCCCTTGCCATATTTGAGTGCGGGGAAATCGGCATTAATATCCTGGCCGATTCTCTTTGCCTCAACAAAGTCCATAGGGGTTCCGGCAACGTCCTCGGGTTCACCAAGCGGGATAAGGGTACTATCCGTAGGAAGCCACTGGGAGGCATTCAGTTCAAGTTTATGGTCCAGAACGGAACCATCCCCGTCAAGGTTGAAATATACGTGGTTGGTAAGGTTTACCACCGTGGGCTTATCAGTTTCTGCCGTGAGGACAAGTTTCAGGGAATTATCCTCTCCCCAGGTGTAGTGGGCAATAACCTTGAGGTTGCCGGGGAAACCGGCCTCACCGTCCTCTGCAAAATACATGAACTCTACGGCGTTATCCACCACGCGGCTTTCCCAAACCTGGTTCTGGAAGCCCTTGGGGCCGCCGTGAAGGTGGTTGGGGCCATTATTTACAGGAAGAGTGTACTCCACGCCGTCAAGGGTGAACTTGCCCTTTGCAATGCGGTTGGCATAACGGCCGGGAATCTTTCCGGCGCAGGGGCCGTCGGCCATATAATCCATTGCGTTGGCATAGCCAAGCACCACCTCTCCAAGTTTGCCGGCTTTGTCCGGAACCATAATTGAAGTGATGGCTGCACCAAGGCTGGACAGTTGTACAGATGCACCAGAGGCGTTTTTGAGGGTGTAACGGAAGATTTCCTTACCCTCCGGGGTTTTACCCCAAAGTTCTTTAGTGATATTCATTTTCTTGTGGTAAACTGCAAATTCAAACTTGAAGCCGGTCTCAGGGTCCGTATGCGTTTCAGAAGTGCTTTCCCTCTCCCATACATCGGGGCTGATGACGGGGAAAAATACATCGGCGTCCTTTACCTCCGTATGCACGTGAGTGATATAGAGGAGATCCATCTCCGGCATAGCCATCTTGTAGACGGAAGCGCCGCCAATAATAAAGCATTTGTCCTTCCCAGCAGCCTCCGCCTCACGGTAAGCCTCTTCAAAGGAATACACGCAGGTTACCTCAGGGATAGGGTCTCCGCCTAGGTTAAGCACTATGTTCTTGCGGCCGGGAAGAGGACGGCCGATGGAAAAATACGTGCTGCGGCCCATAATCACGGGATAACCGCGGGTAGTGTTCTTGAAGTACTGGAGGTCTTCCGATATGTGCCAGGGCAACTGGTTCTTTACGCCTATGCCATAGTTGTCTGCTATGGCAACGATAAGACATTTTTTCATATTAGACAGCGACAGGTGCTTTGATTGCGGGCCAGGGGTCATAGCCTTCAAGGGTGAAATCTTCATACTTGAAGTCAAAGATGGACTTCACAGGGTTAAGTTTCATTGTAGGAAGTTTGCGAGGCTCCCTGGAGAGTTGCAGGGCCACCTGGTCAAAGTGGTTCTTGTAGATATGCGTGTCTCCTGTTGTATGGATAAACTCTCCGGACTCCAGGCCGCAAACCTGGGCTATCATCATAGTGAGGAGAGCGTAAGAAGCAATGTTGAAAGGGACGCCAAGGAAGACGTCTGCGCTTCTCTGGTACAGTTGGCAGGAGAGTTTACCATTTGCCACATAGAACTGGAACAGGCAGTGGCACGGAGGAAGGGCCATTTGGTCCACTTCTGCGGGATTCCAGGCGGTTACCAGCATTCTTCTGGAGTTGGGATTGTGTTGTATCAGGTTGATTACCTCTGATAATTGGTCGATTGCCTTACCGTTGGGACAAGCCCATTCTTGGTGGTAAGAAGCGGAAAGCCGTCGGCCAGGTTGAAACGCATCTGATACCCGAACACGCTCTGCGTTCCGGTGCCGGTGCGGTCCTCCTTCATTACGCCGTTTTCCCTTATGTGGCGGAGTAGGTCTAGATACTGTTGCATAGATTACAAATTTACAAAATAAATCAATATCTTTGCAATCGGTTATGAAGAAGAGAGAACAATTTACCGGCAGGTTGGCGGTAGTGCTGGCTATGGCGGGATCGGCCATCGGCCTTGGCAATATCTGGAGATTTCCCTATCTGATTGGTCAGAACGGAGGCGCCGCCTTTATTCTGGTGTACATTATGGCGTGCGCACTGCTGGCCATTCCCGTTTTCCTGTCGGAATGCGTCATTGGCAGGCGCAGCGGAAGCAGCACCTTCGGGGCAATGCGTAAACTTGCCCCCGGAAGCAATTACCGCTGGGCCGGGCTGGTGACGGTAATTACTCCGGTTCTTCTGCTGAGTTTCTACAGCGTTGTGGGCGGCTGGTCAGTGGATTATCTCCTGAAAGCCTGCACGCTGCGTTTTACGCAGGACTCCACCGGAGTTTTTGAAAGCCTCCTCTCTTCTACCTGGGAGCCCATTTTTATGCATACGGCGTTTATGGTGGGAACGGCCATCGTAATTCTGCTTGGCGTAAAGAAGGGGATTGAGCGGTTTACAAAGATCACAATGCCGCTTCTCTTTATCCTTATTATTATAATAGTGGTATTCGGCCTTACGCTTCCAGGCGCTGGAAAGGGCGTTGAGTACCTTATAAAGCCTGATTTCTCAAAGATTACACCGTCCGCCATAACCTCTGCAATGGGCCAGGCGTTCTTCTCAATGTCACTTGGCGTAGGAACCATCCTTACTTATGCCTCTTACGTATCTAAAGACGAGAATCTGATGGTCTCGGCGGGCGGAACGGCCTTTTTTGACCTTCTGTTTGCCCTACTTGCAGGTTTTGCAGTGATGCCGGCGGTGTTTGCGGCAGGAATTCAGCCCGGCCAGGGCCCCGGCCTTCTCTTTGACACGCTGCCTTACATCTTCTCCCAGATGACTCCCTGGGTTGGCGCGGTAATTTCCATCCTCTTCTTCCTTTCCGTGCTTGTAGCGGCGCTTACATCGTCTATTTCCCTTCTTGAAGTTGGCGTAGCGTATCTTGTGGAGGAAAAGGGCGCGAGCAGGACCAAGGCAACTATCGGCCTTGGAGCCCTTGTGTGGGCAATTGGCGTTGCGTGCTCGCTCTCCAGCGGCGTCTTTGACTTCCTTGACCACCTCTGCTCAGACTGGCTTATGCCGTTTGGCGGCCTTCTGTTTGCTATGTTCGTGGGCTGGAAAATGTCCAAGGCCGATGTCCGCGACGAACTGACCAACGGCGGCACCCGTAACCGCGCGCTATTTAACGTGGTGTACTTCCTTATCCGCTATCTTGCCCCCATCGGCATCCTGGGAATATTCCTGACAATCCTTCTGGGCTAGAAATCGTAACTCATAATGAGCCCCACGGACCAGCGGTCACGCTGGCCCACGGCTTCAAATGCGCTGCCGCCAAGGTAAGAGACGGAAACGCCAAGGGAGCAGTCGAAGGGAATGATGAATTTACCCATTTCCGCCGTAATATCGGCCCCCACGCTCCACAGGTTGTCATTTCCTGGAAGGAGAGTGAAGTCAAAATTGGGGATGACGAGGAAGTTTTTGATATAGAGGATTGGCGGCAGGGCAATTTCTCCAACGTACACAGGGACGGCGTAGGAGGCCGATGCATTAAGTTGCCAGGGATATAGGCGCCCGGCCCCGAGGTGCGCGGCCGATGAAAAGCCCTTTGGAAGCGTGTTTGCCGTGAGTTCTCCAAGCGTGAAAACGTCGTCGCTTACATTTATCCTGTGCTGGAAGGTTCCCGTGAGCCTTAGCCCCTGAGTGCGCCAGATGCCGGGAAGATATCCGTAGGCATAAACGTAGGCGTTGGGAATGAAGGTCCCTGTCATTGCGGGGCGGAAGTTGAATCCGGCCTCCAGGCCAATGCCCCAGCGGGGATATACCTGCGAGCGCGCCCTGGACCGCATCAGATATGTACGGGCCGATATCCCCAGCCTCTGCATGGGGACATAAGCCGGAATGTGGCCCTCGTCCCATTCATAGGCCTTTATCTCGTGTGTCTGAGGGTCTTTTTCCGTTATTGTGAGGCCGCGGGTGGCGTTATCGAACAGGCTGTTGGAGATGCCGTAACTCACCTGCGGGATAAAGCCCCAGGATATGCCGCCCTTTGCAAAGCCAAGGGGAATATACGCCTTCAGGCTGCCGCTTACCTGCAGGTTGTCGCGGGTTCCGTCGGCAAGGGCATAGGAAATCTCATCCCCGTCTCTCATCCTGGCCTTCACCACTATATCGGCCATAGAGTCCCCAAAGTCAAAATTGCCTTCAATCACGGGATAAAGACCTGAGTATTTGAACTTTGCGTGAAGAGATGGCCGCCAGGTCTCTGTCTTGTAGGGATCCGGGCGCACGGCCATACCCACCATTCCGGACATAGTTCCAAGCGTATTCTGGAAATATCCGGTAAGGCCGGGAGCCGCCGGACTCCAGACATAGTCCATAGAGAAGGAATCTACGTCGTCATAGTCAAAGAAGATGGGCGCCCAGGAGTGGAAACGCATAAGGTGAGGCAGTTTCCTGTATCTTTTTGGGGCCGATATCTCCACCTTCTCCACCACGGGTTTCCTGAACGAATTCTCCTGGCGGGTGATTCGGTCCTCTATGGGGTAGACGTGCTCATTGGAGAAATCGGCCTTACGGGACAGCAGGGAATCTGCGGGCGTAGAGAAAAGCATCTGACCCTCAAGCGTTTGCGATATGCTGTAGAGCGTATCCCCAGCAAAGCAGAAGTCCGTGGAGCCAAAACGCGTGGAGGTGAGTTGGGTGAGTTCCTTTGTGGCGGGATCATAACTGTAAAGGGCGTTTGCCCCGTCAAGGTCTGACACCCACTGGAGGCAGGTGCCTTCTGCGCCAAAGTTCACGAGTTTCTGGATTGATGGCTCAAGTTCCGCGCTCCAACTTCCGTCAGGGCCTATTATATAAATGCCGTACCCTCCTTCGGAAACGCCTGACACATAGATGGTTTCGTCAACCCACGCAACCTCCGACGCCTGGATTCCGTCCGGAGAAAAGTACCGGCGGACAAGATGTCCGTCATCGGCATCCAGAATCTCTACGGATGAGCCGCCGACAAGCGGATATTCAACCACGGCCACCCTTGTGCCGTCCGGGGATGGCGAAGGATTGAATAAGCGGCCCTCAGAAGTAAGGTCCGTCACCTTACCCGTAGAGGACGTAAAATACCGAATAATTGACTTTCCGTCCAGTGTCCAGCGGGGGTGATAGATGGTTTCGGACCAATACAGGCGGCCGTTTACGGCGTCTGTATACAAGGAAGACGTACTTGCCGCAAAAGGCCTTATACTCTGGAAATTACCCTCCGTCCATTCTCCAAGTTCCGTAGGGCGGAGATACCCGGAACGCTTGAGATAGACGTGGCCGTCAAGTTCTGCCGGGGAACTGTAATTCACCGGGAATTCTTCCGGGGCCGATACCTGACGGGAAGGCGTGAACGGAGCCCTCTCAGCGGCGCTTTCCTGCCAGGTTTCATTGAAATAATCCAGAATCTTGGGAAAAGCCTTCTTGAACTTGAGTCCGCTGCGGTCCTCAATTACCTTCTGGAGGTTAAGCGTTCCCAGCATAAAGCGGTTCTTACGGCTCTTGTCAAGTGCGTTTGAAAGGATCAGAGGGTCCTGATAAAGGGCCCTGGAGCCCGCCACGGTTATATATCCAAGTTTATAAAGGTCCGGGGTAAAAGTCTTGTATGAACCATAGCGCCAGCGGTACCAACTGCGGTAGTCCCCGGCGTCAAGCGCCACCTGGTAATAGTTGAGAAAATCTGCAGTACGTGCCCTGGAGCCCGCAGTAAGGCCGGTTTCCACCGTTACGGCGTCCCCCTCCGCAAGGCAGCGGGCAAGATACATCTGGAACACGGCGGGGTCCCACACCTGGCCCACCACATATGAGAAGAACCTCACAAAACCGTGGCGGTCAAGTTCCAACTGGGCCTGATGACGGGGCTCGTGGGCCACCAGTTGGAGGTCCCAGGGCGTTGGGTCTGACCCATAAGGCTCCGGCATCGTAAAAAGGTCCATCCTCTTTGGCGCCCAGGCCACGGATCCGTTGGACGCGGGGTTATGGGTATGGAGCACCACCGGCATCCTCCACTGCCCTTCTCCCGGCACAAAACCAAGGCTGAGGCCTATTGCCGGGCGGAATTTTTCCAGAAGGGTGCCGTAATTGACGGCAAGGGAATCGGCCCCTTCCGGATAGATTATCTTATAGTAAGGCGTTTCTATGGAGTACCAGCGAAGATAACCTGGGTCGTCGCCGGTTAGCACAAACTGAGCGCGGGCAGGAACAACCGCCCATAAAAGAAGCGCAAGTATGAGGAGTTGTCGCTTCATCGGCCTCCTAGCGGAAGAATCTTTCAAGCCATTCCCCGTTAACCTCGGAAAAGCCCTCTGAAGGCTTTACGGCAGGGTTTCGGGAGATGATGCCGCGGGCATCTTCATACACGTTGAAACCCACGTTCACAAGTTGCATGTTCCCTTCCAGCGGGAATGCAAACACAAGGTCGTGGTCCGCGCCTTCCGTGCGAAGGAATTTGAGGCGGGCATCGGCCGCCGCGGGATTTTTGGCCGATAACTCCCTCCTGGTCACCCACTTGCACATTTCTATGGTAGTGTCTTCCAGGCCGGCATCGGCAATATTTATCTTTTCTATGAGTTCCCCTACCTCCCGGACTATGCGGAGAGTATACCCTTCAAGCCCTTTTACGGCCTCCTGGGCCGCCTCCGAGGGCTCTGCCGTGCCGGGGAGAAGCCACAGCATAAGTTTTGACGAAGGGTCGTGGTAAAGGGTTTCGGATACCGCCACGCTGCGCCTTCCGCAGTACGGGCACTCCCAGATAAAAAGAGAACCGTCCCTGACCCGGCTTTTGAGTTCCGGGTCAAGGGCGGTGTTGATGCTGCGGGGGATGGATACCTCCGTGCTCTTTCCGCAGTTACTGCAGTTTGCGAGCGCCATCTGAAATAACTACGTCGTAGATCTTGGGAGCGTGGCCGAACTTTGCGGTGAACTGCTCCTTTGCCGCGCCGATAAAGGCGTCGTAGAGTTCTTCCTTCACCAGGTTGATGGTGCAGCCGCCGAAGCCGCCGCCCATAACGCGGGAACCGGTGACATCCATCTTGCGGGCAAGTTTGTTGAGGAAGTCAAGTTCTTCGCAGGATACCTCATAGAGTCTGCTGAGGCCGAAGTGAGTCTGGTACATCATCTCGCCCACGGTCTCGTAGTCATCCCTCTCGAGGGCGTCGCAGACGTCAAGGACCCTCTGGACCTCTCCGATCACGTATTCTGCGCGGAGGAAATCTTCCTGAGAGATCTTGTCGCGGACCTCATCCAGCCAAAG
The DNA here is from genome assembly GCA_900319485.1 of uncultured Bacteroidales bacterium. Classification (GTDB taxonomy): domain Bacteria; phylum Bacteroidota; class Bacteroidia; order Bacteroidales; family UBA932; genus Cryptobacteroides. The sequence continues at coordinate 12,697 of ONOQ01000039.1, read as the reverse complement.
ACGCTTTGCATCCGAGAGGAAATCTACCTCAGGGTGCAGTTTCTTAATCTCCGCTGCGGCTTTTTCGCAACTCTCACGGCGCTTGTTGTAGGCGCTGGAGGCTAGTTCGTGCTTTACGCAGGAGTCAATGAGAACCAGTTTGTAGCCCTTGGGGTGGAACGGGAAGTACTTGTACTCACCTGTTTTGCAGTTGAGACGGATAAGGGCGCCTTCCTTGCCGAAAATGGAAGCGAACTGGTCCATAATGCCACACTTCACGCCGCAGTAATTGTGCTCCGTGCTCTGACCTATCTTTGCCAGTTCAAATTTCTCTATCTTGTTGTCCCAGATATCGTTGAGGGCATATGCAAAGGTGCTTTCAAGGGCGGCCGATGAACTGAGGCCGGCGCCAAGCGGAACGTCTCCGGCAAAAACCGCGTTGAAGCCTTCCACCTTGCCGCCGCGCTTGATGGTCTCACGACATACGCCAAACACGTAGCAGGCCCATCCTTCTTTGGGTTTGTCCTCTTCCCTGAGGCCGAACTCAGACATCTGGTCAAAGTCAAGGGAGTAGACCTTCACCTTGTCTGTTCCGTTGGGCTTGATTGCCGCCATAATGCCAAAGTTGATGGCGCCGGGGAACACATAACCGCCGTTGTAGTCCGTGTGTTCACCAATGAGGTTGATTCGGCCGGCCGATGCATAAAGAACACCCTCTTCACCAAAGAGAGCCTTGAATTTTTCCTGAATTCTGGATTTCATATTGTAAGTTTTAGTGTTTAGTCTTGTATCATACAAATATAATCATTTTTTCCTTTCCCTCCACCCATATTGTTCTCCCCTGCCGGTGGAGCCTAATTATTACTGTATCAATTAGTTACAGAAGTTTCTCCTAGAAAAAATCCTGGTAGAAACCCGTGTAACAAGCTAATTATCAACAACTTAACCTCCACCCGTACCGCTTCTTTGTTTTACCTTTGCACCATGAAAACATTATTTATTGCACTTATCCTCCTTGCAGGCCAGTCAGACACCCTTAATGTAATGTTCTGGAACCTTGAGAACTTCTTTGATTACAGAAACGACTCCACAAGCGTCTCTGACGCCGATTTCTCCCCTCGCGGTTCCCGCCACTGGACCAAGAAACGCTTCTACGCCAAGTGTAATGCCGTGGCTAAGGGGATCCTCTGGGCATCGGCCCGGGAGGGAGCGGTGCCGGATGTAATAGGTCTTGCTGAAATTGAAAACGCGTTTGTTCTAAGAAGGCTGATCCAGGCAACGGTCCTCAGAAAACTGGATTACAGGATCATCCACTTTGACTCTCCGGACCGCCGAGGGATTGATGTTGCGCTGCTTTACCGTGGCCTTAAGCCGCTGGACGCGCACCCTGCGCATCTTTATAATGCCGATTCCACCATTATGGCCACCAGAGATATCCTGGTTGCTACTTTTATCGGCCAAAACGGAGACACTGTAGCCTTCCTTGTGAATCACCACCCGTCAAAATTCGGCGGAGCGGCGGCATCGGAGGCACGGAGGAACATTGCCGTGGAACGTTTAAGGCAACTGGCCGATTCCCTGCAAACGCTTGGCGTGCAGAAGATTATAGCGATGGGAGATTTCAACGACACCCCAGGAAACCCGGTTTATCACATTGTGGAACCAACCCTGTGGAACAAGGCGGAGCCGTTCCATAAAAAGGGCCACGGAACCATAAAATTTGCCGGAAAATGGGAACTTATAGATATGTTCTTTGTTTCTGAACCTATAAAAAATGCAGAAATGGAGATCCTCGATATCCCATTTCTGCAAACTCAGGACAAGGCCGCTACGGGAACAAAGCCCCTGCGGACTTATTCCGGTCCAAGATACCTTGGAGGCGTTTCGGACCACTGCCCCATCTGGCTAAAGATTATACGTTGAACAGGAAGTGCATTATGTCACCGTCCTGGACAACGTAGTCCTTTCCCTCGATGCCCATTTTACCGGCAGCACGTACGGCAGCCTCTGTGCGGTACTGCACGAAGTCCTCGTACTTGATAACCTCTGCGCGGATGAAGCCGCGTTCAAAGTCAGTGTGGATGACACCTGCGGCACGGGGAGCCTTGTCGCCGGCCTTGATAGTCCAGGCGCGGCATTCATCGGCCCCGGCGGTAAAGAAGGTCCTCAGGCCAAGAAGTTTGTAGGCTCCCTGGATAAGGCGTACAACGCCTGATTCTTCAAGGCCCAGTTCCTCCAGGAACATCTGGCGGTCCTCGTACTCTTCAATCTCTGCAATTTCCGCCTCTGTCTTGGCGGCAATCACAAGGACCTCCGCATTCTCCGAAGCCACGGCGGCGCGCACAGCGTCAACGTAAGCGTTTCCGGATACGGCCGATGCCTCGTCAACGTTGCAGACGTACATAACCGGCTTATTGGTGATTAGGAAGAGGTCGTGGGACATCTGCTCCTCCTCTGCGTTCTCAAGCGCAACTGTGCGGCAGGAAAGGCCCTTCAGAAGAGCCTCACGGTACCTAAGGAGCAGCCCCAGGAGTTTCTTGGCCTCTTTGTCGCCGCCAGTTGTTGCCATCTTCTCAACCTTCTTGATGCGGTTCTCCACGGTTTCAAGGTCCTTTATCTGGAGTTCCGTATCCACTACTTCCTTGTCACGCACAGGGTCTACGGAACCGTCCACGTGGGCTATATTTCCGTCGTCAAAGCAACGGAGAACGTGAAGGATGGCATCAGTTTCACGGATATTGGCAAGGAACTGGTTGCCAAGGCCCTCACCCTTGGAAGCGCCCTTCACAAGGCCTGCGATGTCCACAATCTCCACGGTTGCGGGAACGGTGCGTTTGGGGTTACAGATCTCCGTAAGGACCTCAAGGCGTTTATCCGGCACGTTTGTGGAGCCCACATTGGGATCTATGGTGCAGAAAGGATAGTTTGCGCTCTGGGCCTTGGAGGAACTGACGCAATTAAAAAGAGTAGACTTGCCCACGTTGGGCAAGCCTACTATTCCACATTTAAGTGACATAGACTACTAATAAAATCTTGCACGGTTGTCTTCCACGCCCTTTTCTGCCATAAGGGGCAGAAGCATCTGGCTGTGATAGGATTCAATGCGGGACTGGGCGGCCTTTGCATCTTCCTCTGTGAAGAAGGAAGCGGTTTCACGGCCGTTTACCTGAAGCACATAGGTTCCCATAACGCCAGCGACGGGGCCTGTGATCTCACCTTCCTTGGCGGCTGCCACGGCACCCACGAATGCGGGCTCAGTGGTAGGAGCGGAATTGGTGGAGAAGGTTACGTCTGAGAGGGTGGAAACGGTTGCTCCAAGAACCTCTGCAATGGCATCCAGAGAGGTGAGGCCTGCAATCTTGGCACCCACTTCCTCTGCACGCTTTGCGGAGCACTTCTCACGGTAGAGTTCGTTGCGGATGGGCTCTGCAACCTCTGCGATGGGGGCGTAACCCTCCTTGTGAGCATCCTTGATGCCAACCACAAAGAAGTAGTTGTTGTCTACGGTGATGATGCCGGAAGCCTTACCGGGCTTGTTGTCAAATGCCCAGCGGGTGATTTCCTTTGCGTGGTCGATGGAACCGTAGGTGTCCGTTCCCTCGTTGATGGTCATAGCGCGGGAATAGGTGCCGGTTGAATCGCAGGCGGCCTTGTATCCGGCATACTTGCCGGCGGCGCGTACTGCAAGGATGTTAGCCTTGTTGTAAACCGCTGCATAGGTTTCCTTGCTGGGAAGGGTGGCCTTCTCAAATACGGCAACCTTCTTCTTGGCAACGGGCTTGGTAGCCTTAACGGCCTCTACGATATGAACGCCATACTGGGTGCTCAGGATCATAGGCTTGCCGATAGCGGCGCTGAGGACGGGCTCGAAGCCGGGAATAACGGCGTTCTGGGTCATCCAGCCAAGGTTACCCTGCTCTCCGTCATAGGCATTGCCCTTATCTGCGGAATAAAGGGTGGCCATAGTGGAGAAGTTGTTCTTGTTCACCAGAGGAAGGAGGCTGTCGGCCAGATGACGTGCATCTGCGCCCTGGAACATAATGTGGCGTACATACACGGAATCAGGAACGTTGCCGGTTTCCATAATGCGGGCTGCATAGAAACTGCTGCCGCTCTGGTAAACGGGGGAAACACCGCTCTTATTGGCGCTTACAAAGGCGTCCACGTCACGGTTTACGCTGCGGAGTTCACCGTCCTTGTACCAGCGGTCTTCAAACTGGCGGTCTGAATTACGCTGAAGGAAAGCGCGCATTGACTCAGTGGAGGCGAATTCGTCGTAGAGTTTTACGAATTCCTCGTTCTGGGCTGCGATATCCGTTGCGGAAGGGGTAACCTCGAACACTGCGTATTCGATGTCACGGGCAGCCTTGCGCTTGTAATTCTCCTTGTGCTCCTTGTAGAAAGCCTTTACCTCAGAGTCTGAGATGACGATGGAGGAATCCTTGGGAAAGTAAGTATTGGGCTCCATCACAAAGCTCACGGTAGCGGCGGTGTTACCCTCTGCCACAGCGTTCTTTACCTCCAGGCTGTTCATATAGGAAGAGCCAAGGAAAAGGGCGTTGTACTTCTCAGAGAAGCGGTTTGTGCGGACTGCGTTCTGGATGTAGTTGCGGACCAGAAGACCGTTGTAGTCGTCTGAAGTCTGCTCCATAAAATCACGGACGCGTGCGGGTGAGAACTCGCCGTTCTCATCCATAAAGATACCGGAAGAAGCTACGATAGGAGAGAGGTTGTCACCTACAAACATATCGATTTCCTCCTGCTGTCCTACGCGGATACCTGCGCTCTGGATGGTGGGGATAACCTGATAACGCTCTACAAGCTGCTGCCAGGTCATTTCACGGACCTGCTTCTGGGCCTGCTCGCTGGAAGCGGACTGGCCGGAGAGCATTTCCATTACCTGGCCGTTCTGTTTCACCTCCTGCTCGAAGTCAGTGTAGGTGATGCGTTTGCCGTTAATCTTGCCGACATCATACTTTGTGGATGCAGACTGGATGGTCTGGATAATATCGGACGGATTCACAAGGAAGAGTAAAAGACCGAAGGCAATGATGAGCGATGCTCCAATGCCAAACTTAGTTCTAATGGTCTCAAGTGCTGCCATTTTTATGTGTTTTTTTAATTATTATCAGTATAAGGGCTGCAAAGATAGCATTTTTCTGCGGAAATACCACTATTTTTTTTGAAAGGGGCCGATAAAATTGAGCGTATCTATCACAACCTTAGTGGAATCCGAGTTTACGAAGAACGTATTGTCGAAGGGATGGAGGAGGATTGAGTTGCGCGCCATTTCGTCAGAGCGCATCCCGTAACCCTGCATCACTCCGTCCGGAGAAGACAGCCTCACATAGCAGTCCGTCCATATTTCCTTGTTCTTTGCATCCCAGTAAAGCGTGTCTGTCTCAATCTTTTCGCGCTTCAGGATGTTCTTGACCACAACGTTTCCGTAGGCCGACCATATATCGTCTCCGCCGTGGGCATATTTGTTGTGTCGGGCTTCATCGGCCACGATCGTGGTCTCAAGGAGTCCGTCGTCCTCATTGTATCCGAATACGTTTATTCCCAGCGGGAAGTAGTTGTAGGACAGGGTGTCGTACTCATAAACCTCCATCCTGAGGGCCTCTACCCTCATTTTGAGGCGGCCGTTGTCGGAGTTTATAAGAAGCATGGTATCCACCACCTGGATGGGTGTTACGGAAAGGTCAAGTTTCTGGGCTTCGGCCAGGTTGCTCCTGCACGAATAAACGACGAAAGCAAGCACCAGGGTGCTTGCAATCGCGTTAAATATGCGGGGTACTCTCACTGCTTACTGCACGCGTACGGTTGTGGTTGCCACCATACCGCCGCAACTGACGGTGTAGGACTGTCCCTTTGTTAGGTCGTACATAAATGCCTCGGCGGCCTCGGGGTAGTAACGCGCCACTGCAGAGATGGAAGCGGAAGCGTCGTCGGCAAGGGATGCGTCTGCGCTGCGGGCCTTCTGGTAGCAGTCCGTTGCTGCCCAGTAGCGGGCGTACTTGTTCACAACGTCGTCGCAGGAGGCCGATGACCAGAGGTTACCCATAATCATATAGGCCTTACCGGCATAGCCGTAGTCAAGGTCAACTGCCTTGCGGGCTGCATCGTAAGCCTTTGCGCGCATACCGTTCTTGTAGCAGAAAGTTGCCATCTCGTAGAAGTACTGGGCGTCGGTGGCTTCATCGGACTCAGGGGAGTCGATAGCCTCCTGGAGGTACTTGCCGGCATCGGCCACATTGCCGCGGGCGGCATTGAGGCGGTACAGACCGAAGGCGCTGCCGTGTGAAGGATCCAGTTTGTACTTTGCGGTTGCGGCCTTCAGATAGAGGTCATTGGAAGCGCAGTCGTCGGCGCCGTTCATAAGTTGGACTATCTTGGTCACAAGGGCAAGGTTCTCGGGATCGGCCTCGAAGCGGGGGCTGAAGATGGCGATGAGGTTCTCGCAGGAAGCAACCTTGCTGGCCGCGAAGATGGACTCTATCTTCTCCTTGTCCTCGGCGAGGGATGCGGTCTCTTTCTCGTTGCGGGGCTGAGCCTCGTCGATGATGCCGCTCACGTTCTCATAGAGGGCGATTATTTCATCGGCCGATAATTTCTCCTCCCTGTACTGGGCCACTGCAGACTGCATAAGGGCGCTGAGGATGTTGCTCTTGGTGTCCTTGCCCAGTTCATTCATAATGCCGGAGAGGTTGTCGTACATATACTGTACGTCTGCGCTCTTGTAGTTGATGATGTACTGACCCTTATTGTTGAGGATGGTGGTCTTCTTCTTGGGATAAGCGGCAAGACGCTGGTCCTGAAGCATAAGGATGGTGTCTGCGATTGCAGCGCGCTCCTTGGCGTTCTTGGTGCTGCGATACAGGTTTGTCATCATCTTGGTACCGTTCACAAAGATGTTCTCAGAAGCGGTAGCAGGGCAGTACTTGTAGGCCTGACGCCAGTTGGAAAGGGCCATAGGGTCTTTTTCGTCCTTCTTGAAACGCTCGGTGTAGAACGAAAGGTACTTGAGGCAGTTCAGGCTGTCCTCGCCGTGACCGTACTTAGAGGTCTGGGCGCTCAGGTTCCATCCTGAGAAAACGGTCAGGAGGGAAGCGGTGATGATAGCTAATCTTTTCATAGTATCCTGTTTTTTTGTTTTTGTCAACTTTTTATTCGTAATGCGGCTTCTTGAACCAAATGTCAAATACGTTCATTCCCACGTTGAAACCAAAGTAGGTTTCCTTTACCTGGGAGGTCTGGAGTCCTCTTCTTCCAAAATCCAGACCAATTGATAATCCGTTGTACCAGCGGAACACCGGAATGGTCATTCCTATGGTGATTCCAACGGCATCCACGTGCGCTCCGCCTACGGTATAATACGAACTGTCATAGTATGCTCCTGCGCGGTATGTGCAGCGTTTCAGGAAATAACGGATGTCGTTTCTGTTGGGGGTTATTTCCGCTCCAAGGCGGAAAGACTGGCCAACTGAAGATGCAAACGGAGCGTCTCCGCTGTTTGAGAATCCGGCAACGCCGTCAAAGCCTGAACGGCTCCAGTCCGTACGGGTGTAGTCGAATTCAATGAGTAGGTCGTCTCCCTTCCTGTAACTGAGGCCGATCCCCAGTTCATCTCCCATCCACACGTTCTTTTCCTTAAGGAGTTCCTGATACCTGCCGGTGGTTTTGTCTATACCCTTTACCTCATAGTGGGTATGATAACCGGTGATTGGCGTTGAAATCTTGTATGTGGCGCCAAGGATAAGGCTTGATCCGCGGGCGATGGGCTGCTCGTACTGAAGGCCGATCTTTGCCGTTATGTTGTTCACCTGGAGGGAGTCTCCGGTGGTCCAGGAACGGGAAGCCTCGTCTTCATAACTCATTGCGGCCTTCTTGGTGATGTTGCCGAAACTGTAGTTTGCCTGGGCACCAATTGAAAGGCGGTTCCAGAGGGTTCCGGCAGCGGCTGCAAACACCTGATATACACCGCCGTTTCCAACGGAAGAGAATTTCTGGCGGCCGGTGACAAGATTGTTGACGTCCAGGTTGGAGTAGGCTATCTTGTATCCTACGTCACTTATTGGAGTTACTCCCACCATAAACGCGGTGTGGTTCCACATAGGGAATGAAATCACGAAGTCGTCTATGTTGAAAGTGGTGTTAAGAGCCCTCTTTTCTCCTTCCGAGAAAACGGAAATACGGCCGTCAAGGCCGAAATCGGCCATAAAGGAGAGGGTGTCCCTGGCGGTTATGGAGGCGGGGTTCATTATGTTTATGAACCTGTGGTTGCGGGCCGCGATGCCAACACCGCCCATACCGCGGTTCCAGGCCGTGCCGGGAGTATGGAGGTTACCCACGCCGTATACGGAATAAGGCGAGAAACCGCTGTACGTGCCGTCTGTCTGCGCCTTTGCAAAGACACAGGAGAAAAGCATAAGGGCCGCTACTGCCAATATTCTATTTACTTTGAGCATATTCGTCTGCCATTAGGGCCAAACCCATAAGCACCAGGTTGCAGATTACAAAGATGGAACTTTTCAGGCGTTTGGCAAAATAATTAGCGTCACCTCCGGTAAAAACTACAATATGGTCCGGATGGAGATTCAGGTAGCCCTCAATTTCAAAAAGGATGCCTGAAACCACTCCGCTCTCTATTGAAGATACCTCGCTCTGGCCGATTGTATCCGGATTCTCGGGGATTTCCACAAGGGGAAGGGACCTTGAATACCGCTGAAGGGCCTTGAAACGGGTACGGCAGCCAAGGGAGATATTGCCTCCGGAGTATGTGCCGTCAGAGGAGATGAAATCTATTGTAAGGGTGGTGCCGAAGTCTACAATGGTGCAGCCGCGTCCCTTGAAGAGATAACGCGCGGCGGCAACGGATGCTGCCCTGTCGTAGGAAAGGTAAGATGGAAGTCCGTTCCTAAGGAGAAGGTCCCTGTGGTTACGGTCCAGCACAAGGAGGTTCCCGCATTCCGGCTTCAGGCACTCAACCTCCTGCTCTGAAAAGGGAAAAGCGCTGCAAAACACCATTACGGCTGGTTTTTCACGCGCGGTGAGGGAGAGTATGAAGTCCATATACTTCTCTCCCTGGTAACGGAAAGTCTTGCCAAGGGTCATCCTGTCCGACCAGGAAGCCTTGACCGCCGTATTTCCTATTTCTATGAGCAGATTTGACATAGCCTGCAAAAGTAACAATTATTGCAGTCTTTTCAAAATTTCAAGGGCCTTATCAAGCGAATCCACCCCGCGGGAGACGGTTCTGAGTTTTCCGCCGTCCTGATTGAGTTTGAAAACGGAATCGTTTATTATCACCGCCGCCATAGCCCTTTCAAACACCTTTGACTTGTAGTACGGAGATATGGGATTTGAGATGAAGAACATAATCTGCATCCCGTTCTTCACAATTATCTTCTCAAACCCAAGTTGAACGCCCAGATTCCTTATCTTAACAACGTTGACAAGGTTTTTGACTTCTTCCGGAAGAGGCCCGAAACGGTCTTCCAACTGGGCTGCTATACGGTCTATCTCCCGGTCTTCGGTAAGGGAATCCAGTATCTTGTAGATACGGATTTTTTCTGCTGTGATGTCTATGTAATTGTCCGGAATGAATGCGGGGCGGTCCGTTTCTATGGTGCAGTCGTCCACATACTTTTCATCGGCCCTCTGATGGGCGACGCCAGTCTCTATCCCTATCTCCTCCATTGCCTCGGAGAGTATCTTCTGATATGTCTCATAGCCCATATCGGCAATGAAACCGCTCTGCTCAGCGCCAAGGAGGTTGCCGGCGCCGCGGATGTCAAGGTCCTGCATGGCGATGTTGAAGCCGCTGCCAAGGTCTGAGAACTCCTCGATGGCCTTAAGCCGACGGCGGGCTTCGTCGGTAATGGTGACAAGCGGAGGCACTATGAGGTAGCAGAAAGCCTTCTTGTTGGACCGGCCTACCCTTCCCCTCAACTGATGGAGGTCGCTGAGGCCGATATTCTGCGCCTGGTTTATTATAATGGTATTGGCGTTAGGGATATCCAGACCGTTTTCTATGATGGTTGTGCAGAGAAGAAGGTCATAGTCCCCCCTCATAAATGAGAGCATCCGGTCTTCAAGGTCACGGGATTCCATCTGGCCGTGGGCCACGCATATCTTCATATCCGGAACCAGGCGGTGAATGATTTCTGAAATTGAAGGCAGTTCCTCAACCTTGTTGTGAAGGAAGAAAATCTGGCCGCCGCGGTTCAGTTCATAGTTTATTATACTCTTTATCTCTTCCTGATTGAAGAGGATTATCTCCGTCTGGATGGGGATGCGGTTTGGCGGAGGAGTCTGGATTATTGAGAGGTCACGTGCGCCAAGAAGGGAGAACTGAAGGGTCCTTGGAATAGGGGTAGCCGTAAGCGTAAGGGTGTCTACGGTTGTTTTCATCTGGCGCAGTTTTTCCTTGGCCGATACCCCGAACTTCTGCTCCTCGTCAATTATCAGAAGCCCAAGGTCCTTGAATTCAAAGCCGTTTCCAAGTATCTTATGCGTGCCGATAAGAATATCAATTGCACCGGAAGCCAGGCGTTTCTTTATATCCGTAATCTGCTTTGCGCTTCTCAACCTGCTCACGTACTCCACCGTGCAGGGAAGGTTCTGGAGGCGGGCCTTGAAGGTTTCATAGTGCTGCAGGGAAAGGATGGTTGTGGGAACAAGGACCGCAACCTGCTTTGAGTCCGTAACGGCCTTGAAAGCGGCCCTGATGGCTATTTCCGTCTTCCCGAAGCCCACGTCTCCGCAGACAAGGCGGTCCATAGGGCAAGTGTCCTCCATATCCTTTTTCACCGCCTTTGTGGCCTTCTCCTGATCCGGGGTGTCCTCATACATAAATGACGATTCAAGTTCTTCCTGGAGGTAGGTATCGGCACTGAAGGCAAAACCTTTCTGGGAGCGGCGGGCGGCATATAACTGGATAAGTTCCTTGGCAATATCCTTCATCTTGGATTTTGCCGATATCTTGAGGTTTATCCAGGTCTTGGAGCCCAGTTTGTTTATCCTTGGAGGCTCTCCTTCCTTGGAGCGGAAGCGGGAAATCTTGTTGAGGGAATGGACGGATACAAAAACTACGTCGGAGCCGCCGTACATAAGTTTTACAACCTCTTTCACCCTACCGTAGTCGTCCTTCATCTTCACCAGGCCGCCGAACACTCCCACGCCGTGGTCTATATGGACTATGTAATCACCTATGTTGAAGGCGCTTAAGTCATTGAGGGTAAGTTGCTCGCTCTTTTCTACGGTACGGCGTATGCGGACGCGGTGGAACCTGTCAAAAATCTCGTGGTCCGTGTACAGGCAAATCTTGTCCTGCTGGTCTATGAATCCGGAATGGAGATTCTTTCCCTTTATGAAATCAGGAAGGGCTATCTTCTCCTCCTGGACCATAATGGACTTAAGCCTTTCCAACTGCGCTTCCTTCTCTCCTATAATATAAACCTTGTATCCCGATTCCAGCCTTGACTGGATATCGCTTATGAGGAGTTCGAAGTTCTTGTTGAATACAGGCTGCGGCGCAATATTGAATTCTACGGTGCTTACACCCTGTTTTTTAAGGGGAACATCCAGATATACGTGCCGGAATTTGAGAAGGTCCTTCAGGAAATCCCGGTTGTTATACATATCGGAAGAATCCAGCCATACGGTTGTGTCTTCAGGAAGAAGGCCGATAATTGAGTCTCCACCCTCCTCACCGCCGGCAGCAATGTTGGAGTAGATATCGGCCTTTTCTATATTGCCGGTGGAAAGTTGGGTGTTGCAGTCGAAGGTGTGGATCTTCTCCACCTCATTGCCGAAGTAACTTATCCTGTATGGCTTGTCAAGCGAATATGAGAAAATGTCTATTACCGCGCCCCTTATGGCGTACTGTCCCGGCGCCGACACGAAATCCACCTTCTCGAAGCCCTTTTCCGTAAGGATTTCCCTCAGTTTTTCATAGGGAAGCCTGTCTCCCTTTTTTATTTCAAGATGGGCCGATACCAGGTTTTTCTCTGAAGGTATGAGTTCCTCAAGGGCCTCCGGGTAGGTAACTATGAAAACCTGTTCATCGGCCTTTGTCTCAAGTATTTTTCCTATTGCGGCGGTTCTCTGGACACCGAGGGACGACTTGTAATTGCTTCTTTCTATGTTTTTTCCGGAAACTGGAAGAAAGAAAACGCAGTCTCCCTCGGTAAGGTTATAAAGGTCCGCGCTGCAGTATTCGGCGGACTCCATAGTTGGAAGGACTATGAGGTTTGTATTATTTCCTGCGGCGTTTGAAAGTACCGCCCACCTTGCGGAAAGAAACAGCCCGGAGCAGTATATTTCCTTGCTTTTAAGGAGTTTTTCCTGAAGGGCGGCCGTAGATTTCTGACTTATTAACATCTGCCCGGTTTTGCCTGTTGAAAACCTATTGATAACCCTGTTCATAACGTGTTTATAAACGGAAGCGCTCCCCGGCGAACTTTTCCTGAACAATCTTTCAACAACAAATCAAACAGTTTTCAACAGTTTAAATTTAATGTAAATAATTGATTCTCAAATATGTTTTTATAGTTATCAACATATCCACAGAATCATAAAAAACATCAGTTATAAAAAAATAAAAACTATATTTGTACATTAGTGTCCACTAAAAATTTATAAAAGTTCTTTGAAAATATTGAAAGTTAGGTAATTACAGCAGTTTTTGAAGCGCGCCGATTTGAAATTATCTTTG
>ONOQ01000038.1 GCA_900319485.1 uncultured Bacteroidales bacterium | reverse complement strand
GACATTTCATTGTCGGAGATTGGCTATTCCGGCGACAAGGCTACCTTCAAGGTTAGCGGTGTGGTGACCGCCGGCCTGGATTATCCCGTTATCTCCAACGCAGGAAACTATACTGCCGGGCAGAGTTTCCCGCTGGCGCTTGAACTTCCGGACGGGTATGTGGCCGCTTCAGTTGAGTGGACTCTGGACGGTGCGTCCGTATCCGGTCCATCTGTCACGCTCACGGCCGGTTCTCACGTAATTGAAGCCGAAATAACAACGGAGAGCGGACACAAAGACATTGCTACGTTGGAAATTACGGTCAAGTAAAAAAAGTTGATACAAGGGACCAAAAAAGATAAGAAATAATTTTGTAGGGAAAAAAATATTTACTACCTTTGCAGTCCCAAGTTTGGTGGGTTCGTATAACGGTTAGTACTCGGGATTTTCATTCCCGCAATAGGAGTTCGATTCTCCTACCCACTACCAAATATAAAAAAGTAAAATAATGGCAAACACTAAATCCGCCGCGCGTGCCGCCCGCCAGAGTGAGCGTCACCGCCTGCATAACAAGTATTATGCAAAAACAACCAGGAACGCTATCCGCGATCTCCGTAACATAACTGACAAGGCCGCAGCTCAGGAGAATGCTCCCAAGGTCTACGCAATGATTGATAAACTTGCAAAGATTGGAGTTATCCACAAGAACAAGGCTGCAAACCTTAAGAGCGGTCTTCAGGTATACATCAACAAGCTCGCCTAAGAGCTTGTTTTTCATCTAAAGCGGGATGTAGCGCAGTTGGTAGCGCACTACGTTCGGGACGTAGGGGTCGCTCGTTCGAGTCGAGTCATCCCGACCAAAAGGAGAGCCAGGCGGCTCTCCTTTTGTATGTCGGGATGACTAAACCATATATAAGAAAAGCGCCGACAGAATGCCGGCGCTTTTGCTCCCCCTGTTGGACTTGAACCAACGACCCTCTGATTAACAGTCAGATGCTCTAACCAACTGAGCTAAGGAGGAAGATATCCGTTACTGGAACGGGATTGCAAAGGTACAATCTTTTTTGAATTCTGCAAAGTAATTGAGAAAAAATTTTAAAAAAATCTTTATTTCCTTCTTAGAGAGTTTTTTTGTACCTTTGTAGTCTATAAGAGGTAAGGTTTCAGTATGGACATAGATCTTCTGTCAAAAATGGTCAAAGAAGTGGTCCTGGACCACGATTCCGTGACTCTTCCCGGGCTGGGAAGTTTTGTGACGGAGATTGTTCCTGCAAGTTTCACAGACCGCGGCTATACCATTCTGCCGCCTTACAGAAGGCTCTTCTTCTCCCCAAAGCAGGGAGATGACACCCTCCTTGTGGACATCTACCGCAAATCCAATCCAGACGCCTCGGAGGCAGACGCCACCCGTATCCTGGTGGAGTTCCTCCAGGAGATGAAGGAGGTCCTCAAAGTGAGGAAAACCATCATCTTCCCCGGCCTTGGCCGCCTCAGGGCCACCAAAGAGAACAATTTCTTCTTCGTGGCCGATGAAGACCTTGACATCTATCCAGCCGGCTTCGGCCTGCAGCCCATCTCCCTCAAAACCCACGAGGAAACGCCGGAGGAAACTGAGGCCGCCGTGGCAGGCCTTGCCAATATCCTTGAGGCCGATGCTCCCGTGGACGTTGCCCCCGAGGTAGTTCAGGACTTTGAACCGGAACCGGAGCCTGAACCCGTGGTAGAGCCTGAGGAGATGCCCGATCAGGTCGGGCATGACGAGGTGGAACCCGAGCCCGCTCCTGTCATTCCGAGCGAAGTCGAGGAATCTCCTGAACCGGAGGCAGAACCAGAGCCGGAGCCTGAACCGGTGAAGAAGTCCAATTGGCTTAAGATTACCCTCTGGGTTATTCTGGGCATCGTTGTGATTGCGGTGCTGGCGCTGGTTATTGTGGGCAGGGTGTGCCCCCAGTGGCTGGATCAGTTCCTTTATACTCCTGAAGAACTGGAGATTCTTTATCCTGGAAAACTATGACACCGGTTAGAAGGGAAGGGTATAAATTCTGTCAGGACATCTGCATTCCTTGTTATGATACTGACGCCGGGGCAAACCTCAAACCCGCGGCGTTTATGGATTTTGCCCAGGAGATAGCGTACTGGGCGGCAAATGACCTGGGGTTCGGCTACGACACCCTCCACGTCCACCATACCGCCTGGGTGCTCACAAGGATGCACATCCATTTTGAGGAGCCCCTCAAATGGCGTGAAAACGTTACTCTCTACACCTGGCACAAGGGTGCCAGCGGCCTTTTCTACCTAAGGGACTTTGACCTGAAGGATGCCGCAGGAAGCAGCCGCGTGAAGGCCACCACTTCCTGGGTGGTCATTGATGAGCGCACCCGCCGTATGGTGCGCCCGGAGGACCTAAAGGACCTCCTGGACCCCGATATGAAGGTGGATGACGCCATCGCGGAGCCCGTCCAGAAGATTGTGCTTCCAAAGGGAGAGCCGGGAATGACGGTGGAGCGCACGGTGTCATACTCTGACCTTGATATAAACGGCCACACCAACAACTCCCGTTACGTGGTGTGGGCCATGGACTGCCTCCCAAAAGAGGTGACGGACAGTCCGGTTAAAGACTTATATATAAATTTCGTAAAGGAAACTCTTCCCGGAGACAAGGTGCTTCTCTGTGCCCAAAATGAAGGCGGCGCTTGGTACGTTGAGGGGAAGGTGGGTGACAGAACCTGTTTCCTTGTTAAAGCGTGCTTCTGATGCAGGATCTTTTCTTCGGGCAGGGAATTGCCCACACTATACTTCTCCTTGCGTTCGTGATAGGAATCGGCCTCTATCTTGGCCGGTTCAAGGTTAAAGGCATCTCACTTGGCACCACCTGGATACTGTTTGCAGGCATCCTGATGGGCCATCTTGGTTTCAAGGCCGATCTTAACGTCCTCCATTTCGTGAAGGAGTTCGGTCTCATCCTCTTCGTGTTCTCCATAGGCCTTCAGGTAGGTCCCGGCTTTTTCCACTCCTTCCGCAGCGGAGGCGTCAAGATGAACCTCCTTGCGGTTATGAACATCCTCCTTGCCGTGGCGGTCACCTGGGCAATATCGGCCATTACCGGAGAGGGGCTCACCACTATGGTGGGCGTAATGTCCGGCGCTGTGACAAATACTCCCGGCCTGGGTGCCGCGCAGCAGACTTTCATTGACGTTTCCACCGCCGGCGGCACCACCGCCATGGCGGCCAGCGTGGCATCGGAGAAACTTGCATCGGCCTATGCAGTGGCATATCCTATAGGTGTCCTTGGCGTCATAGCCGTCATCCTTGTGTTCAAGGCCGTTTTCAAGATTGACCATAACAAGGAACTGGAGGTGCTTAAGGAGGCCGAGGATTCCGGCGAGCACGCCCGCCGTATGCACGTCGCCGTTGAGAATCCCGCCATCTTCGGCCGGAAACTCTTTGACGTTCTCAAGGAATTCGGCGGAGACTTTGTGGTGTCCCGCGTCATGCAGGGGGAGGAGATCCTCCTTCCGGATGAGAATACAGTCCTCAATGAGGGCGATAAAGTGCTTATAGTGACCACCAACGCAGAGGTAGACCGCCTCCGCATCCTCTTTGGAGAAGAGGTTCCCATGCACGTCCAGGAGTGGCGTGAGAAGGACCACGTGATGGTTACCAGGCGTATTGTCATCACCAATTCCAAACTTACGGGAAAAACCCTCAAGGACCTCAGGCTACGCAGCGCCTATGGCGTGAGCGTAACCCGCGTGATCCGCGCAGGCGTTGAACTTGTAGCCCGTCCCACCCTCTACCTCCAGATGGGTGACGGCCTTCTCTGTGTAGGCCCTCAGGCCAGCATTGACCAGGTTGCCGGAATGGTGGGTAACTCCGCCGCAGCCCTCAACAAGCCCAATCTGGTGCCCATCTTCCTTGGAATTGTGGTGGGTATAATCTTCGGCTCCATTCCCATCCGCTTCCCCGGCATTCCCCAGGCCATAAAACTGGGCCTTGCGGGAGGTCCCCTCATCATCGCAATCCTGCTAGGTCACTTCGGTCCCAAGTATAAGATTACTACCTACACCACCACCAGCGCCAACCTTATGATAAGGGAAATCGGCATATCGCTGTTCCTTGCATCAGTCGGTATCGGCGCAGGCGCAAACTTCTGGTCTTCAATTGTGGGCGGAGGTTACTGGTGGATCCTTTACGGCGCCGCAATCACCATAATCCCTCTGTGCATCACATTTGTGGTGGCCCGCGTCTGGGGGAAACTCAACTTCTACCAGATCTGCGGTCTCATTAGCGGTTCCTGCACCAATCCGCCGGTTCTGGCCTTCTCCCAGGGTATGTACGGAAGCGACTATGCTTCAGTTAATTACGCTACTGTATATCCTCTCTCTATGTTTATGAGGGTGCTGGTGGCGCAACTCCTTGTTCTGATTGCCATAGGATGACGGACCTTGTGTATCCCGGCGGTCCGGTAATCCTGTACCCGCGCCCTTCTGTGGACCATCCAGGTCCTTTTCCCCAGCCCAAGGGGGAGATGCTCCCAATTGTGGAGCCAAGCGGCCTTGTGTATGGCAAGGCCCCCAGAGACTGGTGCCACAGCGGCGCCAAGCCCCTCCATCCTGTGGTGCACCTTCATCTCATAGACCGTGACGGCTGCATCTATCTCCAGAAGCGTTCAATAGTGAAGGACCTCTATCCCGGCTACTGGGACACGGCGGTAGGCGGGCACGTTAGTTTTGGAGAAACCGCCGAGGAAGCCCTTTTCAGGGAGGCCGATGAAGAACTTGGCCTCACCGCCTTCAACCCTGTCCAACTTGGAACGTATGTCTGGGAAAGCGATACTGAAAAGGAACTGGTCTTCCTGTATGCCCACGTAGGGCATCCGGACCTGAGCCCAAACGGCCTGGAAGTTTCCAAAGGCAGGTGGTATTCCGTCCGCGAAATAGCGGAAAACGTTGGCAAAGACAGGCTTACGCCAAATCTTGAGCACGAATTCAAAAGGTACGGAGAGTCACTCCTCGCAATGCTATAACTGCCCCCAGGTTTCGTCAATTGCGGCCCGGACCGCTGCATCGGCCTTGTCAGTGATACCGTAATAGGGGCGGCAGTGCTCCGATGCGCATACGTCAAAGCGAAGATGTGCGGGGGTCTCCTCCGCCTTTTTTTCTTCTTCCTGGGGCCGATGTTCCAGCCAGGTCACAAGCGACGGCGTGCTGTCAAGCCCCGGACCGCCTATGACGGCCTTGTGGGCGTGCCTTCGCTCCACCTGGGAGAGGAGCCACCGCCTTGTGCTGACTGCCTGGGACTTAAGGTCAGCGGCGCCGGAAGTTGAAACTACGCTCATAAGATAATCCTCCGCGCCGATTATGTTCACCGCGCACACCTTTCCGCCGTCCACGATGAATTTGAGAGTGCCGGCAAAGCGTTCCGGCCCGTCCTGGCGATAGATTATAAAAGAAGGTTCCGCAAATAGGGTGGATATTGTAACGGCCTCAAAGACTAGTTCGTCGTAGAGCATACCGTTATAATCTATTTTGCCTTCACGGTAACTTACGGTCTGGGGGCCGGCGCCGTCGGAGATTATCTCGAAGCGTATCTCCTTCTGACTGACAATTCCCGCTTCAATCTTTGGCTGGGTGCGCACCAGACGCCACAGGAGGCGTTTTTCGTCTTCTTCGCTGAGCGTTACGTCATTGTATATTTCCTGAAGGACATCCGCGCTCAGGCGGTCAAAGTCTTCCGGTTCCGGGACCACCACAAAGCCGGCCATCTCCGCCGCTCCCGGAGAAATTGAGAAGTGCTTCTCTCCCTTGGCGTAATAACATCCCGGCTTTGAATTGGCGCTTCTTATGGTGACTACGGCGCGGTATTCTCCCTCGCTGCAGTATGCCAGGGCGTTGAAGCGGGGCTCGGTGTCTTCCGTGAGAAGGTTCAGGCAGTCAAGGAGCCGATAGAACATCTTTGCCATGGATTTGGGTGTAAGGGCCCGGAGCATAAAGATGCCGCGATGGAATTTCTTATAATGGTATAACTGCGCGTCACGGACGGATGCCACAAACTCCATCTCTTCAGTTGGCCTTCCTGCCGACACCTCCCTCAGAAGCCGTTCTGCGGCCCTTTCCAGCGGCATATAGCCCTTGGGACAGGCCTGGAAATGGGCGTGTCCGGGAACGGTGGTTCCGCTTTTTGGGCTGTTGTAAAACACCAGATAACCGTCCAGCGAAGCGGCAAGGTCCAGCATATCCGGGAAACGGTGCCAGATGGTCTGGGGCACGTGGACGTCACGGGTTATGACAAGATGGTTGGGGAAGATGGGGGCGCGGTTTACAAGGATGTTGTATTTCCTGCCTTTTCGGCCCTCGAATGGGAGCGTGTGCTGGTGCTCCATATAGTTCTCCTCACACAGGGGACAGCCGTGGTCGAAGATTGGGAGCCGTCCGGGATTGGACTGCAGCGTTACCAGAATGCCGCCGAAGGGGAGCGTCCTTGTGCGTGTGCTCTTGAGCGCGCGGTACTTTGCCGCCACCGCGGGCCACACGGAGAGTTGGTCGTGAACAAATTTATCGATATCCGTAGCCATACGGGTAACAAATATAGCAAAAATAGTTGTATATTTGTAAGGATATGGCAAGGATTGGCATTTTTGATTCCGGCAGCGGCGGGCTCTCAGTTTACAGGGAGCTTGTGAAACTGCTTCCCCTGGAGCAGTACCGCTATTATGCCGACAATTCCCATTGCCCCTACGGAGAGAAATCCCCGCTCTACATCCAGCGCAGGGCCCGTTTCATAACTGAGCGTTTCCTTGACTGGAAGGCCGATATAATAGTAGTGGCCTGCAACACCGCCACCGCCGCGGCCATAGCCACCCTCCGCAGAGAATACCCCGACGTCCCGTTTGTGGGGATGGAACCCGCCGTAAAGCCTGCCGCCCTTGGCACGGAAACGGGCGTTATAGGCGTCCTTGCCACCGCTGGCACCCTCAAGGGCTCAAAGTACCTCAATACAAGGGGCCTTTATGAAAGCGACGTAAAGATAGTGGAGCACGTGGGGCAGGGATTCGTGGAACTTGTGGAGCGCGGCGTCCTGGACGGCCCGGAAGCGGAAAATACCGTAAAGGCATCCCTGAAGCCCCTCCTTGACGCAGGCGCAGACCGCATTGTCCTTGGCTGCACCCATTATCCTTTCCTGAAGCCCGTGATAGAGCGTCTCTCCGGCCCCGGAGTCCAGGTCATAGATCCCGCTCCCGCAGTCGCGCGCCAGACGCTGCGGATTTTGCAGGACAGTGGAGTCCCTACGGGTATCGGCCCTTTCTC
The DNA here is from genome assembly GCA_900319485.1 of uncultured Bacteroidales bacterium. Taxonomy (GTDB): domain Bacteria; phylum Bacteroidota; class Bacteroidia; order Bacteroidales; family UBA932; genus Cryptobacteroides. The sequence goes on along the minus strand of ONOQ01000038.1, from coordinate 36,158 downwards.
CATCATCCTGGAGGCTTCAGGAAGCACGGAGCCCCTCAACCGTATTTTTGAACTGATATGAAAAAGATAATATCGGCCATAATAATTGCCTTTTCGTCACTTGCCCTCAGCGCCCAGGTTGTCCCCGGCATAGAGGTCCTGGAGCAGGACGGCTTCCGCGTGCTTCAGGGAAAGCGCGTGGGCCTTGTGACAAACCCCAGCGGCGTTTCCCGTGACCTCCGTTCCACCATAGACATCCTCTTTGACGCCCCTGAGGTGAACCTTGTGGCCCTTTACGGTCCTGAGCACGGTGTGAGGGGAGACGCCTATGCCGGAGACCACGTTGAGGGCGGAAAGGACCCTAAGACCGGCCTTCCCGTGCATTCCCTATACGGCCCCACGCGTGAGCCCACCCCTGAAATGCTCAAAGGCATAGACGTTATGGTCTACGACATCCAGGATGTAGGTACCCGCTGCTATACCTTCATCTCCACCCTCGGCCTTGTGATGCGCGCCTGCGCCAAGGCCGGCATAGAGGTTGTGGTGCTGGACCGCCCCAACCCCCTTGGAGGCAAAAAAGTTGAAGGGACATACGTTAGGGAGGGATTCTTCTCCTTCGTGAGCCAGTATCCCATTCCGTTTGTCTACGGCCTTACCCCCGGCGAGGTCGCCCTTATGATCAATGAGGAGGGGATGAACCGCGGCCAGAAAGGAAACCTTGAGCCCGTCAAATGCAAACTCAAGGTGGTCCCTATGCGCGGCTGGCACCGCTGGATGCGCTATGAAGACACCGGCCTTCCGTGGGTGCTGCCTTCGCCCAACATCCCTTCGCCAAGGAGCGCCCTCTGCTATCCGGCTTCCGGCATAGCGGGAGAATTCGGCCATCTCCAGATAGGCGTGGGATACACCATCCCCTTTGAGGTGTTTGCCGCAGAATGGATTGACGCAGACGCCCTGAAGGCCCGCCTGGACAGCTACCGCATTCCAGGAACCGCATTCCGCACAATCCACTACAAGCCCCTTGCCGGCTCCAAGCAGGGAAAGCTGGTGCACGGCGTCCAGTTCTTTTTCACTGACTGGGAACTTGCCCCTGTCACACTGATACAATTCTATGTGATGCAGGCGGTTAACGAACTTTATCCGGACAAGAATCCTCTGCCCCTGAAGAGCACCAGGATGCTGGATATCATTTCTGGTACAGATTATGTAAGAACAGGTTTCGGAGAGCGCTTCCAGGTCAGCGATATCCTGGATTTCTGGACCCGGGACGTCAAGGACTTCAAAGCACTTTCCGCAAAATATTACTTATACTTTTAACTTTTAAAAATTTGATGCTATGAGACGTTTAATGACAATGGCCGCAACGGTGCTAATGGCTCTGTCCCTCGTCGCAGCACCTGATATGATGGCCCAGACCCGCTCTTCCAGCGGCACAAGATCATCTTCTACCCAGGCAACCCGCTCAAGCTCAGGTTCCTCCGTTTCACGGTCAAGCTCCTCTTCAGCTACCCGCTCCAGTTCTGCTTCCACCGTGTCCCGTTCAAGTTCCTCCGGCAGCCAGCAGGTAAGCCGCTCAACTTCCGGTTCTTCTTCCACAAGGAGCACTTCAGGAAGCAGCAGCCAGCAGGTCACCCGCTCTTCCAGCGGTAGCAGCCAGCAGGCAACCCGCTCCACTTCAGGTTCTTCTAGCACAACCAGAAGCACCTCCGGCAGCAGCAGCCAGCAGGTCACCCGCTCTTCCAGCAGCGGATCAAGTGCCTCAGGTACCCGTTCCAGCAGCAGCGCTTCCGGAACTACCGTGAGAAGCAGCAGTTCCTCCTCCGACGGTTCCGTGAGGAGCAGCAGTTCAGGACAGGCTACCCGCAGCAGTTCTTCCTCCAGCACTTCCACTGCAGTACGCGCTTCCAGCAACGTGACCCGTTCCGGCCTTTCCGGAGACAGTTCCGTGGCAGAAAACCGCTCCACTGACAAAGTGTACAGGGATTCAGGCTTCAACTACCGTTACAACGACGATATGCGTGTGGACAACTCCCACAATATGTACAGGGTAGCGCCCCGTCAGCGTGATATGCTTGGCTGGGACCGTCCCGGAAACTTCTGGGGAGACCATCCTCACTACTACGGATACCGCATCCACAACCGTCCGCCTCAGTGGCGCCACATCAGTCATTGGGGAATCGATTACTACTACTACAACGGTGTGTATTATCGGCCCTATGGCGGTTACTACGTGGTCTGCCGTCCTCCTTTCGGAACTCCCCTGGAGGTAGCGATCAACAGGGCAATCCTTCACAGCCTCAGGTTCGCGTATTACTGCGACGTATATCGCACCTTCACCCGCACCTTTGACTACTACAACGTAATTGCCCGCCAGAACCTGATTATCGCCCAGCAGAACGCCCGCATCATAGCAAACAACGCTTCCTATGCCCTCAACAGCAACAGAGCGCTTACCGCATATGAACTTGCAAACCGTCTGGGACTGGTACAGAGTTACGCTTATGCCAACAGCCAGTACTTCTATCAGGACGGCGTCTTCTACACCATCAGCGCTTCCGGAGCCTACACCACAATCGTACCTCCTGCCGGCGCCCTGGTAACCTCACTCCCCGACGACTATGAGATCATAGTTATGGGCGGCGTAGAGTACTATATGGTAGACAACACCGTGTATCGCACCACACTCTTTGACGGTATGCCTTACCTTGAAGTCCTTGGTCAGATGTACGGTTCCCTCTACAACCAGTACGATATCTACCGCTAGAGTTTATCACACATAATCAAAAGAGTGACCGTCGCAGGTCACTCTTTTTTTGTCGCAGGTGCCGATGTTTCCCGTCGCAGGTGAGCCGCCACAACGTCGCAGGTCTGCGTTTTTGTCCGGACCCGCGACACTTTTTGGCTCCTGTGGCTGATTTGCGTCGCAGGTGGAGCCATTTTTGCAGACCGGCGACACTTCGGCCCGGGACCTGCGACACTCTCTGTGTGCTACGTCAAGTTTTTTTAGTATATTTGTACGATATGATTACACAGGAACAGATAAGGGACCTGCAGGAGCGGGTGAAAAAACTGGAGGGCTGCCTGGAGATAGCGGCAAAGCGCAGGGAAGTGGCCGCCAAAACGGAAGAAACTTTGGCAGCGGACTTTTGGAACGACCCTAAGGCGGCAGAGGCTTTTCTCAAGAAGCTCGCAGGCATAAAGTCCTGGGTCACAGGCTTTGACAAGGCCCGTGAGCAGGCCGATGATCTTGACGTCCTGTACGATTTTGCCAAGGACAGCATTTCCGGGGCCGATGAAGAAGCCATGGAGACGCCGGAAACCAAGGAACTGGCCAGCGCCTTCGCCGCAGCCCAGGAAGCCGTAGAGGCCCTGGAACTAAAGAATATGCTTGGGGGCGAAGGAGACAACCTTGGCGCTGTCCTCACCATCAACTCAGGCGCCGGCGGCACGGAGGCCAATGACTGGAGCGCAATGCTTATGAGAATGTACCTCCGCTGGGGAGAGCGCAACGGCTACAAGATGACGGTCACCTCCCTTCTGGAAGGGGAAGAAGCCGGTATCAAGAGTTGCACAATTGAGGTGGAAGGGGATTACGCGTACGGCTATCTGAAGGCCGAAAACGGCGTCCACCGCCTGGTTCGCATCTCTCCCTTCAACGCCCAGGGAAAGCGCCAGACCACATTTTCAAGCGTCTTTGTGTATCCGTTGGTAGATGACAGCATCAACATAGAAATCAACCCCTCAGACCTTGAGTGGGACACCTTCCGCAGCGGCGGCCACGGTGGCCAGAACGTGAACAAGGTGGAAACCGGCGTGCGTGTAAGACACATCCCCTCCGGCATAATGGTGGAAAATACTGAAACCCGCAGCCAGCAGGACAATCGCCAGAGGGCACTCCTCATCCTCAAATCCCGCCTCTATGACATTGAGCTCAAGAAGCGCCAGGAAAAGCAGGCGGAACTTGAAGGCCAGAAAAAGCGCATAGAATGGGGATCCCAAATCCGCAACTACGTCCTTCACCCTTACAAACTTGTAAAGGACCTCCGCACCGGCTACAATACTGCCGATACCCAGGGCGTCCTTGACGGAGACCTGAACGAGTTCATGAAGACCTTCCTGATGGGGAAGGGCTCGGCGGTAACGGACCCGGACGACATTGACTAAAACCAATATATGAAAGACACAGCACTTGTGATTGTAGACATGCTCTACGATTTCATAGACGGATCGCTGGCCTGCCAGGGGGCCGATGAAGCCGTGGCAAAAACCCTGGAATTCATCCAGAAGCACCCGGACGTCCCGCGTATCTTCGTAAGGGACCATCATCCCGCCAACCACTGCTCATTTGCCGCCCAGGGCGGTCCATGGCCGCCGCATTGCGTGCAGGGCACCCACGGCGCTGAGATTCATAAGGATCTGGAACCTTATGCCGATGACGAAGGCCTTATCTTTTACAAGGGTGAAAACCCGGCCCAGGAGCAGTACAGCGGCTACGAGGGCCTCAATGAAGCCGGCCAAACGATGGGAGAGGTGCTGCGCCTTATGGAAATTGAAAAAGTCCTTGTATGCGGCATTGCTACGGAGTTCTGCGTGAGAAATACCGCAGAGGACATCCTCAAGGACGGTTTCAAGGTAACGGTTCTCAAAGACTGCCTGGCCTGGGTGGATGCCCAGGGCCATGTGAAGGCCATTGAGGAGATGAAACATGAAGGAATCAGAGTGTCATAGCCATATGAACGTAATTAACAACGCCTACGTCTCCGACAAGTACCAGTACACTATGGGAAAGTCCTATCTGGAATGCGGAAAGCAAGGCCAGATTGCAGTTTTCAACCTCTTCTACCGCAAGGCCCCGGAGAATAACAACTGGGCCGTAGTGAGCGGCACGGAGGAAGTGATTGAGATGGTCCTCCATCTTGGCACTGAACCGGAGGAGTTCTATGAGAAGTTCCTTCCCGGGGAAGAGTACAGGGAGTTCCGTAAGTACCTCAGCACAATGAAATTCACCGGAGACGTGTACACTATGAGGGAGGGAGAGATTGCATTCCCCAACCAGCCAATAGTCACCGTCGTAGGCCCTATGATAGAGGCCCAGGTGCTGGAAACCCCCATGCTGTGCATCCTCAATCACCAGATGGCCGTTGCTACAAAGGCTTCACGTGTATGCCGCTCCACGGATAAACCCGTAAGTGAGTTCGGTTCACGCCGCGCCCACGGTCCCTGGGCGGCAGTTTACGGCGGCAAGGCCGCCCAGATTGCCGGATGCGCAAGTTCCTCCAACATCCTGACCGGAGCCTTTAACGGTGTGCCTTCCACAGGCACCATGGCCCACAGCTTCATCACTTCCTACGGCAGCACCGTGGAAGGGGAGCACAAGGCTTTCTGCGACTATATCCGCACCCACAGGGGAGAGAACCTGATTCTCCTTATAGATACCTACGACACCCTCCGCTGCGGCGTAAAGAACGCCATTCGCTCCTTCAAGGAAAACGGCATTGACGATTCCTACGCCCCCGGTTACGGTATCCGCCTTGACAGCGGAGACCTTGCATACCTTTCCCAGGAGGTAAGGCGCATCCTGGACCAGCACGGCCTCACAAAATGCAAGATATTTGCAACCAACGGCCTGGATGAATACCTCATCACGGACCTTGAGCGCCAGGGCGCCCGCATAGACAGTTACGGCGTTGGCGACGCAATCGCAACGTCAAAAGCCGCCCCGTGCTTCGGCAACGTTTACAAACTGGTGCAGGTGGACGACGAACCCGTCATCAAGCGCTCCGAGGACAAGATAAAACTCATCAACCCCGGCTTTCAGATCACCTGGAGAATATCGGCCCAGGACAAGGAGAAGGGCAATTCCCTTGACGGCTATGTTTTCAAGGCCGATGTCACCTGCCTCCGCGGAGACGCCATGGACCTTGCAATCCAGCAGGGAAAGACCATCACTATCCGTGACGAATACGACTCCTTCAAGACCAAGACCTTCGAGGAAGGTTCCTACGACGCCCGTCCGCTCCAACTCCAGTCCATAAAGGCAGGGGAGCGCATAGCGCCTTACTACAGCCTTCTCCAGAAGAGGCAGTTCTACAAGGACAACCTCCATCACTTCTCTCCCGCAGAGCGCCGTCTCATCAATCCACACTACTACAAGGTGGATATCTCCGACGCCCTTTACGACTGCAAGATGTCAATCATCGGCAAACTGGTGAAGGAGATAGAGGAGTTTGAAATATAGTCAAAAAAACGTATATTTGCCTATTAAACAAAGCGCCTTATGAGAATACCGGAATCAGAACTCATCATCAACGGAGACGGCTCCGTTTTCCACATTCACCTCAAGCCTGAAGAACTGGCCGATAACGTGATTATGGTGGGAGACCCCTCCCGCGTGGATATGATAGGGGAGTACCTCACGGACATAGAGTTCCGTCACGCTTCCCGGGAGTTTGTCTCAATCACCGGCAAACGCAACGGAAAGCGCATCACGGCGCTCTCCCACGGTATCGGCCCGGACAACATTGACATTGTGATGACGGAACTTGACGCCCTTGCAAACGTGGATTTCGAAACCCGTGAGGTGAAGCCCGTCCACAGGGCCCTGAACATTCTCCGTATAATGAACTGGTATGAAGGCCGGGATTCCATCTCCATGCTGGATGTCGAGGCGGATTTCAAGAAGCATATGGGGTGGCCTGCGTCCCTTCCTTCCCCTTATTTCGTGAAGGCTTCCCCCAAGATCATAGACCTTATGAAGGACGTGACCATAAAGGGCGTGACCATATCGGCCCCCGGCTTCTACGGCCCTCAGGGCAGGGTTGTGCGCGTTCCGCTGGCTATGCCCAATATGCTTGAGGACATTGAGAGTTTCCGCTTCTCGGAGGCAGGTGAGGACTATAAGATCACTAACTTCGAGATGGAGAGTTCTCCGCTTGCCGGCCTTGCCGCACATCTTGGTCACAACGCCAGCACCGTGTGCTGCATCATAGCAAACCGCTATCTCCAGAGTTCCAACCCGGATTACAAGCCGGCCATCCGTAAACTCGTTGAACTGTGCGTAGACCGTATGTCTACCTTGTAGTTTTTTTGAAAAAAAGTAAAAAAATGTGGGCTTGTGCCGTAGTTTGGCGCAAGCCCACACTATTTTTGCATCAGAAATTAAAAAGACAAAGGCTATGCGTAACACAGACTACTCCACAGACGTTCTTTCAAACGTGATCTCTCCGGATACAAATTTCCAGGCCCTGAAGGACCTGATGAAGGACCTTGGCCTGGAAATGGAAGACGCTATCGCTCTTTAGGCGGGAACTACCGTGGTGGACTCTTTGTCGTCCGAGAGGATGAGTTTGAGGGCTTTGAGTTCTTCAGTGCCGGATTTACGGGATGAAAGCGCGCGGTCGGCAATGATAAACTCTGACACGGGATCTTCCACGTAGCGCATCACGGCTCTTCTGAGGGGACGGGCGCCATAGGCGGGATCATATCCTGCATCGGCAATGAATCTCTTGGCGGTAGGGGTTATGGTGAGTTTGTAACCGGCTTCCTGCACCCTGGCCTTGAGCCCCTTGAGTTCAATGTCAATTATCTTCTCAATGGCTTCCTTGTCAAGGGAGTTGAAGTACACCTGGGCGTCTACGCGGTTTATGAATTCCGGCGGGAATGCCTTCTTCACGGCCTTTTCCACCACGGATTTGCGGTCGGCCACCACATTCTTTCCTGCGGTTGCAAAGCCAATTCCGCTGCCGTATTCCTCCATTTCACGGCTTCCCACGTTGGAGGTCATAATGACAATGGTATTCTTGAAATCCACCATACGGCCGTTACTGTCTGTGAGACGGCCTTCGTCCATAACCTGAAGGAGCAGGTTGAAGATATCCGGGTGAGCCTTTTCAATCTCATCCAGAAGAACCACGCAGTAGGGCTTGCGGCGTACGCGCTCAGAGAGTTGGCCGCCTTCTTCATAGCCCACGTATCCCGGAGGCGCTCCAATAAGGCGGGAGACGCTGAATTTCTCCATATACTCGCTCATATCAATCCTCACCATATTCTCCTCGCTGTCAAAAAGATACTCGGCAAGGGTCCTGGCAAGTTGGGTCTTACCTACGCCAGTGGGGCCGAAGAACAGGAAGGTGCCAATGGGCCTGTGAGGGTCCTTGAGGCCGGCGCGGCCCCTCTGGATTGCCTTCACAACGGTTTCTACGGCTTCGTCCTGGCCGATTATCCTTTCCTTCAGGCGGTCACGCATCTTCACAAGGCGGTTGCCTTCTGATTCGGCCACCTTATTGACGGGGATTCCCGTCATCTTGGAAACCACGGTTGCAATGTCTTCAACCTCCACTATTCCGGACGCGCCCTTTTTCTTGGAAAGGGAGAGGCGTACCATGGAGCCGGCCTCATCCATTGCGTCGATGGCCTTGTCCGGGAGGGATTTATCCGTTATATAGCGGTTTGTAAGGCGTACGGCGGCTTCCACCGCTTCATCGGCATAAGTTATCCCGTGGAATTCCTCGTACTTTGGCTTGAGGTTGCGGAGAATTGCAATTGACTGCTCCACGTCCGTGGGCTCCACCACAATCTTCTGGAAACGCCTGTCAAGGGCGCCGTCCTTCTCTACGATCTTCGTGAACTCGTCAAGGGTGGTGGCGCCTATGCACTGGAATTCTCCGCGGGCAAGGGCGGGCTTGAGCATATTTGCGGCATCAAGGCTTCCGGAAGCGCCGCCTGCGCCCACTATTGTGTGGAACTCGTCGATGAAGAGAATTATGTCAGGGTTCTCCGATGCCTCCTTGATGATGGTCTTGAGGCGTTTTTCAAAGTCTCCGCGGTATTTTGTGCCGGCAACCACGGACGCTATGTCAAGGGACAGGATGCGCTTTTTTGCCAGCGCGGCCGATATGTTACCGGATGCTATCTTCTGGGCTATGCCTTCCACTATGGCCGATTTCCCCACGCCCGGCTCTCCGATGAGCATGGGGTTATTCTTCTTTCGGCGGCCGAGGATCTGGATTACGCGGGAAATCTCCACGTCACGGCCCACCACAGGGTCAAGTTTGCCCTCGATGGCGGCGCGGGTGAGGTCATAGGCGAATTCCTCTATGTCAAGTTTCTTGTTCTCGTCCTGTTCTTCCTCGGGGCCCTGGGAAGGCTGGGTGTTGCCGTCTGCGTTACCCTGCTGGTCCAGGGGTTTCAGGAGGCCTTCGTCCTCCATAACGGCCAGGAGCCTTCCGTAATCTATACCCCGGGCGCGGAGATAAGCCTGCCCGTAACTCTCCGTGGTGCGGCACAGGGCCAGCAGGAGATGGTGGGTTTCGGCCTTGGGACTCTTGAGCCTTGTGGCTTCCATCACCGTAATGCTCAGGACGTTCTGGGCCTGGCGGGAGAAGTTGATATGGTCTATCTGGTCGTAAGGGATGGTCTCATTGGTGAAGATTCGCTGGTCTATGAAGGCCTTCAGTTCTGCGGGCTCCACGCCAAGGTTCTGGAGGATACGGAAAGCCGCGTTCTCTTCCTGGCGGATGAGCCCAAGGAACAGATGATCCGGGCCGATTCCGTAACTTCCGGTTCGCATCGCTTCCTCGCGTGCGTATTTGATGACGAGGTTCAGTTCGTCGGAAACTTGTAGTTGCATATTAAATTTGAAAAAATGCTTACCTTTGCAGGCATTAATTTTGCAAAGATAGCAAGATATGAGAAAAATACTAGCATTTGTACTGCTCCTTTGCGGTATTTCCGCAGGAGCACAGAATTTCAGCGGAACATTCGACCAGGTAAAAACCCTCAAGGTCTCAGGTAAAACCATAAAGAGCGCAGGAGAAATCACTTTCACGGCTCCGGACCAACTCGCGATGCTTTACACCAAGCCGGACGGAGACTTCTTCATCATAGACGGAGACTTCATCCGTATGGATATGAAAGGCGTGCAGGCCGATGTAGATGCCAAGACCAACAAGACCATAGCCCTTCAGCGCAACGCCCTCATCTACAGTTGCCTTGGCCAGTATGAGAAGATTGCAAAGGAGATGGACGCGGACTGCACTGTATCGGCCGGTAAAAACGGCGGCAAGCACGTGGAACTGAAAGTGAAGAAAGCCTCTCCCAAAGGCTATTCCGGAGTTATCCTTGAGTACAACAAGGCAGGCCTCATCCAAAGCCTTACGCTTGAAGAATTCGGAGGCATTTCTACGGAGTACATACTCCACGTGAAATAATCATTTTGAAGGCCCGGATTTCCGGGCTTTTTTGTAGGTTTTTCCAACATTTTTCCTTATATTTGTATGTTTATAATAAAGATATAAGTTATAAGGGAAAATATGGATAACAACCAGGATAAAAATCCGTTGGAGGAGGTAGAAGGAACCGGCTACATTGAGCAGGTAGAGATAGACCACGAGATGCGCACCGCGTACATAGACTACTCTATGTCCGTGATTGTGTCCCGTGCCCTCCCGGATGCAAGGGACGGCCTCAAACCCGTCCAGAGGCGCGTGCTCTTCGGTATGGACAATATGGGCCTGAGTTACAGCGGCCAAACCAAGAAGAGCGCCCGTATAGTAGGTGAGGTGATGGGTAAGTTCCACCCTCACGGAGACTCCAGCGTATATGACGCAATGGTGCGCCTGGGCCAGGACTGGAACCAGCGCTACCCCCTTGTGAAGGGCCAGGGCAACTTCGGCTCCGTGGACGGAGACTCTCCGGCCGCAATGCGTTACACTGAAGCCAAACTCCAGAAAATGGCGGAGGATGTCCTTGGAGATATGGACAAGGACACGGTGGACATGACCCTGAACTTCGACGACACCCTTCAGGAACCCACCGTCCTTCCCACAAAGGCCCCGCTGCTGCTCCTTAACGGAGCCTCCGGAATTGCCGTGGGTATGGCCACAAATATGGCTCCCCACAACCTTTCAGAGTGCTGCGACGCAATCTGCGCATACATTGACAATCCGGAAATTACCACCGATGAACTGATGCAGTACATCAAGGGTCCGGATTTCCCCACCGGCGGTATAGTAATGGGTAAGTCCGGCATCAAGGAAGCCTATGAAACCGGCCGCGGGCGCGTGGTCATCCGTTCAAAGACTGAGATAGAGGTTGACGAGCACGGCCGTGAGACCATCGTGGTCACGGAAATCCCCTATATGGTGAACAAGCGTGAGATGATAGAGAAGATTGCCCAACTGGCCGATGAAAAGAAGGTTGAGGGCATCTCCTACATCAACGACGAAAGTTCCCGCGGAGAAACCCGCGTGGTGATCCGCCTCAAGCAGGGCACCAACTCCGGCGTGGTCCTCAATATGCTGTTCAAGTACAGCCCCCTCCAGAGCAGTTTCTCCTTCAATAACGTGGCCCTTGTGAAGGGACGTCCCCGTACCCTCAGTCTTAAGGAAATCATCGGCCAGTTTGTGGAATTCCGCCATGAGGTTGTGGTGCGCCGCACAAAGTTCGAACTTGACAAGGCCCAGAAACGCGCCCACATCCTGGAAGGCCTCCTGAAGGCCATGGACATCATAGATGAGATTGTCCACATCATCCGCTATGAGACCAAGAGCATCGACGAAGCCAAGCAGATGCTTATGGACCGCTATCAGTTCTCCGAAGCCCAGGCCGGCGCCATCGTGGAAATGCGTCTTCGTCAACTGGTTGGCTTGGAGCGTGAGAAACTCCAGAACGAGTACGATGACCTTATGAAGTTCATCGAGCACTGCCAGGCCATCCTGGGTTCAGTAGAACTCCAGTTCGGCGTTATCAAGGAAGAGACCCAGGACCTCAAGGCCCGCTACGGAGATCCCCGCCGCACGGAAATTACCATGGCGGAGGATGAATTCAATCCGGAGGACTTCTATGCCGATGAAGACCAGGTTATCACAATCTCCCACCTTGGTTACATCAAGCGCACCCCTCTCACTGAATTCCGCACCCAGAACCGCGGAGGCGTGGGAATGAAGGGAAGCGCCACCCGTGACGAAGACTTCATTGAGCACATCTATATCGCAAACACCCATAGCACCATGCTCCTCTTCACCCAGAAGGGAAGGTGCTACTGGCTCAAGGTATATGAGATTCCGGAAGGCACGCGCACATCAAAGGGCCGCGCCATCCAGAACATCCTTATGATAGAACCGGACGACGCAGTCCGCGCATACCTCAACGTGAAGACTCTCAAGGACGAGGAATTCATCAACAACAACTACATTATGATGGTCACCCGTCAGGGCGTAGTGAAGAAGACTTCCCTTGAGGCTTATTCCCGTCCCCGCACCAACGGCGTCAACGCCATCAACATCCGCGAAGACGACGAACTCCTTGAGGCAATCCTGACCAACGGCCGCTGCAACATCATGATCGCGGCCAACGGCGGACGGTGCGTAAGGTTCGACGAAACTGAGGCAAGGCCCCTCGGCCGCACGTCCACCGGCGTCCGTGGCATCAATCTTGATGAAGGAGACTTTGTGGTTGGCGTGGTAAGTCAGGATCCTGAGGCCGATGACGCCGCAAAACATCAGGTCCTGGCTGTGTCTGAGAACGGATTCGGCAAGCGCTCGGATCCTATGGACTACCGCCAGACCGCCCGTGGAGCAAAGGGTGTGAGGACCCTCAACATCACGGAAAAGACCGGCAAACTTGTAGCAATCAAGAATGTCACGGATGAAGATGACCTTATGATTATCTGCCGCAGCGGTCTTACAATCAGAATGCCTGTCAGCACAATACGTGTTGCCGGACGTGCCACTCAGGGCGTGAAGCTCATCAATATCAAGGAAGGAGACGCCATTGCCGCCATTTCCGTAGTCGCCCACAGCGAGGAAGAGGAATCCCAGGCAGCGGAAGGCACCCCCGAAGAAGTGTAAAAATGTTTAACTCAAGATAATTATGAAAAAGCTTTTATTCGCACTCGCACTGGCCTGCTCAATGCAGGTTGCGTTCGCACAGAAGTCAGACGCTGATATGCAGAAGGCCGTCGATAAGGCCGTCGCTGCCAGCCAGGATGCAAAGAAAGCCGCAAAGGCCGCCACTTGGGTAAACCTTGGCAAGGCTTATCTCACCGCCTACACCAACCCCACATCGGCCGTGGCTCCCGGCGTTGACAGGGCCACCTGGGACCTTATGTCCAAGGAGAAACCCACCGCCGAGGAAGTGGTTACCGTAAACGGCGCCCAGTACAACAAACTTACCTACTCCCATATGGACGTTTACTTCAACGCCGGCGGTCAACTTGAATTTACGGTGGTGACCAAGCCTTCAGTTGAGGGAGACCTTCTTATGGAGGCCGCAAAGGCTTATGCAAAGTCCTTCGAACTCGGCGCAAAGGAAAAGGATGTCAACGACAAACTCACGGAGATCGTGAATCACTACAATGCCGCCGCCTACAGCGCCTACACCCTCGGTGATATGGCAAAGGCCAGCAAACTCTTCAAGGGCGCAGCAGACGTAGCCTATATGGCTCCCTGCACCGCTCCCGGAGACGATTCCGCCTTCAACGCCGCACTCACTGCAGTGCAGGTGGAGGATTATGACACCGCCCTCAAGTACTATCAGATCTGCCTTGATCACAACTACGGTGACAACGGAGACGTACACGCCCGCATCGCAGACGTATACGGCGCCCTGAAACTCCCCGCAAAGCAGAAGGAAATCCTTGAGGAAGGCTTCGCAAAGTATCCTGAGAACCAGGCTATCATCATCGGCCTTATCAATTACGCAGAGGCCAACAACGAGGACCCCAACTACGTCCTTTCCCTGCTTGACAAGGCAAAGGAGAATGACCCCAACAACGCCTCCATATATGGCGTAGAGGGCAATATCCTTTCAGAGATGAAGCGCTACGACGAAGCAGAGAAGGCTTTCCGCACCGCCATCGAGAAAGATCCCACCTATCACTATGGCCTGTATGCCTGGGGTAAGATGTGGTACGAGCGTGCCGTTGAGTTCCAGGTAGCCGCCGACGAACTCCCTCTCACCGCTCCCCAGCGTGAGTACGATGCAATAATCAAGAACAGGGACGAGGCAGTCGCAAAGTGCATCGAGCCCCTTGAGAAGTGCTTCAACGAGAGTCCCGAGATGGATTACAAGGTGGCCTGCGCAGAGTATCTCCGCCGCGCCTACTATCAGCTCTCCAACAGTTCCAACGACTACAAGGCAAAGAGCGACTTCTACAAGGAGTTCGCAGAGAGCAACAGCAGTAAATAATAATCTCTGATTCAGAGAATTATTCTTCAGATGAGCCTTCGGCCTTTTGGTCGAAGGCTTTTACTATCTTTGTCACAAGGGGGTGACGGACTATATCCTCATTTGTGAAGCGGATGGTGGCTATGCCCTTGATGCCTTCAAGCAGGCGGATGCCGGCAAGGAGGCCGCTGTCTTCACGGCGGGGGAGGTCTATCTGGGTGGCGTCTCCGGTGACTATGAATTTGGCGCTTGTCCCCATACGGGTGAGGAACATCTTAAGTTGCCCCAGATTGGTGTTCTGGGCCTCGTCCAGGATGACGCAGGCTTTGTCCAGGGTGCGGCCTCTCATATATGCCAAGGGGGCAATCTGGATGGTGCCGTCTTCCATAAATTCGTGGAGACGGCGGGAAGGGATCATATCCGAAAGGGCGTCATACAGGGGCTGGAGATAGGGATCCAGTTTGTCCTTGAGGTCTCCGGGGAGAAATCCAAGGCGCTCTCCGGCCTCCACTGCGGGGCGGGTGAGGATGATGCGCTTGATCTCACGGTTCTTGAGGGCACGCACGGCCAGCGCTATGGCCATATAGGTTTTACCGGTGCCGGCAGGGCCCACGGCAAAGATAAGGTCATTCTCAAAATAGGCCGATATAAGGTCCTGCTGGGTTTTGTTTCGGGCGCGGATGGGCTTTCCGTCCGTTCCGTGGACAATTATGGCATCAGACGTGGGCCTGTGATGCTGCTCATCCCGTCCGGCGCCGCTGAAGATGTCTTCCACGTCATAGACCGTGAGGTTCATCTTGTGGTGGCGTTTTTCCACCAGTTCCGCAAAGCGGATGTTGAATTCCGCTATGTCCGATTCACGGCCTTCAAGAATAAGTTCCGTGCCCCTTGCCGTCACCTTGAGGTGGGGGAAGTAGGAGCAGAATTCCGTAAGTATCTTGTTCTGGGCCCCGAATATTTCAAGGGGGTCCATTGCTTCCAGATGGATGGTTTTCTTCATACAGACACAAATATAGTTTATATTTTTGGAAAAATGATTAATTTTGCAGAATTAGGAGATTCTGTAGCCCCGTAGGGGCTCTAAAAACTCTTGTTATGAGAAAGTATATCATACTGCTGGCTCTTTGCGCCGCCACTTTCCAGGGCTGTGACTTTGTGCGTACGCTTGCCGGACGCCCCACGGCCGCCAAGGTAGAAGAAATCCGTCAGGAGCAGATGAGGCTGGAGGAAGCCCGTCACCAGGCCCGTATCGATTCAATGAAAAGGGTCCAGGCGGCTATGGCAGACTCCCTTGCCGCACTTGAAGCCCATCTTATTGATTCACTCTCCCAGGCAAGGGGAACAATTGTGAATCCCGCCAAACTTGGCGGGCTTTACACTACAAAACTGGAAGCGAAGTACTCAATCGTAGTGGGTGCCTTCAGGAACAGGGCATACGCGGAGCGTAAACTCGCGGCCTGCAACGATGCCGGTTACACCGCTTCCATCATCAGTTTCAGAAACGGACTCCAGGCGGTGGCTGTATGTCCCTCCGAAAGTCTGGACGAGACTGTGAAAACCCTGAAGCAGTTGCGCGGCAAGGGTATTTGCCCGGAAGACGGCTGGATTTTGGTTAACGAATGATAAAACAACGTATTCTTGCCTTAGCGCTTATCCTGGTATCGGCCACGGCCTTTGCCCAGTACCGCGTGTCCGTGGAGGACCTCAACGACTCAGAAACAGTGAGGGCCTTCAAGGAGCACGTGGGGATGCTGTCGTCGGCCGCTCTGGAAGGCCGGAAAGCCGGAACAGAAGGCGAGGAGGAGGCCGCAAGATACGTGGAGGAAAAACTCCGCGAGTACGATATAGACGTCCTTACCGCCGGAAACGGTTTCAGCGTGGCGGCGGGGGAGGATACCGTCAGGTCCAGAAACGTCCTTGGATTCCTCCAGGGCTGGGACAAATCCCTCAATGACCGTTACATAGTTGTGGGCGCCCGCCTTGACAACCTTGGCAGCGACTTTGTTACCATAGACGGAGAGAAGGTGAGAAGGATATACTATGGCGCAAACGGAAACGCATCCGGCCTGGCCATGATGCTGGAACTTGCCCGCAAACTCTCATACTCACGCTCACTTGTGAGAAGGAGCGTCCTTTTTGTGGGATTCGGGGCATCGGCCAATACCTTTGCCGGGGCCTGGTACTTCCTCAACCGCTCTTTCAAGGATGCAGGCAATATAGACGCGATGATTAACCTGGATATGCTGGGAACGGGCGCTGAGAACCTTCTCCTTTTCACATCAGGTAACGCGGACCTAAATTCCATCGCCGACGCCCTCCAGGGAGAACTTCTCCCCGCAAGGGCAGCCCTGGCGCCGCAGGCTCCTTACCCCGGAGACTATGTAGCCTTCTATGACAGGGAGATTCCCAGCGCGCTTTTCACAACCGGAAGGTATCTGGAGCACGGAACCAGCCGCGACACCTTTGACATAATAGACTTTGAAGGGATGGAGAAGGAACTGGAGTATATCTACAGTTACGTCTCGGCCCTCTGCAACGGCCCCAGGCCGCTTTTCAGGAACGATTCCGTGACTTCTTCCGCGCCTTCCAGGCCGGGCGTCGTCGCTTACGCCGACGCAGACGTAAAGCCTATGTTCCTGAATTCCCCGGATCCCCGCACCTTTATGGAAAAGTGGGTGTATCAATACTTGAAATATCCTTCCTACGCAGTTGAAAACGGCATTCACGGCCGCGTACTGGTAGATTTCATAATAGACGAAACAGGCAAGGTGACGGACGTAAGGGTTTCCCGCGGCGTCCATACCTCCCTGGACGACGAAGCGGTAAGGGTTGTGAGCGCGTCTCCAAAGTGGAGGCCGGGCCGTCACCAGGGCAAGAAGGTGAGGGTGGCCCTCACCGTGGCGGTGGATTTCAAACTGCAGAAGGACAAGGGAAAATTTGGAATAAACGGAAAAACTATCAAATAGGAGATGGACTATAATTTTCAGGAAATAGAGAAGAAATGGCAGGAGCGTTGGGCTCTTGAGAAGACTTACAAGGCGGAAGTATCGGCCGATAAACCCAAGTATTACGTGCTGGATATGTTCCCGTACCCCAGCGGCGCGGGCCTTCACGTGGGGCACCCTCTAGGCTATATTGCCAGCGATATTTTTGCCCGTTACAAGAGGCTCTGCGGCTTCAACGTCCTTCACCCTATGGGGTATGACGCATTCGGCCTTCCCGCCGAGCAATACGCCATCCAGACCGGCCAGCACCCGGAAAAGACCACCCACGACAACGTGGCGCGGTACAGGCAGCAGTTGGACAGGATTGGCTTCTCCTTTGACTGGGACCGTGAATTCAGGACTTCAGACCCGGATTATTACAAGTGGACGCAGTGGGCATTCCTCAAGATGTTCGGCTCCTGGTACGACAACTCCGTCCAGAAGGCCCGCCCCATAGAGGACCTTGTGGCCGCATTTGAAAAGGGCGGTTCCGCAGCAGTTGACGCCGCCTGCTCCGAAGGCCCCGCTTTCAGCGCAGACGAGTGGAAGGCTTTCTCGGAGAAAGAGAAGTCAGACGCCCTTATGCGTTACCGCATTGCATATCAGGGGGAGAGCACGGTCAACTGGTGCCCGGCCCTTGGAACCGTCCTTGCCAACGACGAAGTAAAGGACGGATTCTCCGAGAGGGGCGGTCATCCCGTCTTCCAGAAGAAGATGACCCAGTGGCAACTTCGCGTGAGCGCATATGCCGCACGCCTCCTGGACGGTCTGGAGAGGCTTGACTGGACGGAATCCCTCAAGGAGATGCAGCGTAACTGGATTGGCCGCAGCGAGGGCGCGGAAATGGTGTTCAAGGTGTCCTGCGACGGAGTGGAGCACAATGTCACAATCTTCACCACCAGGGCCGATACCGTGTTTGGCGTGACCTTTATGGTCCTCGCCCCGGAAAGCGAGTGGGTGGAAAAACTCACATCGGCCTCAGAGAAAGCCAACGTTGAGGCATATCTTGAGCAGGTTAAGAAGAAGACGGAACGTGAGCGTATGGCCGCAAAGGCTGTTACGGGCGTGTTCTCCGGCTCATATGGCATCAATCCTCTCACCGGGGACAAGGTCCCGGTGTGGATATCGGAATACGTGCTTGCAGGCTATGGCACCGGCGCCATTATGGCGGTTCCGGCCCACGACAGCCGCGACTACGCCTTCGCAAAGAAGTTCGGCCTTCCCATCATCCCTCTCATTGAAGGGGCCGATGTCTCCGAGCAGAGCCTTGACGCCAAGGAGGGAATCATGTGCAACAGCGGTTTCCTGAACGGACTTACCGTGAAGGAGGCCATTCCCGCCGCAATTGATTACGTTGAGAAACACGGAATCGGCCACAGGAAGGTGAATTTCCGCATCCGTGACGCCATATTCTCCCGCCAGCGCTACTGGGGAGAGCCTTTCCCCATCTACTACAAGGACGGAATTCCCACTCCGGTGCCGTTTGAGGACCTTCCTCTCACGCTTCCGGAGATTGACCAATACAAGCCCACAGAAGACGGCCAGCCGCCGCTTGCGCGCGCAAAGGACTGGACCTACAAGGGATATCCGCTTGAGACCAGCACTATGCCGGGCTTCGCGGGCTCCAGCGCATACTATCTTCGCTATATGGATCCCCGCAACGCGGAAGAACTTGTGAGCCACAGGGCAAACGACTACTGGAGAAGCGTAGACCTCTATGTTGGCGGCACTGAGCACGCTACCGGCCACCTTATCTACAGCCGTTTCTGGAACAAGTTCCTCTTTGACCTTGGATATGTGTGCGAGGACGAGCCTTTCCGCAAACTCATCAATCAGGGTATGATCCAGGGCAGGTCCAACTTTGTGTATATGATTCCCGGCACCAATAAGTTCGTATCGGCCGGCCTGAAGGACAAGTACCAGACCATCCCTGTGCACGTGGACGTTAACATCGTGTACAACGACCGCCTGGATATAGATGCTTTCCGCGCGTGGAGGCCGGATTACAGGGACGCTGAGTTTGAACTGGAGAACGGGGAGTACATCTGCGGCTGGGCAATTGAAAAGATGTCCAAGAGTATGTACAACGTGGTTAATCCTGACAAGATCTGCGACACATACGGGGCCGATACCCTCCGTCTCTATGAGATGTTCCTTGGTCCCATCGAGCAGGCGAAGCCCTGGGATACCAAGGGCATTGACGGGGTGAACCGCTTCCTCAAGAAGTTCTGGAGGCTGTTCTGGGACAGGGAGAAATGGCTGGTGACGGATGAAGAGCCCACAAAGGATGAACTAAAGGCCCTTCATAAACTCATCGGCAAGGCCCGTGAGGACATTGAGAATTTCTCATACAATACCACAATATCGGCCTTTATGATTGCCCTGAATGAACTTGGAAACTGCTCCAAGAGGGCCATCCTGGAGCCGCTCACCATTGTCCTTAGCCCGTTTGCGCCGCATATCGCGGAGGAACTGTGGCATCAACTGGGCAATGAGACTTCCGTGGTGTACGCCTCCTTCCCGGAGTACGACGAATCCCTTGCCGCAGATTCTTCGGTGAAGTATCCCATCTCCTTCAACGGCAAGACCAGGTTCTTCATCGACGCACCCTCGTCGGCATCGCCCGCAGAGGTGGAGGCTCTTGTGAGGGGCCACGAGTCCACTCCCAAATACGTTGGAGATATGGCCATCGCAAAGGTGATCGTGGTGCCCGGACGCATTGTAAACGTTGTTCTTAAGAAATAGCGGGATGGACAGGAAGAAAAAGATACTTATCGGGATATTCGACTACATAGTCATTACAATAGGCGTGGTGCTCTTTGTGATGGCCTGGCAGAGTTTCCTTCTTCCCAACAATATGATAGACGGCGGTCTCACCGGCGCATCGGCCCTGCTGTCAATGGTCACGGGCATATCCGTGGACATCTGGTACTTTGGGATAAACGTGCTCCTGCTTATCCTGGCCTGGATTATCCTGGGGCAGAGTTTCGGCATAAGGACCATTTACGCCATACTCCTTTCCACGGCGCTTTTCCGCCTGCTGGGAGATGAGAGTATGCAGTTCCTCTGGTCCGTGGAAGGCCAGCCGCTGTATGTTGGAGACGGCATCCTGGTGCCAATCATCGGCGGTCTCCTTGAAGCCATCGGCCTTGCCCTTATCATCCTGAGGGGCGGCTCAACCGGCGGCACGGACATCCTTGCGCTAATCGTGAACAAGTTCTGGCCCATCACCATCGGCCGTTTTTATCTTTTTGCCGATTTCGTGGTCATCACCCTCCTTATCTTCGTCCCCGGCCACTGCTTCACGGACGTTGTCTACGGCTACATCACTATGGGCGTGTGCGCATATGTGCTGGATCTCATTATGCTGGGTAAGGAGTCCACTGTGCAGGTCATCATCTTCTCCAATGAATTTGAAAAGATAGGAAACTATATCAATCAGGATATGGAAAGGGGAGTGACGGCCCTGAAGGCCATTGGCTGGTACACGCAGGAAGACCGCCGGGTGCTTATGGTTATGCTCCGCCGTACGGAACTTCCTATTTTGGTGAAGGCCGTCAAGGAGATTGATTCCAAGGCGTTCGTGACCGTCGTTCCCGCCAACAACGTTTACGGAGAGGGCTTTGACCAGATGAAAACAGGTATCGTAAAGAAGAAGAAAAAATAGCGTTATGCCCATTCTCAAAAAATCCGTCTTCACCCAGGTAAAGGAGTGGCTTATGGTCACTCTGGGAATCCTTATCTACACCACTGCGTGGTCACTGTTCCTTATTCCCAACAACCTCATCGGCGGGGGCGTTTCCGGTATAAGTTCAATGATCCAGTACGCCACGCACGGCGCCATCCAGATGGGTTACACCTATTTCATCCTCAATGCCGTGCTCATAATAGCGGCTATGCTGGTGCTTGGAATGGGTTTCGGCGCAAAGACCATCTACGCCATCATCCTGGCTTCCATTGCCCTGAGGTTCCTGCCGGGCTTTATCCCCGCCACCATCATCAAGACTCTGGCCATCGATAACGGCAAACTCCTCAGCGTGCTTATGGGCGGCCTCCTGGCCGGTATCGGCATAGGAATGAGCATATCAAACGGCGGTTCAACCGGCGGCACGGACATCATCGCCCTCATCTGGACCAAGTACCACAACGTGTCGCCCGGAAAGGTTATCCTCTTCCTGGACTTCATTATCATCGGCTCATCCCTTCTGGTTCCTTCATTCGTGACCCAGTTGGATCCCGTGACGGGCTTTGCGGTGCTTGACGCGGAGGGAAACCCCGTTATGTTCAAGATGCCGTTTGCGGAGAAGATAACCACGGTTCTTTACGGTCTCATCCTTGTGACCGTGAACAGTTACGTGCTGGATATGTACATTTCAGGTTCCCAGCAGAGCGTTCAACTGTTCATCCTGTCCAAGAAATATGACCAGATTGCCGATGCAATCACCCAGGATCTCCACAGGGGTGTGACGGTCCTTGACGGCAAGGGCTGGTACACAAAGCAGGACACAAAGGTGCTTATGGTCCTCACAAGGAAGACTGACCTCAACCTCCTGCTGAGGTATATCAGGCAGATAGACTCTCACGCATTCCTTTCCGTCAGTTCCGTCAACGGCGTGTATGGAAAGGGATTCGATACAATTAAGAAATAGACGCTCATTGACATAGAAAAGGGGTTTCCTCCCGGCGGCCGGCCTGTCCAGAGTGAACGCCAATGAACTATCTTGTAATTGTTCTGGCTTCATTTTCTGTACTGGTCATAGCCGTGACCATATACCTGATTGTAAGGCTGTACAGAAAGGAGGCCGAGATACGGGCCCTGGATATCATCAGGCCCGACGCGGACAACATGTTCCCGTCAAACACTGACCAGGACTTTACGGTGACCGATCAATTCCTCTATGACAGGTGTTGCAGGTTTATGGTTGAAAGGAGGCCTTTCCTGGTGATTGACTACCAACTCCAGGACCTGGCCAATTCCCTGTACACCAACAGGTCTTATCTGAGTAAAACCATCAACCGGTTTTCCGGTAAAAATTTCAGGTCGTACGTCAACTATTACCGTGTGATGTACGCGATGGAACTGTTCAGGGCCAATATGAGCCTAAGGATCATTGACCTTGCCGAACTATCCGGATTCAGAAGCGAGTCATCGTTTCTGAACAGTTTCAGAAGCGTGATGGGCGAAGCGCCAAGCATCTGGTGCGCCAGGATACGCAAGAAATACCGGGATAAACTGAAATGAAAACCGGCCGCCGGGCCGCCTACCCCTCTTCAATCCCTTTCCAGGATTCCGGAACGGGAGCCGTTACATCCACCTGCGTCTTTTTGACGGGGTGGATGAACTGTATATGGCGGGCCAGAAGGCTTATCCCGCCGTCGGGGTTGGAGCGTTTTGCCCCGTATTTGAGGTCTCCTTTGATGGGGCAGCCCATATGGGAGAGTTGGCAGCGGATCTGGTGGTGACGCCCCGTGTAGAGTTCAATCTCCAGAAGGAAATAGCGGTCTGTCTTTTGGATGAGAGTGTACTTGAGGCGCGCCTCCTTGCCGTTTTTACTGACGTAGGACTTGTTCTGGGACTCATTGCGGGTAAGGAAATCCGTGAGGATGTCCGTCTCTTTCGGCGGCCTTTCTGCCGTCAGCGCCCAGTAGGTCTTGTGAATCTCTCCTTTTCGGAGCATATCGTTCAGGCGTTCCAGGGCCTTGGAGGTTTTTGCGAAGACACACACTCCGCTCACTGGCCTGTCCAGCCTGTGCGGAACGCCCATAAACACCTGCCCCGGTTTCCCGTCCCTCTGGGCAATAAAAGCCTTGAGGGTTTCAGAAAGAGGCTCGTCCCCGGTCTTGTCTCCCTGCACAATCTCCCCGCTGCGCTTGTTGAAAATCAGAAGATGATTGTCCTCATAAAGGATCCTTCCCTCTATGTCCCCGTACTCTTTGGCCGATATTTCCCTGTATATGCTCATAATTACTGCAAAGATAATAAAAAAATCGGAGGCCGAAGGCCGACTAAGCCCTCCCCCGAGGGGAGATGGTAACTAAATCTCTGCTAGTTTTACGGTGATAATTGCTGCGGAGGCCGAAGGCCGACATGGGGGTGTTTGAGGGGGCGTAGCCCCTTCAATAATTATGAAATATTGGTCATCCGGATACAAAAATAGAGACGCGACTGCGTCTCTATTTTTGTGTCTGGATGACTGGACTTGAACCAGCGACCTCCTGGTCCCTAACCAGGTGCGCTACCAACTGCGCTACATCCAGAGGATTTGGGATTGCAAAGGTACTACTTTTTTATAAAATAGCAAATATTTTTCTTCATTATTTTAGGGTGATGTTCGCGCATATCAACTCCATCCGCCATTTACAGTTATTCGCTGAAAACGGACCGGGCCAGAGGGCGGCAGTTGTACTGTGAGGCCATAGACTCGCCATAGGCGCCTGCCGACCGGATTGCTATCAAGTCACCGCGATGGCATTCGTTCAGGACTATACCTTTTCCGAAGACGTCTGAACTCTCACAAACGGGCCCCACTACGTCGTAGATAGTCTCCTTGCCATCGCTTGAGAGGTTCTCTATCCGGTGGATGCTGTGGTAAAGGGCGGGACGCAGAAGGTCGTTCATTCCGGCATCAAGCACGGCAAACTTTTTTGCCAGGCCTTCCTTGACGTACAGAACCCTCGCTATGAGCGAACCGCAGGAGGCGACAATGCTTCGTCCCAATTCAAAATGAAGGGGATACCTGGGAGGAAGCAGTTCGCTGAAGGTATTGAAGTAAGCCTGGAAATTGGCAATTGGGAGATGGTTGGGGTGGCCATACTCTATGCCCAGGCCGCCGCCCACATTGATATCACCCACCGGCAGGCGGCGATTTTCCAGTTGTTCGCAGATACTGTTTATCCTGTTGCAGAGTGCTGCAAAATCCTCCATCTCAAGGATTTGCGAGCCAATGTGGAAATGAAGGCCGCAGTAGCTCAGGGATGGAAGTGAAAGGATTTCCCGGATTACCTCTTCCACCTGCCCGTGAAAGATGCCGAACTTGTTCTCGGCCAGGCCGGTGGTAATTCCGGCCAGTGTATGTGCGCCTATGTCCGGGTTTACCCGGATGCTAACGGGCGCAACCACTCCACGCTCCGCCGCAATCTGGGCTATTACGCGCATTTCGGCGGTGGATTCGATATTGAATCGGCCTATACCGGCCTTCAGGCCAAGGATAATCTCCCAATCGGCCTTCCCTACCCCGGCAAAGACTATGCTCTCAGGGGCAAAGCCGGCATCGAGTGCAGCTTGAATCTCTCCTCCGCTCACGCAGTCGGCGCCAAGGCCGGCGCTTGCAATCTGCTTTAAAATGACGGGATTATGGTTGGCCTTGACGGCATAGTGGACCTTCCAGGCGGGCCGATTTGCCACCTGGGCACGTATCGCCTCCAGGGTTTCCCGGAGAAGGGCCATGTCGTAATAGTAGAATGGCG
This sequence comes from uncultured Bacteroidales bacterium, assembly GCA_900319485.1. Lineage (GTDB taxonomy): Bacteria > Bacteroidota > Bacteroidia > Bacteroidales > UBA932 > Cryptobacteroides. The sequence goes on along the minus strand of ONOQ01000038.1, from coordinate 11,562 downwards.
TCCGGATGGATGAGAACCTCTCCAGTGGGTAATGTGCTTTGAGCATCAGGCGAAAAGTTGTTTGCTGAGCGACTGTAGGGCTCTTTCCTTATCTTCTTCCTTGACTATCATTGAGATGTTGTAGGTGCTTCCGCCATATCCCACCATACGGACGGGAATGTCCTTCATCGCTTCCAGTACGCGGGACTCAAGGCCTACATTTTCCCAGTCCATATCTCCCACTACACACACCAGGCACATATCCAGGTCTACGCTTACGGTGCCATATTTCTTTAGATGGTGCACAATCTCATTGAGGAAACGCGTGTTGTCTATGGACATGGATACGCCCACCTCCGAGGTGCAGATCATGTCGATGGATGTGCGGAAACTTTCAAAGATTTCAAAAACCTTACGCAGGAAGCCGTGTGCCAGAAGCATCCTGGAACTTTTTATTTTGATGACTGCAATATTGTCTTTGGCCGCTACAGCCTTGATGGTGCCGTAATCCGGGCGGTTGTCTATGAGCGTCCCCGGGGCCGATGGTTCCATCGTGTTCAGCAAGCGTACGGGGATATTGGCGTATTTGGCAGGTTGGATGCAGGTGGGGTGCAGGATCTTGGCGCCGAAATAAGCAAGTTCAGCAGCCTCGTCAAAGTGCAGATGCCTTACGGCGACGGTATCCTTGGCTCCCACCAGGGAGGCGGTGTAGTCGCTGCCGCCCCTGAGAAGATTGTCCACTTCATCGTGAGCATTACGGCAGATGTAACCCTGTGTGAGATATAATTGGGCACTTGCGGCCAGCAGCGGTTTTATCTTCTCCCGAATGTAGTCCTGGTCCGGTTCTCCCTGGGCGTCCAACCTCATAAAATCAAGGGCGGGGATGAGCCGCACGTCAACTCCCTGCTCTTTCAGGTACAACTCCATCATCTTTGTGGAGAGCAACTCTCCCTGGGCAAGTACAAGTTTTTCCTGCACCTGCCCGAACAACTCGCGGGTGAGGGCCGATATTCCCGCAAATACGCTACGGATATACTCCTCGCATTGTTTCCGGGCTTGTTCAGTTGAAAAGAGTTCCTGGATTGTCTTCAGGTATTTGCTCTCCAGCCGGGCGATGGTTTCCTTCGCTCCGTCGGCATTCCTGTTGTACAGGTAAGCGACAATTTCTTCCAGGGTGTTGGTTGTGCCGGACATAGCCGACAGAACAACCAGATTGCATCCGGCTTCCGTGATGATTCCGGCGACGGATTTAATCCTTGCTGCGGACCCTACCGAGGTTCCGCCAAATTTCATAACTATCATCTTATAAGGTTGTTATAACCCTCAAAGATAATAATAATGTGGATTATTTACACCAAAATTTTACGGATATACGGTGTTTGGTACTGATATGCCAGTTTTGTAAGGTCCCAGCCTGGCTCGGTGAGTATGAGCGCAGCTTTTTTGCCTACGGTGATGGAGCCGTAGTCCCCGCTCAGGCCCATCGCGTAGGCGCTGTTGAGGGTAACGGCGTTGAAGGCCTCGACGGGCGTGAGGCGCATCTTGATGCAGCCCTGGGCCAGGACGAAGCGCATATCTCCGGAAGGGGAGGAGCCGGGGTTGTAGTCCGACGCCAGCGCTACGCCGAGCCCCGCCTTGATGAAATCCTTGGCACGGCCGTAGGGAAGTCCAAGGAAGAATGACGAGCCCGGGAGCATAGTGGGCATAGTGGCCGATCCCCGGAGCGCCTCAATCTCAGCGTCCGTGGTGCGCTCAAGATGGTCTACGGAAAGGGCTCCGTGCTTCACGCCAATCTGGACGCCGCCGCTTACGGCAAGTTCGTTGGCGTGGATCTTGGGAGTGAGAAGGCCCTTGGCGGCAGAGAGGATGCGGTCAGTGTCTTCCACCGTAAAGAAGCCCTCGTCGCAGAAAACGTCAATGAAATCGGCCCATTTTGCGGCCTCAGGAATCATATCAATAACGGCCTGCACGTATGCCTTGTGGCTGTATCCGCGGCCGATTGCATGTGCCCCCAGGAAGGTGGATTTCACCGCTGCAGGGACAGTTTCCCTTATCCGGCGGATGACGCGCAGCATCTTCATCTCCGCATCCGGGTTGAGGCCGTAGCCGCTCTTTATTTCCATAGCCACGGTGCCTTTATCCATCATTTCCTTTACGCGGACCATTGACTGGCGGTAAAGGTCATCCTCCAGGGTACGGTTAAGTAGGTCGGACGAATTGAGGATTCCACCGCCTCGGGCGGCAATCTCCTCATATGAGAGGCCGTTTATCTTGTCCAGGAACTCGGAGTCACGGCTTCCGGCGTACACAATGTGGGTGTGGCTGTCGCAAAAGCCCGGCATAAGCATACCGCCGGAGGCGTCAAGAGATGCCCGGTCGGGGCCGGGCATGACGGAACTGTCGGGGCAGGTGGACATCGGCCCAAAGCAGGCAATGCGGCCGTCCTCAATCTTCAGCCAGGCGTTCTCCAGGATACCGGTTTTGCCCTGGGCGGCGCCCTCCACGCGAAGGACGCCCTCAGGCTGGATTCCTGAAAGGATGCCTATGTTATAGATAAGACTCATTCCTTAAAAATTCCACAGATTTCACTATGAGCGGATGCATATAGGTGTCCGTGTCGATGAACGGCACAACCTTGCGGTAGTCCCCGATTATCTTCTCAAGGCGCGGTGAGGTGCGGAGCGGACGGCGGAACTCCAGGGCCTGGACGGCGTTCATCAGTTCAATGCCCAGCACGGTTTCCACGTTGTCCACCACTCTCACAAGTTTGGTGGCGGCGTTGGAACCCATCGACACGTGGTCTTCCTGGCCCTGCGAGGAGGGAATAGAGTCGCAGGAAGCCGGCCAGCACAGGCCCTTGTTCTGGGACACTATTGAAGCCGCGGTGTACTGCGGAATCATAAAGCCGCTGTTGAGGCCGGGCGCTGCCACAAGGTATTTGGGAAGGCCGCGGACGCCGTCAATGAGTTGGAAGGTGCGGCGCTCGGAGATGCTGGCAAGTTCGCTCATCGCAATTGCCAGGGAGTCCATTGGGATAGCAATGGGTTCTCCGTGGAAGTTTCCGGCCGATATAACCATATCCTCATCCGGGAAGATGTTGGGGTTGTCCGTGGCGGAGTTGATCTCGTTTTCAATCACGGACTTCACATACAGGATATTATCCTTAACGGCGCCGTGCACCTGGGGGATGCAGCGGAAACTGTAAGGGTCCTGGACGTGCACCTTGGTGCGGCGGATTAATTCGCTGCCTTCCAGGAGTTCCATAAACTTCTTTCCGGTGAGGATCTGGCCCGTGTGGGGGCGAAGAAGATGGGTCAGCGGAAGGAAAGGTTCAATGCGGCCGTCGTAGGCGTCAAGGGAGATGGCGCCTATTATATCGGCCCATTTTGACAGGCGGATGCTCTTCAGAATACTCCAGATGGCGTGCGCGCTCATAAACTGGGTGCCGTTTAGGAGCGCCAGGCCTTCCTTTGACTGAAGGGTGATGGGCTCCCAGCCAAGTTCATTCCATACATCGGCGGCCTGGCGCACCTGTCCTTTGTAAAGCACTTCTCCAAGGCCGATGAGGGGAAGGCTCAGGTGGGCAAGCGGAGCAAGGTCTCCGGAGGCGCCAAGTGAGCCCTGCTGGTACACAACCGGGAGGATGTCCTCGTTGAACATATCCACAAGCCTCTGGACAGTGATAAGTTGGGCTCCCGAATGACCGTAGGACAGTGACTGGGCCTTGAGGAAGAGCATCAGTTTCACTATCTCCGGGCGCACTTTCTCTCCGGTGCCGCAGGCGTGGGACATAACCAGGTTATGCTGCAGTTGGCTGAGGTCCTCCTTGGGGATGGTCACATTGTACAGGGAACCGAATCCGGTGGTGATGCCGTAAACCGGCCGGCCGATGTCTTCCATCTTCCGGTCCAGGTATTCCCGGCACTTTACGATTGCGTCCACCGCTTCCTTGGAGAGGACGAGTTTTTCTCCGTTGTCAATAATTGCCTTGATGTCTTCCAGTGTAAGACGGGCGTGTGATATCTGGTGCATTAGTCTAAAGTTTTTCTGATTAAGTTTTCATCGGCCTCATTGGGGAGCGTTACCTTAAGTTCCGGCGTACGGGCCATTTCACGCTCAATGGCAAAGCGGGCGGGGGCGTTACGGGCCCAACTGCGGCGGGCGATGCCGTTGTTGACGTCCCAGAAGAGCATTTCCTTAATGTGGCGCGCGCTGTCGTCGGAACCGTCAATCACCATTCCGAAGCCGCCGTTTATCACTTCACCCCAGCCTACGCCGCCGCCGTTATGGATGGACACCCAGGTGGCGCCGCGGAAGCCGTCACCAATAACGTTCTGTACGGCCATATCGGCGGTGAAGCGGGAACCGTCGTAGATGTTGGAGGTTTCGCGGAAGGGGGAGTCCGTGCCGGAGACGTCGTGGTGGTCGCGGCCAAGGACTATGGGGGCCGATATCTCACCCTTGCGGATTGCATCGTTGAATGCCAGCGCTATCTTGGTGCGGCCCTCGCAGTCCGCGTAAAGGATACGGGCCTGGGAGCCTACCACAAGGTGGTTGCGTCCGGCTTCCTGAATCCAGTGGATGTTGTCCCTCATCTGGCCGGCAATCTCTTCCGGGGAGTTGGCTGCGATCTCAGATAGCACCTTCACGGCTAGTTCGTCTGACTTGGCAAGGTCTTCCGGTTTTTCGCTCATACATACCCAGCGGAACGGGCCGAAGCCGTAGTCGAAGTACAGCGGTCCCATAATGTCCTGCACGTAGGAAGGGTAGCGGAAGGAGCCGTCCGGCTTAAGGACATCGGCCCCGGCGCGGGAACTTTCAAGCAGGAAGGCGTTGCCGTAGTCGAAGAAATACATTCCCTTTGCGGCAAGGCGGTTGATGGCGGCTACGTGGCGGCGGAGTGATGCCTGGACGGCTTCCTTGAAGCGGGCGGGGTCCTCCGCCATCATCTTCTTTGACTCTTCAAGGGAGTAGCCTACAGGGTAGTAACCGCCGGCCCAGGGGTTGTGGAGGGAGGTCTGGTCCGAGCCAAGGTCCACGTGGATGTCTTCATCGGCCAGTTTCTCCCAAAGGTCCACTACGTTTCCAACGTAAGCGAGGGAGACGGGCTTTTTGGCCGCAACGGCTTCTTTTATCCGGCCGATAAGTTCTTCAAGGTCTGTGTGGAGTTCATCTACCCACCCCTGGTCAAAGCGCTTCTGTGCAGCCTTGGGGTTGATTTCTGCGGTGACGCTTACAACCCCGGCTATGTTTCCGGCCTTGGGCTGGGCGCCGGACATTCCGCCGAGGCCCGCAGTAACGAAGAGTTTCCCGGCCGGGCTGCCGCCCTGCTTTCTGGCAGCGTTCATAACGGTGATGGTGGTGCCGTGAACAATGCCCTGGGGGCCAATGTACATATAGGATCCGGCGGTCATCTGGCCGTACTGGCTCACGCCCATAGCGTTGAATTTTTCCCAATGGTCCGGCTTGGAGTAGTTGGGGATGACCATACCGTTGGTGACAATAACGCGAGGAGCGTCCTTATGGCTGGGGAAAAGGCCAAGGGGATGGCCGGAGTACATGACAAGTGTCTGCTCATCCGTCATTGTGGCAAGGTACTGCATTGTGAGGCGGTACTGGGCCCAGTTCTGGAAGATGGCTCCGTTGCCGCCGTAGATGATTAGTTCGTGCGGGTGCTGGGCAACGCGCTCGTCCAGGTTGTTCTGGATCATGGCCATGATGGCGGCCGCCTGCCTTGATTTGGCGGGGTACTCGTCTATAGGGCGCGCGTATATCTTATAGGAAGGCCGATACCTGTACATATAGATGCGGCCATAATCCTTAAGTTCCTTTGCGAACTCCGGGGCAAGGTCTTTGTGAAGGGCCTCGGGGAAATACCTGAGGGCGTTTTTGAGTGCCAGCACCTTTTCTTCCTGGCTCAGGATGTCCTTGCGCTTTGGAGCGTGGTTGATATCTTTGTCGTAGGGCTTTGCTTCCGGCAGACTTGCCGGGATGCCCTGAAGAATCTCTTCTTTGAAGGTCATAGTTCTATGTGGTTGTTAACTTCTTCAATTACTTCTTTTTCAAGACGGAGGGCTTCCGCTTCAATAGCGTCTGCGCGGTCCAGGAGGGACTGGGCCGATGCCTTGTCCTTGAGAGAGGCGGCGTTTATGCGTACGTTGAGGCGGGCGCCACGGATGCCTGCAACTGCGGCAAGGGCCGCTACGCCGGCATCCGAGGCGCTGGCGGGGTTGCCGGTTTGGGCCATCTGGAGTGCCAGCGGAAGGGCCTTCAGGGCAGTTTCCATAGTCTCAAGCGGCACTTTTGCGGCAAAGAGAGTTGCCTCTTCAATGGCCTGCGCCCTTGCTGCCTTCTCCTCATCCGTGCCCTTTGGCATAGAGAAGCAGTCCATAATGCGGTTGAAGGCTGCGGTGTCCTCATCAATGAGACTGAGGAGACGGTCAAGGAGGGCCTGACCTTCCTCCGCAACGTCACTGAACTCCTTCCAGCGGGCGTCCCAGCCACGTTTGTGGGATGATAGATTGGCTACCATAGTGGCAAGTGCCGCCCCAAAGGCGCCCATTGCGGCGCTCACTGAGCCGCCGCCGGGGGCGGGGGATTCCGATGCGGTTTCACGGGTGAAGCCTTCAACGGTCATCTGGGCAAGGCCTTTCTTCTTATCTTCTATAAGGTATTCAATTACTTTCTCCTTGGGGTTGAAGGGCTTAAGGTCGTCAAGGGACATTGACTTCACGGCAATCTTCACAATTTCCTGCTCAGATATTCCCAGGGAACGCTGCTGCTTTTCAAGGTAATATCGGCCCGCCTCAATGAGGACGCGCTTTGGTACAAGGCCCACTATCTCCGCGCCGGTTACGCGAAGGCCGCGGGCGGCGGCTTTGGCGCTTACCTCCTCAAAGGCAATGTGAAGGGGAGTGACGTCTATGTCCGTGATGTTCATTGACACCTGGGCGATTCCGTATTCGTCTATATACCAGCCGATGGCCTTTGTGCCCTTGAGGGTGCCGGGAATCCAGCCTTCGCCGGAAGGGTTCTTGCGGCCCTTTTCACGGACGTCGAAGGCAACTGCCATAGCGCGGCGGGTGCTGGTGGTGTTGAGGTTGAAGTTTACGGCCACAAGGAAGCCCCGGGCGCCCACGTTTGTGGCTCCGGCCCTCTCCGCCACGGCGTCCCAGGGGCCGCCGAAATCCGGCTTGCGGGATTCGTCTGCCATCTTTTCCTTAAGGGCTTCATATTCTCCCTCACGGCAGACGGCAAGATTCTTTCTTTCCGGCTTAAAGGCTGCGGCCTCATAGCAGTAGCAGGGGATGCCAAGTTCCTCATAGAGCCTCTTTGCAAGGCTCCGGGCGAGGACTGCGCATTCCTCAAGGGTGATTCCGGCTACGGGAATGAGGGGAAGGACATCCGTGGCGCCGCTTCTTGGGTGGGCGCCGTGATGCTTTGTCATATCTATCAGTTCCTTGGCCTTGGCGGCGCCGCGGAATGCGGCTTCGCACACGGGCTCCGGCTCACCCACAAAAGTAACCACGGTGCGGTTGGTGGCTTCACCCGGATCCACGTCCAGGACCTTGACGCCTTCCACGGCCGAAATTGCCGCTACAATGGCGTCTATGATGGTTTTATCCCTGCCTTCACTGTAATTGGGAACGCATTCGATGAATTTTTTCATTGCATTAGTTTTAGTATCTTCAAAGATAGTCATTTTTTCGGATAAAAGTGCCATCTTTGCAATATGAAAAAGTATTTAGGGATTATTCTGCTGCTTGTTGCCGTGCTCTCTTGCCGCCAGCCTTCTGCAGCGCTCCGTAACGGAGACCTTGTATTTGTCGGCCTCCCAATGGATTACAGCCTAGAGGCCGATTCCATGGACGCCGCAATATCGGCCTCAACCGGAAAAGACAGCCTTAACATTATCCACGTCGCTATTGCGGAGGTGAGGGGAGACAGCACCTGGATCATTGACGCAACCATAAAGCGCGGAGTGGACCGCCACCCGCTGGACACCTTCCTTACGGACTTTACGCTCCGGGACGGCTCCCTGCCGGAGTTTTTTATCGGCAGGGTGCAGGGAATTGATGCCGATTCCGCCGTGGAGCGCGCCAAAACCTACTGTGGCCGAGGCTATGACAAATGTTTCCTCCCGGACAACGAGGAACTTTACTGCTCGGAACTTGTTCAACTGAGTTATCTGGGAGCAGCGGGGGAGCAGGTGTTTGACAGCGAGCCTATGAACTTCCTTGCTCCGGACGGCACTATGCCCCTATACTGGGAGCAGTTGTTCTCCATCCTTGGTATGGATGTGCCCCAGGGAGCGCCCGGCACAAACCCCCAGAGGATGTTTTCAAGTAAAAAAGTAAAAAAAGTGAAAAAAATATTTGGAGATTAAAAATTTGTTTGTACCTTTGCGGTGTACTAATAAACTAATACACGCAAACGATATGATTCAAATTTCTAATCTCGGATTCAGCTACGGACCTAAGTCGGTACTGAAAAACATCTCCCTGAAGGCCTCGGAGGGCAATATCTACGGCCTTCTTGGAGAGAACGGAGTGGGCAAGACCACCCTTCTCACTCTCCTCTGCGGCCTCAAGAAGCCCCTGGAGGGGAGTATTACAGTCGACGGACGCAATCCGTTTAACCGTGAACCCTCTCTCCTTTCAGACCAGTTCTATCTGGCCGATGAAGTTACTCCCGTCCACGCCAAGGCCATGAGTTTTGCAAAGGAGCACGGCGTGTTCTGGCCAAAGTTTGATCTTGACAAGTTCTTTACCATCCTTTCCGAACTTGAAGTATCGGCCGACCAAAGGATGGACGCAATGTCCGCCGGTCAGTTAAAGAAGACATGGATTGCCTTCGCGCTGGCGTGCAATGCCAAATACTATTATATGGACGAGCCCACCAACGGCCTTGACATCCCTTCCAAGGCGCAGTTCAGGAAGGCCGTCACAAAGTACACGTCGGAAGACTCCACCCTTATCATCTCCACCCATCAGGTGCGTGACCTTGAGAATATCATTGACCCCATCATCATCCTTGACAACCAGGAGGTGCTGGTGAACGCTACAATGGAGGAGATATCGGCTAAACTCTTCTTTGACTATGGCTCTGAACTTAAGGCCGATGCCCTTTACCTTGAACAGACTCCCGGCGGATGCATCCAGGTGTATCCAAATGTAACCGGAGAGGAAAGCAAGGTAAACGTGGAAGCCTTCTTCAACACCGTTCACGCCCACAAGGACGTCATCAAGGCAATGTTCAACCTCTAATATATTAAGGATATGACTGAGACTTTTTCTTTCCAGAGGTTCTGGACCTATTTCAAATATGACCTTACCCAGATGTGGCGCAATCACTCCAAGGCGGCCATCCTCATCGGCGGCGCCAGCGCCATCTTCTATGTGATGTGGCTCCTGTTCTCACTGGTGTTCACCCAGGAATGGCACACTCCGGTAATCGAAGCCCGCGTGGCGGTGTTCGCACTGGCATTCATGGCACTTGAACTGTATCAGGTGCGCACCTATGGCCATCTTACGGAGAAGAAAGCGGGCAGCGCATACCTTATGCTTCCCGCCTCCAGGGCAGAGAAATTCGTGTCCATGCTCCTTATCACAATTGTGGTGATCCCCTTCCTCTTTATGGCCGTATACCTTCTTCTGGACGGCTTCCTGAGCCTTGTGGATCCCACTTACGGCAAAGCGCTTGTGACAAGTTTTTCATCGGCCTACATAAAACTTATTGAAGGCCTGGCCCAGATCAATGCGGAGTCTCCGTTCAGACTGTCTCCGTCCACGATGACTGTTCCCAGCATCGCCAGTTTCATCTGCAGTTTCCTCTATTTCCTCCTTTGCGGAATATGCTTCAAGAGAAACAAACTTGTGGGAGCCCTTGCAATCCTGTTCGCGATCTCAACCGTACTGTCCCTTGTTATGGGTCTTGTGATGCCTCCCATCTTCGAGAACCTGGACCTTGACCTTATTGATGAAGACACCCTTGTGCGCTGGACCCAGGGCATTATCAATGGCGGCGTCATCTTCTCATGCCTCTGCTCGGTAGGCCTTGGATGGGGAGTATGGCACAGGATCAAAACCCTTCAACATTAATAGTGACTATGAACTTCAATACTGATAAACCAATATACCTCCAGATTGCGGACGTCATCTCCGACCGCATCCTGTCAGGAGAACTGAAGGGAGGGGACAGGATCCCTTCCGTCAGGGAATACGGGGCCGATATAGGCGTGAATCCCAACACGATGATGCGCTCCTACGAGAAACTTACCGCCGACGGAATCATCTTCAACAAGAGGGGAATCGGATACTTTGTGGCCGATGACGCCAGGGACACCGTCCTGGCCGCTCAGAGGAAAGAGTTTCTGGAAAAGGACGTCCCCGCCATCCTGCAGCGTATGAGGCTGCTGGGACTTGATTCCACCATTTTTGAGGGCAAGTAGGCGGTTTTTGTGGCGGAAAATGCCAAAAAATCGGCATCATAGGCGTTTTTAATGCATTTTTTTGTAAAAAAAGTTTGGAAAATTGTTTGTTTTCAGTAAATTAGCACTCGGAAAACATTTATCCGGCAAACTTTATACAATTAATACATTAATTATTAACCTCTAAACCAACACATCATGGACGCAATCATTGCAAAGATTAAGGAGCAGATCGCTGCTATCGAGAAGGACATCGACAAGAAGGAAAACAAGGCTGCACGCGCTCGCGTTCGCAAGGCTACCCTCGCCCTCGAGAAACTCGGTAAGGAATATCGCAAGGCCAGCATCTAATCCTGGATCTTCCTTAAAAAACACCAGTCGCATAACGCGGCTGGTTTTTTTGTGCTCCTACTTGCAAAATTGCCGGAAATGGAGTAATTTTGCAGTCCTTTATCGCGGGGTATTAGCTCAGTTGGTAGAGCGATAGGTTCGCAATCTATAGGTCAGGGGTTCGAATCCCCTATGCTCCACAAAAAAAGTCCGGAAGAATCCGGACTTTTTCTATTAAGTGGCAACTGCCTTAACTTATGAACTGAGCCTTGAGGGCCTCGATCTTGGCGGGGGCGTCGGAACCCTTGGCGCCAAAGTAGAACTTGATCTTGGGCTCGGTGCCTGAAGGACGTACGGTCACAACGTCGCCTGCGGCATTGTAGAACTGAAGCACGTTGCTCTTAGGAAGACCGGTTTCTTCCGGCTTATTGTAGTCGATGACCTTCACAAGAGGGCTGCCGGCGATTTCCTTGGGAGGGCAGGCGCGGTAATCGGCCATGATCTTCTGGATTTCCTCTGCGCCGGACTTACCCTTTCGCACGATGTAAACCATCTTTTCTACGTACAGGCCGTATTCCTTGTACACTTTCTGGAGAAGCTGCCAGAGGGTGAGACCCTGCTCTGCGGCCCAAGCGGCGCATTCTGCAACGGCGCAGCCTGCTACCTGGGCGCATTTGTCGCGGACAAAGGAACCAAGGTTGAAGCCGTAAGATTCTTCACCGCCGCAGATGAACTCTGACTTTCCTTCCTGCTGCTTCTGGATCTCTGCGATGTACTTGAAGCCGGTGAGGACGTTGTAGCACTTTACGCCGAAGCTCTCACAG
>ONOQ01000052.1 GCA_900319485.1 uncultured Bacteroidales bacterium | reverse complement strand
AGGGTTCGGCTGTTCGCCGATTAAAGTGGCACGCGAGCTGGGTTCAGAACGTCGTGAGACAGTTCGGTCTCTATCTGTTGTGGGCGTTGGAAAACTGCGGAGGACTGACCTTAGTACGAGAGGACCGGGTCGGACCAACCTCTGGCATACCGGTTGTGGCGCCAGCTGCACCGCCGGGTATCCACGTTGGGTCAGGATAAGCGCTGAAAGCATCTAAGCGCGAAGCCGTCTCCAAGATGAGTTTTCCCTTGAGGGTCGTGGGAGACTACCACGTTGATAGGCAGGATGTGTAAGGTCGGTGACGGCCTCAGCAGACCTGTACTAATAGCCCGAGAGACTTTCTCTAAGAGAAAGATACTGCCGAAATCTTTTGCCGCCCGCGGAAGCGGGCCGCCAAAAGTCTGTTCTCTCAAGTAACATATTGCCGCGGTTATAGCACTGAGGAACCACCTCTTCCCAGCACTGAGGAACCACCTCTTCCCATTCCGAACAGAGAAGTTAAGCTCAGTCGCGCTGATGGTACTGACCTACCAGTTGGGAGAGTAAGTCGCTGCGGTTCTTCGAAGACCCTTACATTGAAAGATGTAGGGGTCTTTTTGTTTCTTTTTTGTATGAAAATGCGTATATTTGTACGATTTAATAGACTATACCTTTTAATTTCTTATAAAATTATGCAGATCGTACAAGTTTTCGGTAGAGAGATCCTTGATTCACGCGGAAATCCTACCATCGAAGTAGAAGTTACCCTTGATTCCGGTTTTGTTGGCGTAGCAGCTGTTCCTTCAGGTGCTTCCACCGGTGAGAACGAGGCCCTTGAACTCCGTGACGGAGACAAAAAGCGCTATGGCGGAAAGGGCGTTCTCAAGGCAGTTGACAATGTGAACAAGGTCATCGCTCCCGAAATCATCGGCATGGACGCTACCCAGCAGAGGGCCATCGACAAGGCTATGATCGAACTGGACGGCACTCCCACCAAGTCAAAACTGGGCGCAAACGCTATCCTTGGCGTATCCCTCGCAGTCGCAAAGGCTGCAGCGGCAGAACTTGGCCTTCCCCTTTACCGCTATCTTGGCGGCACCAACGCCTATGTTCTCCCCGTCCCTATGATGAACATCATCAACGGCGGCGCTCACTCAGACGCTCCTATCGCATTCCAGGAGTTTATGATCCGTCCTATCGGCGCCAAGAATGAGGCCGAGGCAGTACGTATGGGCGCAGAGGTCTTCCACGCTCTCCAGAAGGTGCTCAAGGGCCGCGGCCTTTCCACCGCAGTTGGTGACGAAGGCGGTTTTGCTCCCGCACTGAAGGGCATCAACGACGCCCTTGACTGCATCATCGCAGCAATCGAAGGCGCAGGTTACGTTCCCGGTAAGGACGTCACCATCGCCATGGACTGCGCCGCATCTGAGTTCTGCTTCAAGGAGGACGGCAAGTTCTTCTATGACTACAAGCAGTTAAAGGACGGCAAGAAGAAGGATCCCCGCGGCCGCAAACTCTCCACGGACCAGCAGATCAATTACCTCAAGCAGCTTATCTCCAAGTATCCTATCGATTCCATCGAGGACGGTCTTTCAGAGGAAGACTGGGAAGGCTGGGTGAAACTCACCAAGGCTATCGGCGACAAGTGCCAGCTTGTGGGCGACGACCTCTTCGTTACCAACGTGAAGTACCTCCAGAAGGGTATCGAGATGGGTGCAGGCAACTCCATCCTCATCAAGGTGAACCAGATCGGTTCCCTCACCGAAACCCTTGACGCCATCGAGATGGCTCACCGTCACGGCTACACCACCGTTACCAGCCACCGCTCCGGTGAGACTGAGGACACCACCATCGCCGACATCGCCGTTGCTACCAACAGCGGCCAGATCAAGACCGGTTCCCTCAGCCGTACAGACCGTATCGCCAAGTACAATCGCCTTATGCGCATTGAGATTGAACTTGCCGAAGAAGCACGCTATGGCTATAAGAAACTTCGCTAATTTGTACCTTGTGGCCGCAGTCTTGGCTGTGGCCTGCCAGGTACAAGAACCTCAACATCCACAGGCTCCGGAAACAACGGAGCCTGCGGTTTCTATGGAAAACCCGCCCACCGTCTCCGGCCTTGTGTCCGTCCAGTTTGACGACGCCCTTGCCGCAATGGTGGAAGATGCCCTGTCGTCGGGAGAAGTGGTTCCCACCAAGGCTCCCGGAATGAACGGCCTTCTTGAAGAACTGGGCATAGACAGTATGGAACGCGTATTCCCCGATGCCGGAGAATATGAGCCCCGCAGCCGCAAAATGGGCCTTCACCGCTTCTATACGGTCACTTATTCATCAAGCGTTCCCGCCACAAAGGCATCGGCCTCATTCCGGTCAATGCCCGGAGTTGTATCGGCCCACCCTCTGTGGAAAATAAGGAAACGCTCTTACCCCGACGACCCCCGTTTTTCCTATCAGTGGCATTATTACAACTCCAGTAAGCCCGGGAACGATATCAATGTGGCCGGGGTATGGGAAAACTACACAACCGGCAGCGACAAAGTGATTGTCTGCATTGTGGACGAGCCCGTGGACGCCTCCCACGAAGACCTTCAGGGCAATCTGTGGAAAGACTCAGAAGGTCACACCGGCTATAATTATGCAAGATACAGCAACAACTGGGATTTGTCCATCCGCACCGGAGACGTGGGACACGGCACCCACGTTGCCGGAACAGTTGCTGCCGTGAGCAATAACGGAACCGGCGTCGCCGGTGTCGCCGGAGGAGACTATGCGCAGGGCATACCCGGCGTAAAACTGTTGTCACACGCCATTTTTTCCGGATACAGTTCGGCCGATGACGCTATGACCGCCAGGGCTATCAAGGAAGGTGCCGACAGAGGCGCTGTCATCAGCCAGAACAGTTGGGGCCTTTATGCCGATGGTATTCTTGGCGATGATGAAGATGGCTATGTGTCCGGGGCGGAGCTTGCCTATCTAAAGTCATTGGACATGGACGATTTCCCTGAGTTAAAGGCCGCTGTGGACTATTTCGTTGAGTTTGCCGGCTGCGACGCCCAGGGTAACCAACTTCCGGATTCCCCGATGAAGGGCGGCCTGGTGCTTTTTGCCGCCGGTAACGAGGGAGACCTTGGAGTGGACTGGGACCCGTACGGGGCATATGAGCCCTGCATAGCGGTTGGGTCTTTCGATAATAATGGCGCCGCGTCCTATTTCTCCAATTACGGCAATTGGGTGGATATCGCCGCTCCCGGCGGCGGGTCTTCCTACACATCGGCCATCTGGAGCACGCTGCCAAAGAAATCCGGCATCAGCACTACCGGCTACGGCGGATCAGACTGGATGGGAACATCCATGGCCTGCCCTCACGTCAGCGGCGTAGCGGCACTCATCGTCTCCTATTTCGGAGGCCAGGGCTTTACGGCCGATAAAGCCAGGGATATCCTCTTCGGAGGCCTTGGGGCAACTATCGGCGGAAATAAACCGGTGGGTAAGAAGATTAATGCGCTTGCGTCCTTCGAATACGGCATTGAGAAATACGGAAAGCCTGGCGATAACCCTGGTGATGACCCGGGAGATGACCCGGGTGACGATCCCGGCGGAGACCCCGCGCAGAACCATCCTCCCAAGATTTCCCTTTCCGTCTCCTCGCTTGAAATGGCCTACAATGACGGCGGCAGGGAGGTTACGGTTACCGTGTCTGATCCTGACGGAGATGCGCTTACCGTTACCTGCGACCCAGGTTCAAAGGCCTTGAGTTATAATTCCGGCAGCAGAAAAGCCACGCTTGACGCCTACAATGAGGTTCCCGGGAATTATACCGCAAAATTTACGGTGGAGGACCCCTCGGGAGAATCGGCCGAGGCCACCCTCAGTTATGTTATCCTGGACAACAGGGCTCCTTCCATTTCGCTTGCCCCCAGTAACGTTACCCTGAAAGCCCACGAGAGCGCGGTGATTTCCGTCACCGGTTCAGACCCTGACGGAGATGTTATGGATATCTCCCTCCAGAGCCCCGGATCAGGTGCCGTGACGTATGACGCACCCAGCCGTACGCTGAGAATTGCTGCGCACAAGGCGGGAGCGGGTGTCTACAAGGCCGTTATGAGGGTCACTGACGTCCCCGCGTTCACAACCGTTCAGGCAAAATCGGCCACGGCGGAAGTTTCTTACACCATCCTTCCCAACCACGCGCCCACTGTGGTAAAATACATCACGGATATGGCGCAGTCGGGTCTCAGGGACATTTCCGTCAATCTTCAGGATCACTTCACGGATGTGGACGGAGAGGCTCTAAGATATGAAGTGACGGTGGACGACGCCTCTGTGGCATCGGCAGCAGTCAGCGGGTATCTGGCTGTAATAACGCCCAAGTCATATGGGGTTACTACGGTGACAATAACGGCAAAGGACGGCCTGGATGCACAGGCGGAGGTTTCGTTCAAGGTTGCACTGGTCAATCCCCAGCAGCCCGTCACGCCCGCAAGCCTGCAGGTAAAGGATGAACTTTTACTCAATATCGGCAGTCCTGATCCCGTATCCGTGGAAGTTCTGGTGTATAACGCTGCCGGCGCCAGGGTCCTCAGGCACACGTTTACCGCCGATGTCTTCAACCCCGTGCGCCTTGACGTCTCTGCACTTGCGCCCGGAAGGTATACCGCCAAAGTGAAGTTTGGCGGGGCAACTCACTCGCTGAAGTTTGTGAAATATTAGAGAGTATCCTGTTTCAGGGCCTCGACGTACCGCGCGATCCTTTCAAGTTCGCGCGGTATTGATATGCTCTGGGGGCAGCGTGGGAGGCATTCCTTGCAGTGGATGCAGCGGTCGGCCTGACGCACCGTGGCAACGGCTTTGTCGTAACTTTTCAGATATGCCTTCTTAAGTTTGGCGTAATCCTTCTGGTCACGGCTCTGGGCGAACGTGCCCTCCGTGATGGAACGGTTGTAGTGCTGGAATACGCCGGGGATGTCAATTCCCCAGGGGCAGGGCATACAGTATTTGCAGTCAGTGCAGTTGACAAGGGGATATTCCTTCATCTGGACAGCCATCCTTTCCATAAAGGAGAGTTCTTCCTCCGTGAGTGGCTTGAAATGACCGAAGGTCTTTATGTTGTCAAGAAGGGGGTCCATAGAGGTCATCCCGGACAGGATGCATAGGACGCCAGGGTAGGTGCCGCAGAAGCGGAAGGCCCAGGAGGCTATGCTCTTTTCCGGTTCCCTTTCCTTGAGTTGGCGTGAGATGCCTTCCGGTACATTCGCCAATCGGCCTCCAAGAAGGGGCTCCATAATGACCACGGGGATGCCGCGTTTTTCCAGTTCCGCGTAGAGGTATTCCGCGTTTGCGTTGCGGACTCCGTCGGCGTGGCGCCAGTCAATGTAGTTCATCTCTATCTGGCAGAAGTCCCAGTGCATCTCACCGCTGTCCTCAAGTTCCATAAAGTAGTCGAACTCCTGCTGGGATCCGTGGAAGGAGAAGCCGAGGTTGCGGATGCGGCCGGCCTCCTTTTCCTTCAGTAGGAATGGCACCATGCCGTTTTCCATGTATCGCCTGTTAAAGGCGTCCTTTCCTCCGCGGCCGATGGAATGCAGGAGATAATAGTCAAAGTACTCCGTGCGGAGTTGCTGGAAGGAGCGGTGGTACATCTCTATGGAAGCCTCAGCCGATGCATTCCCGAAGTTGGAGAGTTTGGTTGCTATGTAGAAACTCTCCCTTGGATGGCGGGAGAGGGCTTTCCCCGCGGCGTCCTCGCTGAGGCCCTGGAGATAGGCGGGAGAGGTGTCAAAGTAATTGACGCCGTGTTCAATGGCGTAATCCACCATCTCGTTCACGGCCTCCTGGTCTATGACGTCCTTGCCGTCCGGGCCCTTTATCATAGGCCAGCGCATGCAGCCGAATCCAAGAAGGGACACGCGGTCTCCGTTCTTTGGATTGTCACGGTAAATCATCTGTTCTTCTCCGTCATTGCCGGCTTGACCGGCAATCTTCTTCTTTGGGGTGCAGGCCGCGGCCAGTGCCGCTGCGCCGCTTGTCTTCAGAAAGTCTCTCCTGTTCATACGTGATTGTATTTACCGTTAACGGTTATTGCGCTTATGGGCCTTACGGGGCAGTACTGCTCGCAGGCGCCGCAGCCTATACATACTTCCTCATTCACTGCAGGGGCCCTGAAACCGTCCTTCTCTACCATATGGATGGCGCCTACGGGGCATTTGGAGGCGCATTTTCCGCAGTGCGTTTTGCCGGTTGCGCTTATGCAGGCCTGAAGGTCCACCTGGGCGGTGCCTATGTGGTACTGAGTTTTTTCCTCCCTTGTTATCTTTTCAATTACTCCGGCGGGGCAGACCTCACTGCAGCGGGTGCATTCAGGGCGGCAGAAGCCGTTCTCGTAGCCCATCTCAGGCTGCATGAGGCGCTCCGGGTTGGATGAAGGCCGGAGGACGTTGTTGGGGCATTCCACAACGCAGAGTTGGCACGCGATGCAGTGCCTGTAGAAGTCCTTTACGCTCTTGGAACCGGGAGGCGTGATGGGGATTTCGCGGTCCAGGGGCTGCTTGGGAAGGACATCGGCATAACCGCCGTCAACCTTTTTGGCCGCTTCCTGGGCCCTTGCCTCCGCGCCCTTCAGCGCTGCCGCGCCAACGGCGATTGCCGTCCCGGCCATAAATGCGCGGCGGGATGCGTCATTCCCGGCTTTCCCCGCGTCATTTCCGGCTTTCCCTGCGTCATTCCCGGCCTGACCGGGAATCTTCCAGGCAAACTTATAACTAAGCGCCCCGAACTTGCACGTTTCCAGGCAGTTGAAGCAGTCTACGCAGCGGGAGTAGTCAATCTTCTGCTCATCTTTGCTTATTGCAATGCACTGGGCCTTGCAGGCGTGCTCGCAGGCCTTGCAGTGCTTGCATTTATCGGCGTCAATCACCGGGCGGAACATAGCAAAGCGGGAGAAGAAACTGAGAGTTGTGCCTACTGGGCAGATGCTGTTGCAGTAAGTGCGGCCGCCCTTGAGGGAGAGCGCAACCACTACTATCAGCGTAACTGCTGCTATGATGATGGTGGGGCCTGCTACGGGGTGCTTTATGCTTCCGAGGATACGGCCATAAGCGCCGTAGGGGGCAAGGAGACTCACCACCACCTGGATGCCGGCCACAAGGCAGGCGACGTATGCCACCCAGATGCCGTAGCGCAGCCACCTCAGTTCTTTCTTATACTTATATGGAGCCTTTGACTTCCTTGTCCCAAGCCAGGAAATACCGTCCTGGAAAACGCCAAGGGGGCATATCACGGAGCAGTACACGCGGCCGAATACAAGGGTGAGAAGCACCAGGCCGATGATAACGCCAACGTTGAGCGCCAGTACCGCCGGAAGGAACTGGATTCTGGCCATCCAGCCAAGGTATCCGTGAAGGACTCCAGTGAGATCAAGGAAAAGCAGTGTTATTCCCAGCCAGAACACCACTGCCGCCCCTATTCTTATTCTTTTGAGCATAGACAGTTACGTTTTGACAAAAATAGTAAAAAAAGTGCTATATTTGCACAATTCATAAAACAGAGAACTATGTTACCCAAGGCAAAGGAAATTGTGGACGCTATGTCCGTAAAGATGCAGGATGCAGTTGATTATCTTGAAGAAGACCTCAAGAATTACCGCGTAGGCAAGGCCTCCCCGGCAATCCTCAATCCCGTGATGGTGGATTATTACGGAACCGCAACTCCCCTCAACCAGGTTGCTTCCGTCACCACCCCTGACGCCAAAACCATCGCCATACAGCCCTGGGAGCGCTCAATGATCGGCAAGATTGAAAAGGCCATCCTGGACGCAAACGTGGGCCTCACCCCTTCAAACAACGGTGAAATCATCCGCTGTATGGTTCCCCCGCTCACTGAAGAGCGCCGTAAGGAACTCATCAAGAAGGCAAAGGCCCAGGGAGAAACCACCAAGGTCACCATCCGTAACGTCCGTCGTGACGGCATAGACCTCCTCAAGAAGGCCCAGAAGAACGACGGCCTGTCTGAGGACGGTGAGAAGGAGGGCGAGGAAGAACTCCAGAAGATCACGGACAAGTGGGTGAAGAAGGTGGACGAGGTAATCTCCGCCAAGGAAAAAGACATACTTACAGTTTAATGAAGACCGTCTCCATACAGGGATACAAGGGCTGCTTCCACGAACAAGCAGCCCGTTTGTTTTATGGCTCTGAGGATATCGGTATTGTTGAATGTGATACCTTCGAGGACCTGTTCAGGGTTAAGGCCGATTCCATTGTGATGGCCATAGAGAACACCGTCTCCGGCGGTCTTCTCCATAACTTTGAACTTCTCCGCAAGTCCGGCCGTGCCGTGAAGGGGGAGGTCTATATCCGTATCGGCCAGAATCTTATGGCGGTCCCGGGGCAGAGCCTTGAAGACATAAAGGAGGTCCGTACGCACTATATGGCCATTAACCAGACGCGCCCCTGGTTTGAGAAAAACGCCCCCTGGATACGCCTCACTGAGAGCGAGGATACTGCAAAGAGCGCCGCGGAACTTTCCCGCAGCGGGGAAAAGGGCGTGGGCGCCGTGGCAGGGGAACTTGCAGCAAGCCTTTACGGACTTGAAATCCTTGCCCCCGGTATAGAAACCAACAAGCAGAATTTCACCCGCTTCCTTGTCATTGATGATGCTATGGAGGTGCCTCAGGAGAGGATAAACAAGGCTCTCCTGTGCTTTACGCTGCCTCACAAGCCCGGTTCACTGGCCCAGATTCTCACCATCCTGAGTTTCTACGATATGAACCTCACCCGCATCCAGTCCCTTCCCATCCCGGGAAAGGAATGGCAGTATTTCTTCTACGCCGATATTAAATTTGAAACATATCAGCGGTATCTCCAGGCCCTCCAGGCCGTGAAACCGCTCATCGAGGACCTCCAGATACTTGGAGAATACACAGCAGCATTATGATTATAAAGCCAGCAGACAGGACTCTGTCCGTCAAGGAATATTACTTCTCCATAAAGAACAGGGAGATTGCAAGATTGAATGCTTCGCGCCCCTCAGATCCCATCATCAACCTTGGGATAGGCTCCCCGGACGGAGCCCCTTCCGAAGAAGCGGTTGAGGCTATGGTGGAATGCGCCCGCAAGCCCGGAAGCCACGGCTACCAGAGTTACACGGGTATACCGGAACTTAGGCACGCCATTGCCGGATGGTATGACAGGTGGTATGGCGTGGAACTGGACCCTGCAACTGAAATCCAGCCCCTGACGGGTTCCAAGGAGGGGATCCTCCTCCTTTCCCTCACCTTCCTCAATAAGGGTGACAGGGTTCTGGTGCCAAACCCCGGCTATCCCACCTATACATCGGCCACAAAGATGTGCGAGGCTGAGGTTGTGAACTATGACCTTCTTGAGGATGGCGGCTGGTACCCTGACTTCAAGCAGTTGGAGTCAATGGACCTTACCGGCGTGAAACTAATGTGGGTCAACTATCCCAATATGCCCACCGGAGCCCCTGCCCGCCGTGATGTGTTTGAAAAACTGGTGGATTTCTCCCGCCGTCATAAGATACTACTTATAAACGACAACCCTTACGGCTTCATCCTTAATGAGCCGCAGAGCATCCTTTCCGTTCCCGGCGCCCGTGAGTGCTGTATGGAGATGAACTCGCTTTCCAAGAGCCACAATATGGCCGGCTGGCGTGTGGGTATGCTGGTGGGGGATGCTTCCGTGATCAAGGAGGTCCTGAAGGTTAAGTCCCAGATGGATTCAGGTATGTTCCGCGGCATCCAGGAGGCTGCCGTGGCCGCCCTCAATGCCGGCCCTGAGTGGTATGAGACGCTTAACGCGGAATACCGCCGCCGCCGTGAACTCGCCTGCCGTATCATGGACACCATCGGCTGCACGTATGACCCCGCAGCCGGCGGCCTATACGTCTGGGGCCGTGTCCCGGAGATGCCCGGTCAAGCCGGGCATGACGTGGGTTCCGGGCATGACGTCACACCCGGCCCCGACCGGGTGTCTCCTGCGCAGGCGCTCTCAGACAAGTTCCTCTATGAGGCCGGCGTGTTCCTCACCCCTGGGTTCATCTTCGGCAGTAACGGCGCAAACTACCTCAGGATATCCCTCTGCGCCAATGTACCCACGCTGGAGAAGGCGCTTGAAAAGATAGCGTTTTCGCTAAGTGCCAAATAATGAAGCGTTTACGGCTTTTACTCCTAGCCAAATTGCCCGGAGTAAAACGCATAAAGTGTTAATAATGAGTGAATTAAAGAAAACGGTTGGAATAATCGGTCTTGGCCTGATTGGCGGGTCCATGGCAATAGATCTCAAAAAGAGGGGCTTTGCCGGCAGGGTCCTTGGCGTTGAGGCCGATAAAGTGGCGGCCCAGGCGGCAATGACAATAGGCCTGGCCGATGAAATGGTGTCCCTTGAGGACTGCGTGGACCGCTCCGACATAATTGTGCTTGCCGTCCCGGTAGGCGCCGCCGTGAAGATGCTCCCGGAAATCCTTGACCGCATTCATTCAGGGGCAGAGGCCCTTTCTTCCGCGTCGCCTCGCGACCCTATCCGGGCAAATGCTCCAGAAGGGGCCTCTGCCCCTGACAAGAAGATTGTCATAGATGTCTGCTCCACAAAGGAGCACATATGCGCGGCGGTGAAGTATCATCCGGCAAGGAAGCAGTTCGTGTGCACGCATCCCATGGCCGGAACGGAGTACAGCGGCCCGTGGGCGGCCCAGCCGGGCCTTTTTGACGGAAGGGCGTGTATCTTTGCGGACCAGGAGGAATCGGCCCCCTGGGCGGTTCAGGACATCCTTGAACTCTACTCCTGCCTCAATATGAGGCCCATCTTTATGAGTTCATCCAGCCACGATGTCCACACGGCCTACGTGTCCCACATCTCCCACGTCACATCCTTCGCCCTGGCCCTCACGGTGCTGGACAAGGAGAAGGACGAGAAACATATCTTCGACCTTGCCTCCGGCGGTTTTTCCTCCACCGTCCGCCTTGCAAAGTCCAATGCCGATATGTGGATTCCCATCCTCACCCAGAACCACAACAACGTACTCCAGGTGATGGATACCTATATTGAAAAGATGCAGCAGTTCCGTGACGCGGTGGCTTCCTACGACGAAGACGCCCTCCGGAAACTGATAGAAGACGCCAACAAGATTAAACGGATAATACGCTGAAAATCAACGTGATATCGGTATAGCGGTGCACTCCTCGGTGCACCCCTATGCCAGTAAATCCCTGAAATACTGAGAGTTATGAGCCATACATTAGATATCATCCCCGGAACAGAGTGGGGATTCTTCACGCTTCCAAGGCCCATGTGCATTGCAGGCCCCTGCAGCGCAGAGTCCGAGGAGCAGGTAATGGAAACGGCCGCCGGCCTGAACGCATTCGGCATTCACGTCTACCGCGCAGGTATCTGGAAGCCGCGTACCCACCCGGGCTCTTTCGAGGGCGTGGGAACCCCCGGCCTCAAGTGGCTGAGAAAGGTGAAGGAAACCTACGGAATGAAGGTGTGCACGGAGGTTGCCAGTGAAAAGCACGTCCTGGAGTGCATAAAATACGGTGTGGACATAGTGTGGATAGGCGCCCGCACCAGCGCCAACCCCTTCCTTATGCAGGAGATTGCCGATGCCCTTGAAGGGACGGACATCCCCGTCCTTGTGAAGAATCCCGTGAATCCGGACATAGACCTCTGGATAGGCGCCCTTGAGCGCCTGAACAGGGCCGGGATCAGGAAACTTGGCGTCATCCACAGGGGATTCTCAACATCGGCCCCCATCCCTTACCGCAACGATCCCGGCTGGAAACTTGCCATTGAAATGCGCTCCCGCTATCCCCAGATGGCGTTTTTTGCCGATCCTTCCCATATGGCCGGAGACCGTAAGTACCTTCACGAACTCTCCCAGAGGGCTATGGACCTTGGCCTTGACGGCCTTATGGTGGAAAGCCACTGCAACCCCGCCTGCGCCATGTCGGACGCTAAGCAGCAACTCACCCCGAGGGACCTCCAGACCCTTCTTGAGAGCCTTGTGATAAGGGAAAACACCTCCGACAACACCGCCTACCGTGACGGAATAGAGGCACTCCGCGCCCGCATTGACGTGATTGACGACAAACTGCTGGAACTCCTCAAGGACCGCAGCGAGGTTTCAAAGGCCATCGGCGAATACAAGCGCAGCCACAACGTTGCCATCATCCAGGCAGGCAGGTGGGAGCAACTTCTGGCCGATATGGTGAGCCGCGCCGCTTCCATGGGCATCTCCGAGGCCGCCATTACCGCCATAATGACCGCCATCCACGACGAATCCGTCCGGGTTCAGAATCAGGTTTTGGAATCCCAAAAATAATCCTTACCTTTGCGTCCCCAACGGTGGATAGATTTATAATGACTTGCAACCACCGTGATTTGAAAAAATGCTAAAAAATTACCTCTTCACGTCGGAGAGTGTGTCCGAGGGACACCCCGACAAAGTGGCGGACCAGATATCTGACGCCATCCTCGATCAGTTTTTAATGCAGGACCCGGAGGCCAAAGTGGCCTGCGAGACCTTCTGCTCTACCGGTATGGTGGTTGTAATGGGTGAAGTGAAGGCCGAGGCCTACGTAGACATCCAGAACACCGTCCGTAACACCATCCGTAAAATAGGTTACACCAAGGCCGAATATATGTTCGACGCCTCCAGCTGCGGCGTCCTCAGCGCCCTCCACGAGCAAAGTCCGGACATAAACCGCGGCGTTGAACGCAAGCACGGCGAGGACCAGGGAGCCGGAGACCAGGGAATGATGTTCGGATACGCCTGCCGTGACACGGAGGACTATATGCCCCTCCCGCTCTACTTAAGCCACAAAATCCTTGAAATCCTCTCCGATATCCGCCACAATGAGCCCGCGCTTATGCCTTACCTCAGGCCGGATGCAAAGAGCCAGTTCACCATTGAGTATGATGGGGAGACCCACGCCCCCGTGAAGGTCCACACCATCGTTCTCAGCACCCAGCACGATGAATTCGTGCCCAAAACCCTTGGCAAGATGTCCTACGATGACGCCGTTGCGCAATACGGCCACACCAAGGTGGACGCCGCAATGCAGGCAAAGATCAGGGAGGATGTTGAGAAAATCCTCATTCCCCGCCTCAGGAAGGCCCTTTCCAAGGAAACCGCAGCCCTTATCCAGGACTACATCCTTCACGTGAA
This sequence comes from uncultured Bacteroidales bacterium, assembly GCA_900319485.1. Lineage (GTDB taxonomy): Bacteria > Bacteroidota > Bacteroidia > Bacteroidales > UBA932 > Cryptobacteroides. The sequence goes on along the minus strand of ONOQ01000052.1, from coordinate 1,899 downwards.
TCCCACCGGGAAGTTCGTGATAGGAGGTCCCCACGGGGATACCGGCCTTACCGGCAGGAAGATCATCGTGGATACCTACGGAGGCAAGGGCGCCCACGGCGGCGGAGCCTTCTCCGGAAAGGACCCTTCAAAGGTGGACCGCAGCGCAGCCTATGCAGCCCGTTACATTGCCAAGAACCTTGTAGCCGCAGGCGTGGCATCTGAATGCCTCGTTCAACTGGCATATGCCATTGGCGTAGCAAAGCCCGTGAGCGTTTATGTTGATACTTACGGCACGTCAGCAAACGGCCTCTCTGACGGCGAGATTGCCGCCAAGGTCCAGGAAATCTTTGACTTAAGGCCCGCTTCCATCATCAAAAAGTTCCAACTTAAGAACCCCATTTACGCCCCCACGGCCGCCTATGGCCATATGGGACGTAAGCCCTTCAAGAAAACCGTCAAGGTTCAGGGCAAGGAGAAAATCGTTCAGTTCTTCGGCTGGGAACTGCTGGACAGCGTACCCGCCGTAAAGAAGGCCTTCAACCTGTAGAAAATTCCGCCCAAAAGTGGCGGGATTTTTTGTTATAGTCCTTTATTTTTAGTAACTTCGCACCGGTTTTTGAGTAGACTACTCAGTTAGTATCAATATTTATTCTTATCAAAACCTCTATGAGAAAAGCTTTTAAAAGCCTTCTGCTCGCATTCACTACGCTGATTGCGGGCACTGTCGCCTATGCTCAGGTCACTACATCGGCCCTCTCCGGCCGCGTGGTGGACCAGAACGGCGAGCCTGTAGTAGGTGCTGCAGTCCTGGCTCAGCACGAGCCCTCCGGCACCATCTACGGAGCAGTTACCAACGCCGAAGGACGCTACTCCATCCAGGGTATGCGTACCGGCGGTCCCTACAAGGTTGACTTCAGTTGCCTTGGCTATACCGATGCCACTTACACCGGTGTAGTCCTCCAACTGGCAGAAACCTATTCCCTCAACGCCAAGATTGCCGAGAGCACAGAGATGCTTGAAGGAACCGTGGTTGTTGCCTCTCCCACCTCAAAGTTCGCCGCCCAGGAGCGCACCGGAGCAGTTACCAACATCTCCAATGACCAGATCCTGAGCCTCCCTACCGTAAACCGTAACATCACGGACGTCACCCGTCTGTCTCCTTACGGCGGTAACGGAATGAGCTTTGCAGGTTCTGACGGCCGTACCGCCAACTTCACCGTTGACGGCGCAAACTTCAACAACAACTTCGGCCTTAACGACAACCTCCCCGGCGGCGGCAACCCTATCTCCATCGACGCTATCGAGGAACTCCAGGTTGTCATTTCTCCTTACGATGTCCGTCAGACCAACTTCATCGGCGGCGGCGTGAACGCCATCACCAAGTCCGGTACCAACACCTTCAAGGGCACTGCATACATCTATCATAAGAATGAGAACATGCAGGGTGACGCCATCGAGGGAGAGCAGATCCAGGGCGCACGCGCCAAGGACCGCAGCACCACCTACGGCTTTACCCTCGGCGGCCCTATCGTGAAGAACAAACTCTTCTTCTTCGTGAACGGTGAAATGACCAAGAAGCCTACCGTGGTAAACCGCTGGCGCGGTTCCGAGAACGGAGTTCCGGATGAGAACAACTACATCTCCCGCACCACCCTCGCAGACCTCGAGACCGCTTCCAACTTCGCAAAGAACGAGTACGGCTATGACACAGGTTCCTGGACAGACTTCCCTGCAAACGAGAACAACTACAAGATCCTGGCCCGCCTTGACTGGAACATCAGCCAGAAACATCACCTGGCCCTCCGCTACAACTACACTCTGAACAACTACTGGCAGAGCCCCAACGCCTCCTCCATGGACGGCGGCACCCGCAGCGCATACAGCCGTATGTCCCAGTACTCGATGTCCTTCGCCAAC
>ONOQ01000037.1 GCA_900319485.1 uncultured Bacteroidales bacterium | reverse complement strand
GTTCTCCTGAACCACGCAGATGATGTTGCCTGTTGTGATGCCTACGCCTGACGCTATTAGAATGCCTATTCCTGTTTTGGCCATAGTATCGGCCACCTTGAATTCCTTTGTTTGGGTGTAATCAGGCGCCGGGGCATATTGCGCATTGGCCATAAGTGAGAACACCAATGCCAGAATAAAAAGAATAGCTTTTTTCATAGTGTTAATCATTTACGTGTACAATTATAGATGCTGTCCGGCATCCTTTTGTTGCAGGAACTAGTTATTAATTGATAAAAACACAGTCATCACCACACACATCAACGGCCCGGGCACTTCATATTTCTATGAAGCGCCCGGGCCGCAGGTTGATATGACAGTAGCGTTTCCATTAATTTAAAAAGCTCTAATTATCTAACAGACTAATCACCTAATACTCTTGTCCGCTGAAAACAGGTAAAAACAATGGACTCGTGAGAGCCTCTTTCAAATAATTCTTAGCGTTCTCGTGAATTATTAGTCGTTCCGAATTATTCTCGACTAGTATTATTCGTCCTTCTTTAATGAAAAAATAACCAGGAACATTGAATATTGTAAAAACACATTCTGGTTTTAATTGGTTAAAATAACTCAGCAAAGGTCTATAATCCCATATAACAAACTGTTCTCTTTTATAACGTCCAGTATTTAAATAAATATCTTTCCACACGCAATTATCTCGAACAAGTATTGCGTCAATATACCAACGCTTACGGAGTTCAAGACAATTCCACGAGGCAAACTTTGCATTGTTGGATACATCATCATAATCCCATGATAAATTTTTCTTTAGAGAAAATACTGGAATAAACAATAAAGAGTCCGTTTTACTGATTTGCTTGAAAGACTTTTTCTCTGCTCTGTTATGCCATTTTTCATATCGCGTTTTAACTATTGCCTTATATTCTTGAATAAAAAGCGAATCAGAATCTATACTCCTTACATTATTAATACACACAGTTAATGCTATAGCCAAAATACCTGATATCATAATTATATTACTTTTATTAAAAGCGAAGAACTCCGATGACGTCTAAATGGGAATAGTATCGATATCCGACTAACGGATCATGAACATAAGCTGAAAAAAGATGGAGTTTATTCCCTATACCTCCTCCAAACATATTCAGTTTATAACCGATTGTTATAGCTCTAACGTTAATTGCATGGTGATTCGTCGTAGAAATCACTTCCGCATTATTCGAAATCATCGCTCCAAGACTTCTCCATTGGTAACCTGAAACTGTTGTCATCCTTCCGGTAACATTTGGATTAACAAGTTTATAACTTTCGATAGGATTATAACCATCAACTCCTTCGGTTGCACGAATAAAATCTTCTGGCGAATGGTTGAAGTGTCCTTGATCTGCATAAGCATCAACATAAGCGTAACAATGCTTGGTGTCGTCCGGTTGTAATATGGGCGTTTTTTCAGATGTGGAAGAATAGGTTTCTTGAATGTGGTTTGGATACTTACCACTGTTGGATGTATCACTATAATTTCTTGTCCAAGGATCAGCGCCACTTTCTTTTGCATATCTATACCCTTGAATCGCTCCGGAAATAGCGCCACTTATCGCGCCACTTATCGTTCCTGTCAAGACTGATGACTTCCAGTTATCGTTAAAATCTTTTTCCGACAGCAAATTATTGAACCCATTTTGCAAATAACTTCCAGTTCCACTTATCAGAGCACCAGTGCCAGCCCCAATCAATGCGCCGGCCCCAACCCCGGCTGCTTGAGTAAGGCCGGCTGTCCAAGCGGCGCCCCCAGCAGACAATGCTCCAATAGCCGCTCCAACAGCAAAATAACCAAGGCCAGTTAGAAACCCCTTTTGTTCTATAATAGACCAATTAGTAAGAAGGTTAGATACTCCTCCTATCAAGGCGCCAATAATATAATTCCAGAAAAAACCACTCTCATCCGTATACTTCAACGGATTATTCAGTGCATAGGAGTACCTGTTGAAGTTCTGCGTGAAATCGGGCGCCTGGACATAAGGGTCAGGGCTCAGGAAACGGCCAAGAAGCGGATCATACAGCCGGGCGTTCATGTTTATGAGACCGAACCATGTCAAGTGCTCGTGACCGGTGTAGCCACGGCCAAGGAAAAGCGCCGGCTCAGTTCCCGGAGTATATATGGCCTGTGTGGCAGGGTTACGGAGCCGCCCCCAAGGGTCATAGCTGTATTCAGCCACCAAGGTTCCGCTTAACGTGGCAATATGGGTGATGCTGCCAAGGTAATCACGTCCTATGTTGTATGCCGTCCAGCTGCCGTTGTTCACCCGCTGATATACCATTGGTGCCGAATATGCGTCTCCACCAAGGTACAATCGTTCCTTTGTGCCGCTCGATGTGACATCACATTCATATTGGCCACCTATATAGTATCGGGTAAGCTCCTGTGTAAGGCCGTCGGTAATCTGCATCCTTACCCTGTCTCCTACAGCGTTATAAGTGAACGTTGCGGTTTTATCACCTTCCTCAAGTAGGGACGGACGGTCAAGGCTATTGTAACTTATCTCTTGAGTTCTGGAAGGGACCAGGCCGGAATATACAGGAGTATAGCTTGACACCTGATAAGGCTTTCCCGTATTTGCATAAGACATTGAACCTACGCTGGTCAAAGAAAGGATATTACCGTTATTTGCATACTGGGCCACCCGTGTACCAAGCGTATCAAGCCTGTTCAAAGCATCATACTTGAAGGACTCTGTCTTATTGTTTATAACATCCGTCCTTGAAGTCAGGTTCCCGTTGTTTACATTGAACTGGTATGTGAAGTTCTGGAGGCTTCCGCCAGCCATCTTCCTGTATGCGGGAAGCCCATATTCGGTGAAGCCGTATTGCCTGCTGATTGACCCTGTGGTAATCTGAGTTGGTTGCCCAAGGTCATTCTCAGACACAAGGCTCCACACTGTTGTCCCTCCGGTAATGGACACACCAGCGTTTTGACCATTTGCATAAGTGTATGTCTCTGTGGTGATATCTCCGTCCTGAGTAGTATACTTTGTTGAGGACAGGTTACCCCAACTACCGTACGTGTAGGTCTTCTTCAGCCACTTGCTATCAGGGACTGTTTCCTTCACCGTGGAAACGCGGTCGTTATAATCATATGTATATTCTGTCCCGGTGCCGTTGGTGGACTGCTCGCTTGAAAGCAGGCCATAGCTGTTGTACGTATATGTGGTGTTGAACTCTCCTGGGCGTACAACTGACGTTGTCCTTCCATACTTGTCCCAACTGGTTGTAATGCTGCCATTGGGGCCCGTGTGCGTCTGCTGATGAGAGCCATCAGCATTCCACACATAGGCTTCAGTACGTGTTCCGGCACTTGGGTCAGTGATACCTGTCCGCCGTCCATAACCGTCATACGTGAAAGTAGTCTCAACGTTTCCGGGGGCGGTCACTTTGGACGGTTGACCGTCGTCACGCAGGGTATAAGTAATTGTGCCACCGGCATCCTGAACGCTTACAACATTCCCGCTGGCGTCCTTGGTGCTTACGGATATGATCCCATCCTTTACAGTTGTTACGCTGGAGCCACTATAAGACCAGGTTGTTTCTTTACCTGAAGGCTCCAGTATCTTTATGGGGCGGTCATAGTTGTCATAAGTGTATGTATTCCAATACGCCGGCTCCGTTCCCCTAAAAGGAAGGGAGGTTTGGCGCACCTGTCCGTAACGGTTATACTGCGTATCCTTGTACTGCCACTGGGCGTCAAAGCGTTTAACACCGCTTCTTACTTCCCTGTCGAGGGCGTCATAATGAGTGATGCTTACGGGGCCGCCGTAGACTTCAGTCTTTGTGACGGTATACGCGCCCTCCCCGCCCCAGGCGTAAGATGTGCTTTCTATTGAACTGTCAATACGCCTTACGGTTATTACTCTTCCCCAAGGGTCATAGGAGTAATATGTATTCCTGCCACGATAATCATCCACGCGTCCTGGCTTTCCAAAAATGTTGTAATTGGCATAAGTTGTTGTATGCCCCAGGGCGTCAGTGTCTGTAAGGCAGTATCGGCCATCTGAATCATACGTATAGGTGTGACCGATGAACTCCGTGGCATCATAAGGGGCGCTCTTCTCTGTGAGGACATTGCCGTGGCTGTCATAGGTCCACCTTGTTTCACCGGTAAGACGGGTGGAGTCCGACACTTCCGCGAACGGATTGCCTGCGGCGCAGACGCTTAAGCCGGCGTAGGACTTTCTGGTAATGGGATGGAAGTTCGCGTCATATGTCGTGAGCACCTTGTGTTTCCACTGGCGGGTTGTATAACTGTCAAGGTCCAGCCAACGGGACTCGTTGGTAACAACCCCAAGAACATATTTTGCAGGAGTGTTGCTGTGCTGGTAGGTAAAACTGCGTTTTTCGCGTTGATATTGTCCACCTGAGATATCGTGCTCCATACGGATGACCGTAGGGAAATCCCAATCGTCATAGGTGTATATAGAACGATTGCCAACCCCGCTAAGTAAGTCTCTCTCATAGCTTTGAGTAAGTCGGGGACTCAATTTGCCATATGTGGTGCTATGGCTGCTCCACGTATTCGTAAGTGTATAATAAGCGGGAGCCGCACTGCTTGCGCTCTTTTTCCTCTCCACTTTCTTTACAACCCCCATCTTTTCTGGATGGTAGTATACATCCACATAGTCGTGAACAACGTTCTGCTGCGCCACGTTTACCATAACCCTCGTGCGTATTTTTGAGAAGCCGCAGAAACCAAGGCCACGCTTATGTACTACACCATTGTAGTACTCGTATTGATTGACATCGTAAAAAGAGGATGCTGAACTAGACAAGTACGAATATTCACTTGAAAGAACATATATCGGTAATGTCTGGAAGGCGTAACCCTGGGAGTTGTTGACCGTGAGTGAGGTGTCGGTCCACGTTGGGGCATTGGACGGCAGATAGGCGTAACTGCTTCGGAGTTGTTTACCGTAGCTGTCCTCAGCCATGGTTATATGACGGGAAGCGCCTGTTATGCCCTGGTACGAGTAGTTATAAATGGAAAGGCTGTCAACCTTCATGAAGAACGATACCCTTGGCGTCCTTGATTTCCGAAGGCGAGAGTTGGGAGGGGCCAAAAGTGTAGCCGTTTTGGTTTATGTATGTGCGAAGAGTCGTTATGGGAGTCGCCGTAGAATCTGTCAACACCGTCACCAAATCAGACATACCGTCATGGTTCACGTCCATGAACATCGCGTTTGTATAGTCTGAAGGAGAAGCCATGCTTATTGAACGGCTTGTGAACTGTGAACCATTATAGTAGTATACTGTCCAAGAGGTTGAGCTGCCCGACGCCGGCTCTCTGGCTATGTCAAGATATCCATCACCGTTGAAGTCGGCAAAATAGCACAGACGGTTAGGATTTGAAAGAATAGACGATGTGGGAGTGGACAATGTCTTTTCCAAAGAGAAATGTCCATTCCCCTGAAGACGGAATACTTTGAATCCACCTGTGTCCGCATAGCATAATTCAGAACACCCGTCATTGTCTATATCACAGGCTATAAGATTTCTGTCGCCATTGTATTGAAAACCGCTAAACAGGACTTCGTCAGAGAGAACGCTCTGTGATTCGATATCAATTACGGCCGTATAACAACTTTGAACATATGTTCCGGGATAATTACGGTTATAAGCTACTGCTAATAAGTCTGCTTTTCCATCTCCATTGAAATCGCCCCATCGGAAGGTCCTGTGATAAGGATAGGGGGCTGTTCCTACGACACCTTTGAGCAAAACATTGAAAGACGCTGTTTGCACGGGAACCCCCGAGCCGTTGCATCGGAACACCGTAATGATATACTTGGTAAAATCACCTTGTCGCCCCGGCATATTGATGCGGACGATCTCATCAACTCCATCTCCGTCAACATCTGCCGCATCTATAGTTTGGAAACCGCTTCCGCATTTGAGGCTAGTTGTGTCCAACTGAGTGTTTTTTTCCAATCTGGGGATAAAAATAATCTTTTGCTCTGAGTTGAATTCACTTCCATAACCTCCACCAATCAAATAGGTATATGGTGAGAGACCCGGGTATATAATAATACCATCCCTGTATTCATTATTAACATACTTTCCTCGTTTGTGAACATTATCTACACCTTGAACGAAAAATGACGCTTTTAGAGAGATACTCTTATTGTCCTTCTTGAGATATTGCGAAGCCGGAACACTTGTATAGGTGAACTCCACTGGCGGAAGTGAAGCAGTCCCGGATGCACAATCTATTTGGTTAAGAAGCCAAAGAGGACCGGATTGCTGATATGTGAATGTATATGTAGACAGGACCGCCCCATCTGAACGTGACTCAATGGTGGCAAGACGTCTGTCGAATTTGATTTCTTTTCCAGCAAAATAACGAGACGGACGATTGGCCCAATTAGTATAAGAGAAGGTTATTTCTCCGCTATAATTGTTTGAGTTGTCATACCCGTATCGGACGGCTGTCAGGCAGTCGTTGCCAGAAGATGAGTCCACTGTATACGTGAAGGTAATTTTGTTGCCCTCCAGGTCCTGCATCTCGGCCAACTTGTAAAACACAAGATTGTAGTTATACGAATGGCTTCGGCCATAAACCGCACGGACGCCATTGGGGTAAAGGACGGTAAACTTCGTAACTCGACCGTATGAGTTTGTCTCTTTAGAGGCAAGAATATGCCCCCTTGCTGTCTCTAGCGGGTATGCCGACGATGTGGCAGAATGCTCATTAGTCACAAGTGGCACTCCGTCTAGGGCGAAGACAGGATCTGTAGCAGTGACATCGGCCGCCTTGATTTCTCCGTGATAGTACTCGTTCTTGTTGATGAGTTTGATGCAAGATATGCCTTGAATATCCCAGCCATAACCGGCCCAGCCTTCGGACGCCTGGCTGTTATAGGCAAGGGACACATTGGGCACCAGTTTGAATCCGGAGGCGGTAGGTATTGTAAGGCTATATGTACGCGCTCCGGTTGGTGACACCCCTTCCTGTAAGGGAATAGCTCCAACTGAATACGTAGTATTAACGGCTCTGAGTTTGGGCCGCTTTTCATATTCTTTCCACCAGGCCTCTTCTTCGGCCATCTGGCTACGGAAAAACTCTTCGTTGAGCCATTGCTTTTCCTCCTCTGATAGAACCAATGGAATGTTATTGCTGTCAATGACTACCTTATTCGTAACTATTTTTGGAGAAAGAGAGTCAATATATTCAGGAGAAAGGACCGGGACAAGACTATCTGTTACCGCTCTATTACTTTGCCTCTGTGAAGTCCAAGCACGGTAGATCCGGTTGCCGGCAGAATCATAAGAAAACGATACGCAATCCTGTGCTGGGGCCGGCATGGAAATCAATATTCCGCAAAAAATGTATAATATGTAAACAAGGTTCTTCATATAATACAAACACAAAAATATAAATAATCTATGAGAAAAGGGAGCAATGGCTCAATAAAGAGTATACGGCTATTAGATTATATAGAATTCTCCTACATACTCATCGCCGTTAGAGAGTACAAATGTGATTCTCCAACATCCGGATGTTCCGCTTATCGGCATAATAGAATTGCCACTACCGGGGATTTGATAGTGTACTTCTTCTTCCGTGCCAAGATTTTCAACGTAGACATCTACAAGAGTTCCCGCTCCATTAAGGGAGGCACATACGCTTGACAGGTCAGAATCGTAATAAGCCTCGATTAATAAGGAACGCGGGGCTTCATCATGGTGCTCTGTTCCATAAGGTAGTTTTCTTAAGACAATGGCTGTGCTGTCTTTTGATATCTTTGCTGACAAAGACCCACCGGATAATAGTAATGCTACTATAAAACACGTAGCCCAGAAAAATAATGTTGTTTTTCGCATAATTTAAAGTTTTTAAAATGAACACAATGCAAAGTTACAGGGAGCATCTCTCTTTATCACCATGAAGGGTATTACAGTTTCACAACTTAATCTATTGATTATCAATGTTTTTATCCAAAAGGTATGTTACAGAGCCTGGGACGGATTGCATTTCGACCTTTTTCTCACTATATTTGCATAGAAAACAAACAGATTTCAATAAAGGAATCTTATTGACGGGCAGTTGTTCAAATTCTGGAAAAATTTATACCCAATGCCCTCAATAAGATTTCCCGTGTGCGATACACGCGGGAGATCTTATGGATTGGGTTGGCCTCCAGAAGCCAGAACAACTACATAAGTTTCTCTTCGCAGCAATACCCGTCAGACTAGCGATAGTGCTGCCGGGTATTGTCTTTCGCATACGAACACATTTTTATTTATATACACGGCAGCATTTTTCTATGAAAAAGAACTCTCGCATTGCGATTACAGTGAGTTTAATTGCTTTCTGTTTGAACTCTTGCACTTGGATTAAAACTAAACACGTACTCACTACGGCTGAGACATTGATGGCAGATTGTCCAGATAGCGCACTAAGTATTCTTATTGATATTGACTCCTCAGTTTTGAGAACCAGACCGATGCAAGCCAAACACGCCTTGCTTCTGTCTATGGCACTTGACAAAAACTATATCGACATAGCAGATGATTCAATAATCTCTATCGCATATAACTACTACCAGAATCACCCTACCAAGCGTGAGAAAATGCTTTCTTTTTATTATTCTGGAGTTGTCAAACAAAATGCGGGAAACACGATAAGAGCAGCTATCGACTTTAATCAAGCACTTAGTCTTGCAAAAGAGCTTAACGACAATCATAACGCTGGTCTGGCGTGTCGACATTTGAGCACAATACATAGCCTCAATAACAATCATCAGGAATCACTTAGGTATTCATATCAAGCGGTTAGTTTCTTTGAATCTTGTGGAGAATCACTCTCTGCTGATTACTCAAGAACAATGTCTGCAATGCAATTATTAAGAGCACAACAATGGAACGAATCTATCAGTATTATTGATGATGTGCTTTCTAGAAACACATTCCAACCACTCATACATAATGCTTTAATGATAAAAGCAGACGCTCTTATTTGGGGAAGGCAAGATTACATCAAGGCCTTAGAATGCATTAATAAAATAACTGTCGGTAAACACTATTCAGACACCCTAATATACTACGGTTATAAAGGGCTTATTAATGCGGCTCTGGGGAGGACCGCAGATTCAAAAGATTGTTTTGATATTGCCCGTTCCTTTATAAGAGATGCCGCAGATACTCTGACATTATATGATCAATTGTCGCGTGCATATAGAATTCAAAATGATTATAAGAATGCCTACAATTTCTTATTAACAGCCACAGACATCCAAAATAAACAAATAATTAAGGTCCTCGGCCAATCCGTTACCGGAGCGATGGAGCAGTGGTACAGAGAATCCTACAATACCCAGAAAGAACGCACAAGGCAGAATACTATCATTTATTCCATTCTTGGAGTCCTGCTACTGTTGATTATCCTGGGGTTAATCCTATTCGTCAGGAAACTCCACATTGACAGATTACAGGATATGGCCGACATTGAATCCCTGAACAACGACTTACAGGTTTTAAAAGAAAGGAATGAGCATTTCCGGAAAGCATGCAACGCCGTTATTATGGATAAAGTCCAGTTCCTGCATCAGTTATCCGACTCATACTTCTCCTGGACTGACGAAGAAGTAAAGAAACGGGAAAAACGCTACGGTATTCAAACCAAGGATGAACTCATCTCCGTCTTCAGACAGCAACTTGGAGAAATCCGGTCCGAAAAGAGGCTCATCATCTCTCTGGAAGAGGCCGTCAACTCTTCAAACGATAATCTCATCCAGCGCCTGCGAACGGAATATAGGAACAAGTTGAAAGAAGAGGACTTCTCAACCCTTACATTGTTATATTCCGGCCTGTCCGTCAAAAGCATCGCTTTCTACCTCAGGATAACCGAACCGGCCCTTCGCACCCGCAAAACCCGCTATAAGCACTTGTTTGAGGAGAATCCCACGCCCAGTTCCGAGGAATTCATCCAACGGCTCTCAAACGGAGATTCTTCGCTCCGCTCAGAATGACAGAAACTGTATTTGTACTTGTACAGGGTGTAGAAGGTCAGAAGGGTGAAGCAGGTTATATTTGCTTGACAGTTCCGTCGGAATCCTCCCTGAAATAACGTCCGTCGGCAGTTCTGTAGACACCGGGACGGCCTTTTACAGGAGAGGCCGATACATCGGTGCCAAAGGGTCCTGCGCCGTAGATGATTACATTGCCTTCCTTGGGCACGTAATGCTTGAGTAAAGCGCCAAACAGCACGATGCCGAGGATTATGGCAATAATCTCGCTGAATATTGAGAGCGCTCCACCAAGCAGGTAGAACAGAATGTTTATCAGTATGGTTACAAGAGTGAATTTCAATAATGAAACTACGGTAAGGCGGCCCTGTTTACGAAGGTTCTGAATGCCTTTGAAAAACATCACTGCAAAAAGGATCACCCATATCCAGGTAGCCCATATGCAGATGTCCGACATCAATGAATATGTGCCGGGCTGATGGGTGAAATGGCACATCCCGTCAAAAGAGCCAAAGATTCCGGCGGCGTTCTGCCACTGGCCATCGGCAATGAAGAAAAGCGTGAATCCGTTCAGCCATCCGTAAATGCTGCTGGCGCCAACGGACACGGCCGAATCTCCCTCAAAACTGAAGCCATAGAAAATGACACCGGCAATGACCAGAAGCATCACCACGGCCATAAGCAGCGCCTGCCACCATAGCTTGGAGAAGAGTAAATTGAAGGTGTTATTTACGGCATCGGCCATATACTGGAAGGCGGCGTTTGAGGCCCTGTTGAAGAAGTTCTGGCCGCGCGCGTTGTATTTCCAGATTTGCCGGGCAGTAAAGCGGGGGCGGTCCAGGACAGATTCCTTACCGCTCCAGTGCCTTATGTTTGTACGGGCATAGGCGTGGCAGCTGTCGGCCGCCTGACGGCTCCATTGAACCGCCTTGTCAAAATCGTAGTAGGGGCTGTCTATAAAGTGAGTCCCGGACGCCACCTTCTTCTGGTCGTACAGAACGCCCAGTTGATACATACAGTCCGGATTGCCTTTATCTGCCCCTTTTTTCATCCAACGGATATACCTGGCCAGGTCGTTCTTTTCCATCATAACCGACCAGTTTGCCGATCCGCCGTTCTCCTGCATGTATTTATAGGTCAACGCCTTGAAGTTACCTTCATCGGCCAGCACATCCATATAATGCGTCAGAAGCTCCTTGGAAACAAGAGTATCCCCGTGGCACATGAGCGTTTCCATGGACCTCAGGTTACCCGCATCGGCCTCTGCCTTCAGGCGCTCCACGTCCTTTGGCCTCATCTTGCACGACGGAAGAAGGCACATTACTGCCGTAAGGATGATTATGATGTACTTGGACCTCATTTAAACAATACAATATACAAAGATACTATTTTTTTCAAAAAAAGGCGCTACCGTTATGGTAACGCCTTTTGGATTGTCTCAAGGTCGTACCGCACTTTTACGGCCGCGTCCATTATATATATAGAAACATACCCGTAAAACTCTAAATACTCTTTGCCTTACTAAAGACTATTTCTTTAATATTTGCGTTTATCAAGTCTTTTCGTATCTCGTCGTTTACGTATAATTTGGTAGTAACTTTCCAAAACAAACTCGGCGCATACGTCATGGAAATGTTCTCAAGCTTTATTTTACTGAAACACGGTTTCAAGACTGCGCCAGAAGATGGTATAATAATACTATTCTCGTAATCCAATGTATCGAGGGGATATGTAAAATAGGGCAGATAATATCGTTGAGATGTATTCTTTCCCACAATACGTATTTCTTTCCATCTTATATGTTCAAATCCTGTTAGATGAGATGCAATTATATGACTCATTTTTTCAGACATAATCGGCCAAGCTAAACTATTAGGCTGGAAATCATAGAAGACATCACTAAGACCACCTTGAATAATGGTTTTACTTATGATAACATCGTGCAATTCTAATGAAAAAGGGACAACATCTATCGTTTCTATCGTTTCTATAAGTTGATGAGAAACAGGTGTCCCCTTGGGGGCGTATGCTATAGTTGATACTATATCATTATTAATTGATATCCAATAATAATCCATAATCAGTTGAATTCTAATTAGAAGTGCAACACACTTCAAAAGTTAAAGTTAAATAATTGTTTATAATAATAAGCAGATTATTTATTAAAAATACAAATGAGATTCTTCGACTATGCCCTTAAGGCTTCGTTCAGAAGGACAAAAGATGCCCGATCAGGTCGGGCATGACGGAGGTTGAAGGCGGGCATAACGAAAGGGGCTGCCCAATCAGCGGCTCTCAGAGTAAATCCTCAATCTGGCAGGAAAGGGCACGGGACAGACGCAATATACTCTCTGCTCCGGCATTTTCCAGTGAGCGCTGTCCCTGTTCATAAGACCGTATAACCCTTAGAGGAACGCCAGAAAGCGACGCAAGTTCCTTCTGGGTTAGTCCGGCCAAAGTTCTCTGCCTCTTTAACGGGTTTACGCTTACAGCACCTTTCATAAGCCATTCTCTGGCCACATCTACCGTCTTGGAAAGATCGGCCTCATGAAGAACAGTATACCCATTAAGGAGAGCCCTGGCAGTTACTCCCCTTTTATGAAGACTCTCATAATCCAAATTGAGAGCCCTGGAAACATACGCCAACGCCCAGCCAGCCCAGTATTCAGGGCTTCCCACGTCTATATAAGGCGGGGCATCCTGAAGGCCGTCACCTGTGCGCCGGGCAACAAGGGATGCAAGTTCAATTCCGGAAAGGCCCATATACTTAGGACTGAACTGAAAGAGAGACCGGGCAACTCCGCTGCAGAAAAAACGGTAGCAGAACTGCTCCAAATCCTGATTACAGGAATTGACTGCATAGTCCAGCATAGAGCCCAGGGCCTGCATAGAGTCCTCCAGATAACTGTTATTGTAAGCCGGGATGTTCATTTGTCCAGTGTTCATCTACAATTTGAGAAAGGTATACTCCGCCAGTTTCAGGCTCTTCAAGCATCTTAAGATAGTCTTCCCTGGCTCTTCGGTCTCTTGACACTCTTTTCACGTGGTATTCGGATGCCTGCGCCGGAAAAGCACGCTCTTTCCATATTGAGTCAAATGCGAGAGGACTTCTAAGGACAATCTGGATTCCAAGGTTTCCAAGATGCATTGCCCGCGACAATTGCCCCAGGGTAATTGTATTGGAGAGGAATGCCCGTGCAAATGAAAAATAGGAATCATCGGCCCTATAACCTTTTATGATGTCATAGTCCTGAAAATCCGGAAGGAAATTATCCAGCAGGTAGCGTTTACCCCGGGCGGCTATAGGATAGGATATTTCAAAAACCCTGTTCCTGACCAGAACAGCCATCCAATTAAGAATATTGTAATCCTTGCCGCTAAGATCCATACAGGACAAAGATACTTCATCCAGCCTGTACTCATTGGCAAAACCATCACGCCCATCCGGACAAGCCCATTCCTTGGCCAGTTCCAGATCCTGCGTACAATAAAAGCCCAGGCCATAGTCGTTATGGGGATTGCCCTCTCCGAACATAGGCACAGATACAAGATATGGGGAACCGTGATATACAATCATAAGTAGTAACACTTTGGTGTTACCGCAAAGATATGAATATTGTTTCGGAATAACAAGAAAAAAGGAGGCAGCCTTGCGGCTGCCTCCTGGAGTGAGATTCCCGATCAGGTCGGGAATGACGGGCAGAGCCCGGAATGACGGAAAGGCTTAAAGCTCTGAAAGAGCGGCCATTGTTTCCGTCTTGGAACCCACGATGATGTCCTGGTAGCGGCTGAGACCGGTACCGGCAGGAATCAGGTGGCCGCAGATGACGTTCTCCTTCAGGCCTTCGAGGTTATCCACGCGGGCGCGGATAGCGGCCTCGGAAAGGACCTTGGTGGTTTCCTGGAAGGAAGCAGCACTGATGAAGGAGCCGGTCTTGAGGGCGGCGCGGGTGATACCCTGCAGCACCTGTGAGGCCGTAGCGGGCTTTGCGGGACGGGCGGCGATGAGTTTTGCACCCTGACGCTCCAGAGAGGCATTCTCTGAACGGAGGTCACGTGCAGAAATAATGTCGCCTTCCTCAAAGCGTGCGCTGTCTCCGGCATCTTCCACATAGTACTTGCCGAAGATTTCGTCGTTGCGGTCCATGAACTCCCACTTGTCCACCAGTTCCTCCGGGAGGAATTCGGTGTCGCCGGGATCTCCGATCTGGACCTTGCGCATCATCTGGCGTACGATTATCTCGAAGTGTTTGTCGTTGATCTTCACACCCTGTAAGCGGTACACGGCCTGAATCTCGTTGACAATGTACTCCTGAGCCTTCACCGGACCAAGGATGTTCAGGATGTCGGTAGGAGAAGTGCCGCCGTCGGAAAGACGGGTGCCGGCCTTCACGTAGTCGTTCTCCTGGACCAGGATCTGCTTGGTGGTAGGAACCTCATAGTGGCACTCCTTGCCGCTGCGGTTCTTCACAATGATCTCACGCTTACCGCGCTTGACCTTGCCCATAAGAACCTCACCGTTGATCTCTGAGAGAATAGCGGGGTTGGAAGGAGTACGGGCCTCGAAGAGTTCCGTAACACGCGGCAGACCGCCGGTGATATCGGATGCCTTGCCGATAGCGCGGGGGATCTTGATGATAACATCGCCGATCTTCACGCTTTCGCCGTCGTTGATCATGATGTGTGCACCCACAGGCAGGTTGTACTGACGGAGGATGACACCCTTATCATCGACGATAAGCATTTCGGGAGTCTTGGTCTTGTCCTTGCTTTCGATGATAACCTTGTCCGTATTGGTTGCAAACTCATCGGCACTTTCCTCATTGAAAGTGACGCCTTCGATCATGTTCTGGAAGCGTACGATACCGGCGGTTTCAACGATGGTGGTGGCGTTGTAGGCATCCCATTCGCAGATGAGGTCTCCCTTCTTGACGGTTGCGCCGTCCTTGAAGTACAGCGTTGAGCCGTAAGGGATATCGTACTGGGAATAGGTCATGCCGGTGCGCTCGTCCACGATGCGGAGTTCCGTCATACGGGACACCACAACGGGGTTCACGCTGCCGTCTTCGTTGACGCGGTCAATGGTACGGAGTTCTTCGAACTGGAGTTTACCCTCGTACTTGGAGACGATGGTGTTGTCGGCCACGGAGCCGGACGCGGTACCACCGACGTGGAAGGTACGGAGGGTAAGCTGGGTACCAGGTTCACCGATGGACTGTGCGGCGATAACGCCCACAACCTCACCGGTTTCAACCATACGGCTGGTAGCCAGGTTGCGGCCGTAGCACTTTGCGCACACGCCCTTGCGGGATTCGCAGGTGAGAACGCTGCGGATTTCAACCTGCTCGATGGGAAGGGTATCGATGAGGGCGGCTACATCCTCGCGGATTTCCTCGCCGGCAGCGATGATGAGTTCCCCTGTGAGAGGGTTGAAGATGTCGTGTACGGAAGTACGGCCAAGGATGCGCTCACCAAGGGATTCGACAACCTCATCCTTGTTCTTGATGGCGGTTGCGATGAGGCCGCGGAGGGTACCGCAGTCTTCCTCGGTGATGATTACATCGTGGGAAACGTCCACAAGACGGCGGGTGAGGTAACCTGCATCAGCGGTCTTGAGGGCGGTATCGGCCAGACCCTTACGGGCGCCGTGGGTGGAGATGAAGTACTCCAGCACGGTCATACCCTCTTTCAGGTTGGACACGATAGGGTTCTCAATGATCTCTGCACCCGCAGCGCCGCTCTTCTGGGGCTTGGCCATAAGGCCGCGCATACCGCAGAGCTGCTTGATCTGCTGGGTTGAACCACGGGCACCGGAATCCAGCATCATATACACGGGGTTGAAGCCCTGCTGATCTGCGGAGATCTGCTTCTTAACCACGGATGTGAGCTGGTTGTCGATGGAGGTCCAGAGGTCGATAACCTTGTTGTAACGCTCGTTGTTGGTGATAAAGCCCATCGCATAGTTTGCTTTGATGCTTTCTACCTCGGAGTAACCTTTCTCAATGAGACCGGTCTTCTCCTGGGGAACAAGAACGTCGCCAAGGTTGAATGAGATACCGGCGCGGAATGCCTGGTCATAGCCAAGGTTCTTGATGTCGTCAAGGAACTTGGCCGTGCGGGTGACACCGGTGTGTTTGATGACGTCCGTGATGACGGTACGGAGGGCTTTCTTACCCAGTACCTCGTTCACGTACGGAACCTCGTCGGGCATAAACTGGTTCACGATGATGCGGCCGGCGGTGGTTTTCACCATCTCGTAGCCCTTGCTGAGGTCCTGCTTGTCCTTGGGCAGGCGGACCTTGATGGGGGCGTGCATATCGATAACCTTGCCGTCGTAGGCGATTATAACTTCCTCGGGGCCGTAGAAACTCAGGCCGTCACCCTTTGCGCCGGGGCGCTCCTTGGTGATGTAGTAAAGACCCAGAACCATATCCTGTGAAGGAACGGTGATAGGGCTTCCGTTGGCCGGATTGAGGATGTTGTGGGAGCCCAGCATGAGGAGCTGCGCCTCCATGATTGCAGCATTTCCGAGGGGCAGATGGATAGCCATCTGGTCACCGTCGAAGTCTGCGTTGAAAGCGGTACAGGCAAGAGGGTGCAACTGGATGGCCTTACCCTCGATCATACGGGGCTGGAAGGCCTGGATACCCAGACGGTGCAGGGTAGGTGCACGGTTGAGGAGCACCGGATGACCCTTCATCACGTTCTCAAGGATGTCCCAGATGACGGGATCCCTGCGGTCCACGATCTTCTTTGCGCTCTTTACGGTCTTCACGATACCGCGCTCGATGAGTTTGCGGATCACGAAAGGCTTGTAAAGTTCTGCGGCCATGAATTTGGGAAGACCGCACTCGTGCATATTGAGTTCGGGACCGACGACGATAACGGAACGGGCGCTGTAGTCAACACGCTTACCAAGGAGGTTCTGGCGGAATCGGCCCTGCTTACCCTTGAGGGAGTCGGACAGGGACTTAAGGGCGCGGTTTGAGTCGCTCTTTACGGCCGATGATTTCTTGGAGTTGTCGAAGAGGCTGTCCACGGCTTCCTGGAGCATACGTTTCTCGTTGCGGAGAATAACCTCAGGTGCCTGGATCTGGATGAGTTTCTTCAGACGGTTGTTGCGGATGATTACGCGGCGGTACAGGTCATTGAGATCCGACGTTGCGAATCGGCCGCCATCAAGCGGAACCAGCGGACGGAGATCCGGAGGAGTAACGGGGATAACCTTCATTATCATCCATTCCGGACGGTTCACATCCTTGGACTCCTGGAACCACTTCACGACGGACAGACGCTTGAGGATCTCGGTCTTGCGCTGCTGGGAACTCTCTGCGTGCATTGCGCGGCGGAGTTCGCGGCCAAGTGCCTCCACATCGATCTCCTTGAGGAGGTCGTAGATGCCTTCGGCACCCATCTTTGCCACAAAGTTCCAGCCTTCTTCCCATTCCACGCCTTCATCGGCCTTCCTGCGCTTGAGGTCGGCGATGCGGTCCTGGGCTGCGAAGTACTCGTCCTCGGAGATGAGGTCCATCTTCTGGAGACGATACTCCTCAGGAACGTCCTCAGTGGAGAGGAGACCGGGATTCACCACTATGTATTTCTCATAGTAGATGACGGCTTCCAGTTTCTTGGAGGGGACGCCCAGGAGGGCGCTGATCTTGTTGGGAGCGCTCTTGAAGTACCAGATATGAGCAACCGGAACGGTAAGGGTGATATGACCCATACGTTCACGGCGGACTTTCTTCTCGGTTACTTCCACGCCGCAGCGGTCGCACACGATTCCGCGGTAACGGATTCTCTTGTACTTGCCGCAGTAGCACTCGTAGTCCTTGGTGGGGCCGAAGATCTTCTCGCAGAAGAGACCTTCACGCTCCGGCTTGTAGGTACGGTAGTTGACCGTTTCCGGCTTCAGTACCTCTCCGCAGGAACGCTCGGTGATGTCTTCCGGGGAAGCGAGGCTGATGGAAATGCGGGAGAAATTGCTCTTTACCTTGTTTTCCTTATTGTTAAAAGCAGGCATAATCTTACTTTCTTTTTCTTGTCCTTGAGATTAGTCCAGAGTAACCTTGAGTCCAAGGCCGCGAAGCTCATGCAGGAGCACGTTCAGGGATTCGGGGATGCCAGGGGTAGGCATCGGGTCTCCCTTGACGATTGCCTCGTAGGTCTTGGCCCTGCCGTTTACGTCATCAGACTTGACGGTAAGGATCTCCTGAAGGGCGTTTGCTGCGCCGTAAGCCTCCAGGGCCCACACTTCCATTTCACCGAAACGCTGGCCGCCGAACTGGGCTTTACCGCCAAGGGGCTGCTGGGTGATGAGGGAATAAGGGCCGATGGAACGGGCGTGCATCTTGTCGTCCACCATATGACCGAGTTTGATCATATAGATGACGCCCACGGTAGCGGGTTGGTCGAACCAGTCACCGGTGCCGCCGTCCCTGAGGTTGGTCTTACCGAAGCGGGGAACGCCTGCCTTGTCGGTGTAGGCGCAGATCTCGTCGATAGACGCACCGTCGAAGATAGGGGTGGAGAACTTCAGGCCAAGTTCACGGCCGGCCCAACCGAGCACGGTCTCATAGATCTGACCCAGGTTCATACGGGAAGGCACGCCCAGAGGGTTCAGGACGATGTCCACGGGAGTACCGTCCTCGAGGAACGGCATGTCCTCCTGACGGACGATCTTTGCCACGATACCCTTGTTACCGTGACGGCCTGCCATCTTGTCACCGACAGTGATCTTACGCTTCTTGGCAACGTAGACCTTTGCGATCTGCATTACGCCGTTGGGAAGTTCGTCACCAACCTTAATCTTGTCGATCTCTCTCTTGGAGCGGGTTTCCATCTCCTTGTAGGCGATGCAGTATCCGCCGATGAGTTCACGCACCATTGCGGAAGTCTTGGCGTCATTGCACCACTTTGCGGTGGAGATGTTCTGGTAGTCAACCTCGCGGAGGGCCTGGAGGGTGAACTCCTTGCCCTTGGGGAAGATCTCAACGCCGTAAAGATCGCTGACACCAGCGCTCTTCTTGCCGTTTACAAGGCTCCAGAGTCTCTCGATGAAGTCGGCGCGGAGTTTCTCCGCCGCCTGCTGGAACTCCTGGGTCTTGATCTCCATGCGGGTCTTTTGGTCGGACTTGGCGCCCCTCTTGCCGGTTTCCTTGGAAACCTTCGCATAGAGGGCGGTCTTGATGACTGTACCGCTCAGGGAAGGATTGGCCTTCAGGGAAGCGTCCTTGACGTCTCCGGCTTTGTCGCCGAAGATGGCCTTGAGGAGTTTCTCTTCCGGTGAAGGATCGGACTCGCCCTTAGGAGTGATCTTACCGATCATGATGTCACCGGGCTCGATGTGAGCGCCCACGCGGATGATACCATCCTTGTCAAGGTCCTTGGTTGCGTCCTCGGACACATTGGGGATATCGGAGGTGAGTTCCTCCATACCGCGCTTGGTTTCACGGACCTCTGTGAGGTACTCGTCCACGTGGATGGATGTGAGGACATCCCACTTGACCATTTCCTCTGAAAGGACGATAGCGTCCTCATAGTTGTAACCCTTCCAGGGCATGAATGCCACCATAAGGTTACGGCCAAGTGCAAGTTCTCCCTTCTCGGTTGCATAACCTTCGGTGAGAACCTGACCGCCCTTCACCTTGTCACCCTTACGCACAAGGGGCTTGAGCGTAATGGTAGTGCTCTGGTTGGTACGGCGGTAGATGGGGAGCTTGTAGACGGTTTCATCAGGGAGGAAGCTCACAAACTTCTCATCTTCTGTACGGTCATATTTTACGCGGATCTCATTTGCATCCACATAGGTCACAACGCCGCTGCGCTCAGCGATGATCTGGGTGCGGGAGTCTATGCAGACTCTCTCTTCCAAACCGGTACCCACGATGGGGCTTTCCGGGGAAAGGAGCGGAACGGCCTGACGCATCATGTTGGCGCCCATCAGGGCACGGTGGGCGTCGTCGTGCTCAAGGAAAGGAATGAGGGAAGCAGCCACGGAAGCCATCTGGTTGGGGGCTACGTCCATATAGTTCACTTCCTCTTTGCCCACAAGCGGGAAATCGGCCTCAAGACGGCACTGGATGCGTTCATCCAGAAGTTCGCCGTCGTCACTCATATTAACGTTGGCAAGAGCCACGTTCTGGGCCTCTTCCTCCTCTGCGCTCATATACTTCCAGCCTTCGGCGCTGAGGTCCACCTTTCCGCCCGATACCTTGCGGTAAGGGGTCTCGATGAAACCAAGGCTGTTGATGCGGGCGTACACGCACAGGGAACTGATAAGGCCGATGTTAGGACCTTCAGGGGATTCGATAGGGCACAGGCGGCCGTAGTGGGTGTAGTGCACGTCACGGACCTCGAAGCCGGCGCGGTCACGGGAAAGACCTCCCGGGCCGAGTGCGGAAAGACGCCTCTTGTGAGTGATCTCCGCAAGAGGGTTGGTCTGGTCCATGAACTGTGACAACTGGCTTGTGCCGAAGAAGGAGTTGATAACGGAAGACAGGGTCTTGGCGTTAATTAGGTCGATGGGGTTGAACTGCTCGGAGTCTCTGACGTTCATCCTCTCACGGATGGTGCGGGCCATACGGCTGAGACCGACGCTGAACTGGTTTGCAAGTTGCTCACCAACGGTGCGGACGCGACGGTTTGAGAGGTGGTCGATATCGTCCACGGTAGCGTTGCTGTTGATGAGTTTAATGAGGTACTTGATAATCTCAACGATATCCTGCTGCGTAAGGACGCGGGTCTCAGGATCGATGGTCATATCAAGTTTCTTGTTCAGGCGGTAACGGCCTACTGAGCCAAGGTCATAGCGCTTCTCTGAGAAGAAGAGTTTGTCGATGACGTCACGGGCGGTTGCCTCATCCGGGGGTTCGGAATTACGGAGCTGCTTGTAGATGTAGTTCACAGCCTCGATCTCCGTATTGGTGGGATCCTTCTGCAGGGTATTGTAGATAATAGAATTTTCGGCCGATACGGACTCGTCCTTCTGGAGGAGGATAGTCTCGACATCGGTATCTGCAATACGCGCGATGGTGTCGTCATCCAGAACTTCGCCGCGCTCTACGATAGGAATGGTACGCTCGATGGGGATGACCTCACCGGTGTCCTCGTCCTCGAAGTCTTCGATCCAGGTCTTAAGGACGTTGGCGGCAAGTTTACGGCCCTGGTTCTCCACAAGGACCTCGGGGGTTGCCTCAACTTCATCGGCCAGACCGAAACGGTCCAGGATGTCCTTATCGGAACTGTAGCCAATAGCGCGCAGAAGGGTGGTGACAGGCAGCTTCTTCTTACGGTCGATGTAAGCGAACATCACGTTGTTGATGTCCGTGGCAAACTCAATCCAGGAGCCCTTGAAAGGAATGATACGAGCGCTGTAGAGTTTGGTGCCGTTTGCGTGCATGCTCTGGTCGAAGAATACGCCCGGGGAACGGTGAAGCTGCGAAACGATAATTCTCTCGGAACCGTTGATGATAAACGTACCGGCGGGAGTCATATAGGGGATGTTCCCAAGGTAAACGTCTTGCACGCGGGTGTCAAAGTCCTCGTGCTCCGGGTCCGTGCAGGAAAGGCGGAGTTTTGCCTTCAGAGGAACATTGTAGGTAAGTCCTCTCTCAAGACACTCCTCAATTGAGTACTGGGGCGGATCGATGAAATAGTCTATGAAGGTGAGTTCATAGTTGTTCCGCGTGTCCTCAATCGGGAAAATTTCCTGGAAAACCTTGTACAGTCCCTCGCTGCGGCGGCTGTCCGGAGTGGTCTCCAGCTGGAAGAAGTCCTTGAAAGACTTCAGCTGAACCTCCAGAAGGTCGGGGTATTCCAGAATTTTTGAGGTTGCGAAATTAATTCGCGGATTGGTAGTCTTATTAGACATATTCTGCCTTCGTTATGGGGAAAATTTTTAAGACGGAAAAAAGGTTTAGAGCCTACTTTGGGCTCTAAACCTGTTTGATGCATCCCTTAAAGGGAGCGGGCGGGGTTACTTAACCTCAACCTCTGCACCGGCTTCCTCGAGGGCAGCCTTGAGTGCCTCGGCCTCAGCCTTGGACACTTTCTCCTTGACGGCTACGGGAGCCTTGTCAACGAGTTCCTTGGCCTCTTTAAGACCAAGACCTGCATTCTCCTTAACGGCCTTGATGACCTGGAGCTTTGCCTGACCTGCGCTGGTGAGGATAACGTCGAACTCAGTCTGCTCTGCGGGAGCGGCTGCTTCGGCGCCAGCGGCGGGAGCGGCTACTGCAACTGCTGCTGCAGCGGGCTCAATACCATATTCTTCCTTCAGGATCTTAGCGAGTTCCTGGACATCTTTGACGGTGAGGTTCACGAGTTCCTCGGCGAGTTTCTTAACGTCTGCCATAATTGTAAATTTTTAAATTGTTTATGATTATTTGTTTTCTTTTTCTTCGAGAGTCTTGACGAGGCCGGCGATGGTCTGTCCGCCGCCATTCTGCAGAGCGCTGATAACGTTCTGGATAGGGCTCTGGAGCATACCGATAATCTCTCCGATGAGTTCCTCGCGGGACTTGATATTGATGAGTTCCTGAAGTTTGTCGGCACCCACGAAAGCGCACTCCTGCACGTATGCAGCCTTGAGAGCGGGCTTTTCTGATCCGGCCTTGTTGTACTTCTTGATAAGCTTCGCAGGGGTTGCGGGAGCCTCGCAGTACATAATGGCGGAGTTGCCTTCCAGAGCGGGAACAAGAAGATCCATCTCAGCGTTCTGAGCGTCCTTGATCACCTTGTGGAAGAGGGTGTTCTTAACAACAGTGAGTTTGATGCCATCATTGAAGCAGTCGCGGCGAAGTTTTGCGGTATCTTCGGCGTTGAGACCTGCGATGTCAACGATGTAGAAATTGGGGCATTCGGCGATGTTAGCCTTGATGGCTGCAATAACCTGTTCTTTCAGTTCCTTTTTCATTATCTATTCCTCCTACAGATTATTCAGCAGTGAAACCTTTCACGTCCAGTTTGATGGCCGGGCTCATAGTAGTGCAGATGGTAGCACCCTTGAGATAGGTACCCTTCAGGGTCTGGGGCTTCAGTTTGAGGACGGCGCCTACGAAGGCCTTTGCGTTCTCAGCGATCTGCTCCGCGGTGAAGGAAGCCTTGCCGATAGCGGCGTGGATGATACCGGTCTTGTCTACTTTGAAGTCAATCTTACCACCCTTTACGTCCTTGACGGCGGCGCCAACCTCCATGGTGACGGTGCCGGTCTTGGGGTTAGGCATAAGGCCACGGGGACCGAGGATACGGCCGATCTGGCCTACCTTTGCCATAACTGAAGGGGTGCAGATGATAACGTCGACGTCAGTCCAGCCTTCCTTGATCTTGGTGATGTAGTCGTCCAGACCTACGTAATCGGCGCCTGCTTCCTTGGCCTCGCTCTCCTTGTCGGGGGTGCAGAGTACAAGAACGCGGGTAACCTTACCGGTTCCGTTAGGGAGGGTGACAACGCCACGGATCATCTGGTTGGCCTTACGGGGATCAACACCGAGGTTGGTGGTGATTTCCACGGAAGCGTCGAACTTGGTATAGGTAATCTCCTTGAGAAGGGCGCACGCGTCATTCAGGGAGTAAACCTGGGTCTTGTCATACTTGGCAAGAACAGCTTTCTGGTTTTTGGTCAGTTTGCTCATAACTTGTGCGGATTATTAGAGATTTTCAGGCATAGGGCCTTCTACCTTGATACCCATTGAACGGGCGGTACCGGCTACCATAGACATTGCGCTCTTAAGAGTGAATGCGTTGAGGTCCGGCATCTTTGACTGGGCAATCTCCTTTACCTGATCCCAGGTAACGGTTGCCACTTTCTTTCTGTTGGGCTCACCGGAGGCCTTGCTGATCTTAGCGGCTTCCTTGAGTGAGACGGCCACCGGGGGCTGCTTGACCTCAAA
>ONOQ01000036.1 GCA_900319485.1 uncultured Bacteroidales bacterium | reverse complement strand
TGTATCCTCTCGTTTTTGCTGAGATTCCTGATTACGACTTCAGCCGGGCCATCCAGAACGGCATGATTCCCCGTCACTATATGGTGAAGGATGCAAGGGCTCGCCTCAAGAACTATGTAAACCTTTACCTCAAAGAAGAAGTCGAAGAGGAAGCCCTGGTCCAGAATATCGACACATTCGAGCGTTTCCTCGAAGTGGCAGCCGTGACAAACACCGAGATTCTGAATTACGACAACGTGGCCTCAGATTGCGGCGTGTCCATCAATACAGCCAAGGCATATTTCAAGATCCTCTACGACACGCTCCTCGGCTTCGAGGTGAAGCCTTACCGGAAGGTGATAAAACGGAAACTGTACCAGACGTCCAAGTTTTATTTCTTTGATGTCGGCATCCCCAACTACCTGCTGCACCGTTACCACCTGATGCCGGGAACGCCTGAATATGGTCACGCCTTTGAAAGCATCGTTATGCAGGAAATCCGTGCGTACCTTGGATATACCGGCAGTGAAGAGGAGCTGACCTACTGGCATACATACAACAATGATGAAGTTGATGCCGTAATTGGTGATGCCCGCGTTGCCATTGAGATCAAGTCAACGGATCACATAGAAACCGAACACAAAAAGGGCTTGAAAAAATTCGTTGAAGAGCACCCTGATGCTAAACAAATCATTGTCTCACGTGACACGTTGACAAGGCGCTCCGGAGATATTGACCTCTACTACGTGACAGACTTCTTCAAAGCCCTGTGGGCCGGTGAGATAATCTGATGCGCCTATGCTTTCGAGCAGTGATACTATAACTCTGTTCGCGAAAATTTCGAACTATGGTCTAACAGTACTCACCGTATTCGCAGCCGACATTCTCGGCATGGACGCGGTCGATGAGGTTTCCCTTCAGATCGAAGAGCTGGACCGTCCCGCGGCCGTTGCCACCGTTCCATAGGCGGTTATGCCTCTTGGCGCCGTCGGGGGCCTCGTAGTTCACAAGGAGCATATCCTTCTTCTCGCAGGTGATGTCCGTGACCATCCTGCCGGAGATGGAGCGCTGCTCCACGTGCCAGATGACCTGGGTGTCCGTCTCCCTGCAGTCGAACTCAGTGTGGACGGCGGTCAAGGCCTTGGAGAAGTTGAACTCATAGGGCTTCCCTTCGTACCAGAAGGCGGAAAGGAGTTTGCGGGGGAGGGCGATATGGCCGACTTTCGGCCTGCCCCCTCCGATATCGAAGACGCTGTCGGTGAGTTTCCTGCCTGTTATCTCGCTGGTGAGGTTATTGGATGACAGCCACACCCAGGGGCTCGTGAAATCTTTCCCCCAGTTCTTGTCGGCATAGCCGTAGCAGTCCTCCGGACGCACTACGTAGCGGCGGCCGTTCCAGATGACCTCTCCCTCGAACTCACTTTTCATCCCCTCTGCGTGCCAGAACATCTCGAAGGCCTCTGCGTGACGGAACACCTCATCGGCCCCGAATCCCACATTGAAGGCCGTTATCTTGCGTATCCTGAGGTCCCATGACATCTCACCGTCCTGGCACATCCACTCAGGGTGCGATGCGGAGCCGGTTACCTTCACGTGGCCATGGGTGCGGTCCTCGGTGACTAGGCAGTCATCGGCCTCCACCCTGAACGGGACGCCCCAGTCAACCTTGATGCGGTTCCATCCGAAGAAGCGGTGGAGCTGCGCGGCGTCCTCACCCCAGGCACCGGCCTTGACCATCAGGTAGGACGGCTTCTGCGGTTTCCCTGGGATTTGGCCGAAGACGGGCTCGTCTCCGCCGAGGGCGGGGTTGCAGAGGAAGAACTCGATGAAGAAGGGCTTTGCTGCTCCGGTTTCGGCATCGTATCCTGTGAAGGAGTGCCACCACCAGTCGTAACCCTTGCTGGCCTGGGCGCCGAAGAGCTGGCAGGCATCGCGGTCGATATCGTGTTTGTTGAACATGCTTTCAGTAGTTTCAGTTTGGGATGACCACCCTTGGAATATATCTCATCGGCATAAACATCCTGACCTTTCTCATCTACGGAGCAGACAAGTGGAAGGCCAGGAGGGACAGGAAGTTTACCCTTGGTGTACCGGCTATCCTCGCTGTACAGATAGCCGTTTATTACTTCTTCCTGAGATAGATATTTTCTGCTATGCACCCAGCGTAGCAACCATAACTGCCTTTATGGTGTGCATACGGTTCTCGGCCTCGTCGAAGACTATGCTGGCGGGGCTTTCGAACACGTCCTCAGTTACTTCTACGCCATTTAGGCCGAACTTCTGGAACACATCCTCTCCAACCTTGGTCTCACGGTTGTGGTAGGCGGGGAGGCAGTGCATGAACTTGCACTTGGGGTTACCCGTAGCGGCCATAAGTTCTGAATTCACCTGGAAGGGCCTTAAGAGTTCAATGCGTTCTTTCCACACTGAATCCGGTTCTCCCATAGATACCCATACGTCCGTGTAGAGGAAGTCACAGCCCTTAACGCCGGCCTTGGGGTCGTCAGTGATGGTGATGCGGGCGCCGGTTTCCTTTGCAATCTCACGGCACTGGGCCACAAGTTCCGGAGCGGGCTGGAGGGCCTTAGGGGCTACAATCCTTACATCCATTCCCATCTTGGCGCCGCCAACAAGGAGGCTGTTTCCCATATTGAAGCGGGCGTCTCCAAGGTAGGCGTATGAAACCTGGCTGAGGGGCTTGTCCACGTGCTCACTCATGGTGAGGAAATCGGCCAGGATCTGGGTGGGATGGAACTCATTGGTGAGGCCGTTCCATACTGGAACGCCTGCGTACTGCGCAAGTTCTTCAACCGTTTTCTGGGCAAAGCCGCGGTACTCAATTCCGTCGTACATACGTCCAAGCACGCGCGCGGTGTCCTTCATAGACTCCTTTATGCCGATCTGGCTGCCCGTAGGGCCAAGATACGTCACATGGGCGCCCTGGTCGTAGGCGGCGGTTTCAAACGCGCAGCGGGTACGGGTGGAAGTCTTTTCAAAGATGAGGGCTATGTTCTTGCCCTTCAGGCGCGGCTGTTCGCAGCCTGCGTATTTTGCCTTTTTGAGCTGAGCGGCAAGGTCCAGGAGATACTGGATTTCCTTGGGGCTGAAGTCCAGCAGTTTAAGGAAACTGCGGTTTCTGAGATTGTATGCCATAGTTTTATTAAGGAATTATTCTGGTTCCGCAGGCGGGGTTCTCAAGTTCCCCGGCCTCCGTTATTATACACTGTTTGCCGCCGTTTTCAACAAACATAATGGCGGCCCTCACCTTGGGTGCCATGGAGCCTTCTGCAAACTGACCCTGCTCAAGAAGTTCCTTCGCGCGGGCCACAGTTATTGTGTCCAGGGCTTCCTCGCCGGGCTTCCGGAAGTTGATATACACCTTGGGGACGTCCGTGAGGATGTAGAATTCATCGGCCTTCATAGTGACGGCGGCAAGGGCGCTGGCAAGGTCCTTGTCAATCACCGCTTCAATGCCTTTAAGGCCTTCAGGGGTGCGTACAACGGGGATTCCGCCGCCGCCAACTGTGATGACAATAGCGCCTTCGCGGGCTAGCCTTTCCACAACGTCTATGTTATTTATGCCGATGGGCCTTGGGGAAGGGACAACCTTTCTCCAGCCAAGGCCGCGGGGGTCTTCCTTGTACGTGGCCCCGTCCAGGGGGCACTCCTTGTAGTACGGGCCCACGAACTTGGTGGGGTTGAGGAAGGCGGGGTCATCGGCCCTTACCTCCACGCGCGTGACGATTGAGATAACCTTGCGGCCGGCGGCAACCTTGTCCATCCCGGTCTCGATGAGGTAGGCTATTGAGCCCTGGGTTTCCGCGCCGCAGAAGTCCATAGGCATGGCGGGAAGGCCGAACTCCTTGCTCCCGGCTTCCTGCCTCAGGAGTTCATTTCCCACCTGCGGGCCGTTTCCGTGGCCGATAACAATGTTGTAGCCGCGCTGGATAAGGTGCCCGAGTTGCGCGCAGGTGCGGGTCACGTTCTCTGTCTGCTCCTCAAAGGTGCCCTTCTGGCCGGCCCTGAGGAGAGCGTTGCCGCCGAAGGCGATCATTGCAAGTTTTGCCATAGTTTAGTCTCTTCTTAGAGGAAGGGTAGAGCAGCGTAGAAGGCCGCCCATCTTGGAAATTTCACGGTAAGGGACCGTTTCCACGGTCATTCCCCACTTCTCTTCCAGGTGCTTTTTGAGGCGCAGGAAATGCTCTTCCACAACCACCACTTCAGGGGAAATGGAGAAGATGTTGGAGTTCATCCAGTACATTTCCTCAGTTGTGATTTCAAAGGTGTTTTCCGGGCCGAACATATCCACAAGGTGGTCCGCGTCCCTGGGGTTGAGGAAGCCTCTCTTGTAGATGATGCACTTGTCCTTACCCACCGGCATAAAGGTGCAGTCAAGGTGGAGGATGCCCTCGTAGGGGTCTGTGTCGCTCTTTCTGAGGTTGAGGGGGATGATTCTCTTTCCCGGGAAAATCATCTTCAGGTAATCCAGCGCCAGGCGGTTTGTGCGGGCGGTCTTTACCTGAGGATAATCCTCGAAGGCGTACTGGCCAAGGAAGATTATGTCATTGTACAGCACCACGTCTCCGCCTTCCACGTGGACGGTTTCCGGAAGGTTGTAGATGTCCTTGTAGTGGATTTGCCTGTAGATGCTGCCATAGGCGTCAATCTCCTCCTGGCGGTCAGGGATGATGTTGGAGACAATTATTTTGTCGTCAATAACAAACCCCACGTCACGGGCGAACACCTGGTTGCAGTCCGGCACAAGGTCTGGTCTGTACACCGTTACGTCGTATTTTTTGAGTATGCGCTCAAAGGCGTTCATCTCATTTATTATATCCTTCTCTTCCGGATACACTCCGTGAAGGACGCTCTCGTAGGACTTGCTGTCGAAGGTCTGGTCCAGGGTGGGGGTTCCGCCGTTGGAATATGGCAGCCCAAGAACTACTTCCCTCAGGCGGGATGTCTCGTTTTGTACGTGAAGTTTCATTGCTTCTTCAGTTGAAGTTGTGTAAGATAGATGCCCACAAGGCCGATAGTGAGGCCCACCCACTGCAGCCCGCGGAGGGTTTCCTCGCCAAGGATGAAGGCCAGTACGGCTGTTACAAGGGGCACCACTGCAAGGAACACGCTGGTGCGCGCGACGCCAAGTTTCCCAATAGCATAGGCCCAACTGGTGTAGGCCGTTGCGCTGCAAAGGAGGGCAAGCGCAAGGATGGGATAAATCACCGGCCAGCTGAGGTAGAGGCCAGGCTCAAAACCGCTTATACCCTTGGTGAAAAACATCGGGATGAAGAAGATGCTGCCAAAGAGGAATTGGTACATTACTATCACCGATGGCGAATACTCGTCGCTGAGAGCCTTTGTGAAGGCAATCTGGCTTACCTCCGATATCACCGCGATGAACAGGATACCTATTCCCAGCCAGAACATAGGCCCAGTCTGGGTTGTTGTGTAGGTTACTATCCAAAGGCCGGCTATGGCTATGAACACTCCAAGGATGTTCAGTCTGGAGAAACTCTCCTTGAAGATGAGCATTCCCACAATCATTGAAAAGATAGGGTTGGTGGCTATGATGAGGGATGTGATTGTGGGAGACTCCGTGAATTTGAGGCCGTAGGTCTCTGCCAGGAAATAAATGAACGGCATGCACAGCGAGAGGAGCAGGTACTTTATGATGTCCTTCCGCTTGATGAGCATTTTCTGCCTTGTCACAAGGTTGATTATCCACAGCAGCACCCCGGCCATCAGCATCCTTATGGGCACAAAGAACTCCACGGGAATCTGCAGAGCCAGAAGGCGGTCGGCCCAGATATATGACATTGCCCACAGGACCACCGTGAGCATTGCGCAAAGGTATGCGGTTACGTTCTTGTTCATAATGTAACAAATATAGCCATTTTCCCTTGAATCTGAAAGAGAAAGTGGCTAAATCTGTTATAACTTGTTATTTGATGACGCGGTTCATGATAAGCGCGATGGCGCCGTCACCGGTGACGTTGCAGGCGGTGCCGAAGGAATCCATTGCAATGTAGAGGGTGATCATCATCGCCTGGGCCTGGGCGTCAAAGCCAAGGATGCTTCCCAGAACGCCCAGCGCCGCCATTATGGCCCCGCCGGGAACGCCGGGGGCTGCAACCATAGTCACTCCCAGCATCATAATGAAGCCCAGCATTGTCCCAAAGTCGAAGGGAATGCCCAGCATAATCATCAGCGCAATGGCGCAGGAAGTGATCTTTAGGGTACTTCCGGAAAGGTGGATGGTGGCGCAGAGAGGCACCACAAAGCCCGCCACTTCCTCCTTCACGCCGTTTTTCTTGGCGCACTCCAGCGTAACTGGAATGGTTGCGGCCGATGAAGCCGTGCCCAGTGCAGTCATATACGCAGGCAGCATACCGGCCAGCGCCTTGAAGGGGTTCTTCCCGGCCACGGCACCCGCAATGCAGTACTGAAGCACAAGAAGCAGGATGGTCATCCCGAAAATGACGCCTATCATCACCAGGAACGACTTCAGCACCGGAGCCACCTGCCCCGCCGCAGTCATATCCAGAAACAGGCCAAAGATATAGAACGGGAGAACAGGGATGATTATCTTCTCAATGCTCCTCACGATGATGGCCTTAAGTTCTTCAAAGCCCTTCCTGAGGGCCTGTGCCTTGGATGTAGCGATGCCTATTCCCAGCATAAAGGAGAGCACCAGGCAGGTCATTATATCGGCAAGGGGAGGTATTGTGAGGGTGAAATATGCGGGGAACTTCACCTCCCCGGCATCAATCACGTCAAGGCTGTCCCTGTCCAGAAGAGAGGGGAACCAGGCGCTGGAGAACCCGTAGGCAAAAAGGCCGGAGAGCACGGTGAAGGTGTATGCCAGCACCACCGTGATCACAAGCATCTTTCCCGCCTTTGCCCCCACTTCCGCAATGGCCGGTGTAACAAGGCCGATGATAATCAGCGGTATGAAGAAGCGCAGAAGTTGGTCGAAGATGCCGTCGAAGGTGTTCATTGCCCTCACGGCCCAGCCGGGGGCTATGAGCCCGAACCCAATGCCAAGCGCTATGGCAATAAGGATCTTTACAATGAGTGGCAGTTTTTTCAGTTTCATACTATGCCGATAACGGTGAGGAGCAGGTACAGGAAATGGGCGATGATGCCGGCGCAGAGACCTGCGACGGTATGGGCGCCGATGGCCTTGGATATGGCCTTGCGGTAGCCAAGGGTGTCCAGCATTGCGGTGTGTGTGGAGAGGAAACCGCTCCAGCACATGCCGATTGCCGTGAACACGGCGATGGCGTTTCCGTCAAGGATGCCGGCGGCATTGAAGGTGGGAAGAAGGCCGAGGGCCGCTCCCACGGCGCCGAGGGCGGTCATAGGGAAGGCGATGAGGCGCATATCGGCAAATCCGAAGAGCCACTCGAACACCCAGTGAATCTTCTGGGCAAGCCAGGGAAGGATGGGGACGCCCTGTCCGGAGGAGCCGTCGTAGACGCCGCCGTCTCCGGGGCCGAAGGTGATGAGAATCACCATCGTGGTGATGATAAGGACGCCGGGGATGATGGCAAGGCCAAGTTCCACGCCGTTCTTTCCGCCGTCCAGGATGGAGTTCAGAAAGCGCATAAAGATGCTGTCCTTTGGCGCCGAGTTATCATCGGCCCTCTCCTCAACGCCCTCAGGGGCGTCTTCCACTGCGGGAGACTCCATCTCAGGCCAGGCCTTGAGGCAACTGCGCTGCATAAGGCGGGTAGAGATGATGGATCCGCAGAACGCCCCCACAAAACCAACCAGCGCCCCGCTTCCGTATCCCAGGGAAACCATAGTGATGAGCACCACGAATCCCATTCCGAATGCGGTGCCAAAGTTGGTGAGGGACACCAGTTGGTACTTCTTGAAGAAGGACGCGAAGGAACGGTCCTTGGCAAAGGCTATGATGGCGGGGTTGTCGGAGAGGAAGGTCATCAGCGCGCCCAGGGCCGCTGCGCCGGGAAGGTTGAAAAGCGGCTTCATAAGTACCCTGAGGCCTTTTTCCAGCATCTTCACCACGCCAAACTCCGTGAGAAGTTTGGAAAGCGCGCCCGTAAGGACCGTTATGCCCATAAGATAGAACACCGTGTTGAGCAGCAGGGAATGGGCGGTGTTCATTATGGTGTTTATGAGGTTCCCGCTGCCCATAATATATCCCAGGGCCCCGAATACTGCTGCAAACAGGGCCAGGAATACAAGTGCCTCCACAAGGGAGCGATGTGAGTTTTTCATAGGATGTTATACCAGTGCCAGCGCAACCTCCATCATATTGGTGAATGTGGTCTGGCGCTGCTCTGCGGTTGTTGCTTCTCCGGTTAGGATGTGGTCTGAGATTGTGAGGATGCCAAGGGCGCGGTTGCCGCTTCTGGCGGCGTTCATATAGAGGGCCGCGACTTCCATTTCAACGGCAAGTACGCCCATCTTGATCCAGCCCTTTGTATTGGGATTCTCACGGTAGAAAAGGTCCGACGAAACCACGTTTCCAACCTTGTAGGTGAAGCCTTTTTCCTCGCATACATCGGCCGCTTTCCTCAGCAGTTCAAAGTCTCCGATAGGGGCGAACATGCCGTCCAACTGATATTGATCGGCATAGTTAGAATCCGTGCAGGCGCCCTGCGCAAGGACGAGGTCTCCTATGTGAAGGCCCTTGTTGCAGGCTCCGGCGCTTCCCACGCGGATGATGGTCTTGACGCCGTAGAAGTTGTAGAGTTCATAGGTATAAAGGCCGATTGAAGGCATTCCCATACCGTGGCCCATCATACTAATGCGCTTTCCCTTGTAGGTGCCGGTGAAGCCCAGCATTCCGCGGACCTCGTTGAAACAGACGGGGTTCTCAAGGTACTTCTCCGCCATAAACTTTGCGCGGAGGGGGTCTCCGGCCATAATCACGGTCTCAGCGATCTCTCCGTATTTTGCTCCGATGTGCGGAGTGGGGGTGTTCTCTTTACTCATAGTGTTATTGGTTAGTCTAGCATATATGTTCTTAGATCGTCAATGTCTTTCTGCGCCACTCCTATTGAGAGGAGGTAGGCTTCGGCCCGCTGCCTGAAACACACTGAATTGTCGGAATCGGCTACCCCCAGCGCCTTGCCGCCAAGGCTCCAGATTGTGTCGCAGGTGTACTTGTGGGCCCACTGCTTGGTGCGGTTGTAGTCAAATTCAGTCTTTCCGCCGTTGAGGCTCCAGTCCTTGGGGGAGAAGAAAAGGAGTTCGTATTCCTTTGACATCTCGCTCTCCGACACTCCCAGCGTTCCCAGTATCACGGCGGTTATGGTGCCGGTGCGGTCACGGCCAAGCGAGCAGTGGAAGTAAAGTGGCTTCTCTTCACGGAGACACCTTACGATGAATTCGAAACTGTTCTTCACCTTGTCCGGGTAATCCCTTATCATAGTGCCGTAGGCCTTCTTGATGCTGGGATTGTAGAAGAGGATGTCGGAGCCCAGGGTGGATGAGGTTGAGGCGTCGTCGCCGGCTTCACGGAGGTCAAGTTCGGCAAGGATGCCCTCGGCCAGCATTTTCTTCTTTCCGTCGGAACTTAGATACCCGCCGTTGAGGAGGCCGCCGCGGTAGAGTTTACGGAATTTCACGGTCTTTCCGTCTGTGGTTTTCCAGCCGCCAAGGTCACGGGCGTTGCGGATTTTACTAGCATAATACACAAGGTGCAGCATCCCCTTTGTCCTGAAACTGCCAAGGCCCACCAGGGTCTCGTTTTCATCGGCAGTCTTTACCACATAACTGTAGGACATATTGGGGACAAGGTTTGTGACGCTGTATGACGTGGCTCCGGCCTTTACGCTGTACTGGGCGGTCCAGCCGGATTCATCCTCCTTGAGGGTAAGGGTGAGCGGGACGCCTTCAGGTGATGATTCCCAACTTAGTTCCAGCGCGTTTGGCTTGTCCAGTTCTCCCGGGGCGCCGTACGCTCCCCAGGGTTCGTCGAAGATATGGGTGTAGGAGTAATCTCTCTCGTCATAGGTGACGCTGGTGAGGAACTGCTCTATTATTTCACTGTGCACCTGGAAAGGCTCCGCAATGATGACAGGCTCCGGAGTGGTGTTTCCGCCTTCTTCGCCCTCATCTCCTTCGTCAGTGCCGCTCTCGTCGGGAGGCGTAGTCTGCTCCTGCTCCCCGGGATCTTCGTCCTTCGGGGCTTCCGGTTTTACGCAACCGGCCATCAGAAGCAGGATTACGGGTATAAAAAGGTGCCTTATTCTCATAAGTATTACGGGTTAGTAAAGACAAAGATACAAAAAGCCGGAAAAAAAGTTACATCTCCTCCGCAAAGAAAGCGGCCATACGGTCCTGAATCTCAAAGAAAAGGGGCGTGAAGGAGCCGTCAGGGCCAATGTGAAGGCGGTGCCCGGCATCCTCAACCGGATGATGCTCACTGCGTAAACCAAGTTCCAGGGCCCTTTTGTGGATGGCTCCTGTACCGTACATCTTTTTAATGAACATCCAGGAGGGCGGCCATAAGGCCCCCTCCTTTTTTGTGAAGGGATAGCCCTCCCCGTACGGCATCACGGGGTCTTTCACGGACTGATAGGAAAGGATGGCAATGTGGGAATTCTCCAGGGCCGATAAACTATGGAGTGACCCCCAGAGGCTGCAGACCGCCTTTATCTTGGGCGCCCCCGGTTTCAGGGCCAGGACCATCACGGTGCTGGCTCCGGCGCTGGTCCCTGCGCCAAACACGTTCTCAGGGTCTATCCTGAGGTCTTCCCGTGAAAGGAGATACCGTAGGGCTGCTTCCGCATCCTCAACGGCATATTCTTCGGCCCTTTCAATGTCCTTTTTCTTGATATTGAATCCCAGGCGGTAATTGATGGAGGCCGCAACGTAGCCAAGGGAGGCAAAGTGGCGGCACCAGGCGCTCTGGCCCTTCTCCTCCTTGTTTCCAAAGAAGAAAGAACCGCCGTGGAGCATAAGAAGAAGCGGCCTGGAAGCGCAGGAGTCACCTTCCGGCAAATAGATGTCCATATCAAGTTCCAGAGGGCGCTGCCTAGTGAGTTTTGTAATCATCTTCCCAAAGCCCATACCTTCCTCTTCCTCCTCCGAGGCCCAGAATCCCCTGGCCTCAGAGTACACCACGTCCCTTTCCACCCTCACCTCATACTGCGGAGTGGTGAAAGGGAGCGTTGCAAGTACGCCTGCAATTATGCCGGTAGTTCCCATATCGCAAAGATAGCAAACCAATTTGCATATAACAATAATTCTTCTGACCTTTGTTAAGAGAAAAAGCCTATGAATAAACTTTTATCGGCCCTTACAGCCCTTGTAACAGTTCTTTCTGCCGCGTCCTGCCATAGTAATGGCAAGGGGGCGGAATCCTGGCGCGCACTGATTGAGGAGAGTGACCGCCTTGCCGCCGGACAGGATTGGGAACAGGCCACGGAATATGCCCTGAAGGCGTTATCGGCCCCGGACCTCACGGACGGGGGGAAGTCCCTGTGCCTTAGCCGTCTTGCTGCCCTTGATATCATTACCTGGCGTGATGCGCAAGGGTGGGAACACGCCCTGGAGGCGGAACGCCTTGCAAGGGAAAGCGGTACGGATACCCTCATTGCGGCCGCCCTTCTCCAGAAAGCCCGCCTGCAGCTCTGCGGGGCCATCACGGAGGGCGAGGCCCAGGATAAAGAGGCCCTTGAGACCCTTCAGGAGGCAATCGGATTTGCCTCCGGCAGCCCTTCCCTCAAGGCCGATATCCTCCTTCAGACAAGCCAGGCCTATATCGGCCTCAACCGTTTCAAGGATCCTATAGACAAGGTGATTTACGCAAAGGCCGGGGAGGCCATTGACGAGGCCGTGGCTTCTTCCAAGGACCCTGCATTCCCGTCCAAGGCCCTGCCTTACTGGATGCGCTGGTACCGTCAGGGCGGCAACTGGAAGGACGGCATCGAGTGCTGCAAAAAGGTCCTTGAGGGCCTCGGTGATGAGGATTATCTTATGCAGAGCCAGTGCTGGAACAACCTTGTGATGCTCTACGCGCAGGCCGGGGATGTGGAAAGCGCAGCATCGGCCCATCAGCAGTACGTCTACGCTATGGAGTACTATATGCAGAAGAAGGCCGATTCCCGCCTCCAGGAGATGGAAACCCGCTATGAGACCTCCCTCAAGGAGGTGAGGCTTGCCCGGATGAACATAGTGCTGGTGGCGCTGATAATCCTTGCATTAGCCCTTATAATAATGATGGTGATCTCCCAGGCCTATATCCGCCGCATCGTTGCATCGGATCGCGGAAAAGAGCAACTTCTGAGGCTCATCTCAAAGGACCTCGCAAGCCCGGAGACCGGTGAGCCGGCAATCCCGGACAGGGATACCATCCGCGCCCGCTGCAGCGAACTTCTTGGAGAGGAGGACGGCATTATGGCCGATGATATAGCCTCCTACATCAATAACCTCGCGGAGGAACGCTCCCGCCGCGTGAAGGAACTTGGCCTTACAGCACGTGAGATTGAGGTGATACGCCTCAGCGCCGAAGGCCTTTCCGCCGCGGGTATCGCAGACCGCCTCCACGTGAGCGTATACACCATTAAAAACCATAAGCAGAACATCTACACCAAGATGGACGTCCGCAGCAACGCGGAGATGTTGCGAATCGCAAATGAACTGGGGATAGTGTAAAATAGTGCTTTTGTACTATAATATTAAAATCCTTTTTGCCGATATTCGCCAATCGAAGGATTTAACACTATAACCAACAATATGACTAAGAAATTCTTTTCAGCCCTCGCGGCAATTGCGATGCTGGCCTTATCGGCCTGTACGCAGGAAGAACTTAACCAGTTCCTGAACTCCGTCAATTCCATCAAACTGGACCAGACCCAGGTGGAAATGACCGTTGGAGAAACCCTTAACCTTATTGCTACCGTAGATCCTTTTAAAGGAGACACTAAAGTCGTTTCCTGGACCAGTTCTTCTCCGGAGGTGGCAAGTGTAGAAGGAACTGAAGTCCCTGATGTTGTCGGAATCAATATGCCGGCCGGCAAGGTAACCGCCCTCAAGGAGGGTGAGACCACCATCACCGCCAAGGCTGGCGACAAATCGGCCACTTGCAAGATTATCGTGAAGAAGAAGGCCGATGACGGCGGTGGAAACGGCGGAGACGGAAAGGTAGAAGCAACGTCAATCACTCTCAACAAGACGGAGATTACCCTTGTCACCGGTCTCAGCGAGCAGCTGGAGATAGTGAAGATTCTGCCGGAAAATGTCACCGACAAGAACGCTCTCTGGGTGAGCTCAAATCCGGATGTTGCGGTTGTAATAGATAAAGACGCTGTGGTAGACGGCGTTACCTATAAAGGCGGCCGTGTAACCGGAAGGGATCTGGGTGAAGCCACAATTACTGCATATCTTGGAACAGCCAAGGCCGAGTGCAAGGTGACTGTGGTATCCGGTGGCGGTGGAGATGCAACAATTGAAAGCCTGGTCATTGAACCCGCGCCTGTCACACTTGCCATAGATGAGGAGAAGGTGCTTACGGCGGTAATGCAGCCTTCCGGCGCCAAAGTAAAAGTTGACTGGACGTGCAACAATCCTAATGTATTGGCGCTGGGGGCTATTTCTGATACTCAGGCCAAGATTCAGGGTCTGGCGAATGGCAAAGCCACTGTCACGGCATCTGCCGGCGGCAAGACTGCAACCTGCGAAGTTACCGTGGAAGGCGGTACGGCTACGGTAGCGGTGACGTCCATAACGCTTGACCATACTCAGCTCAATATGACCGTGGGCCAGAAGGCTCAGCTTATAGCCACGGTCTTGCCGGAAAACGCTACAAACAAGACATTGAACTGGAGCGTTATGGATAACAGAATCGTAAGTGTGGACGGAAACGGTGAACTTACCGCACAGTCCGTAGGCACAACCACGGTTACTGTAATCAGCGTTATGTATCCAAGCGTACAGGCATCGTGCCAGGTGACGGTCACCAACGGTGGCGGCGGTGGTTCTTCCACTCTGGAAAGAGTGTCTATCGATCCCCCTTCCGTGACACTTGAGCTGAATGACGAGAAGGACCTGACGCTGGTTCTTGACCCTTCCGATGCAGAGGTTACCATCTATTGGGAGTCTTCAAACTCCAGCATTGCCAAGGTGCAGATGACTTCCAAGACCACGGCCAAGGTCACGGGCATGGCGGTAGGCGAGGCCACGCTTACGGCCCACGCGGGAGATCTCACCGCTACCTGTGAGGTTACGGTTATATCCTCCGGAAGTGCCATACATGTAGAGTCGGTCACGCTCAATGTGCATGAGCTTCAGTTGAATGTCAACCAGCAGTTCCAGCTTGTAGCCACGGTTCTGCCGGAAAACGCTACGGAAAAAGGCGTGGTATGGAGCAGCAATGTCCAGTCCAGCAAACTGTATATAGACACGAACGGTATGGTGACGGGCCTGCAGGCCTGCGAAGCCACCGTTACCGTCCGGTGCAAGGACAATGCCTATATCTATGATACCTGCCAGATCACCGTCACGGGAGGCGGTTCTTCCGGTGGAAGTGAAGAAGTCGTAGACCTTGGACTTCCCAGCGGACTGAAATGGCGCTCAATGAACGTTGGCGCATCAAAGCCCGAGGAATACGGTAATTATTACGCCTGGGCAGAAACCTCGCCCAAATCCAACTACGCCTCGTCCAACTACAAATATCCTTCAACCAACTATGGCGACGGAATCATAGTGTATGCAAAGTATGATACCACCCCTGTTCAGGGCGATGGCAAGACAGTGCTGGAGGCCGAAGATGACGCCGCAAGTGTGAACCTTGGCAATGGTTGGCGCACCCCTACCTTCAACGAGTTTAAGGAGTTACGTGAGAATTGCACGTGGGCATGGACAACCAGGAATGGGGTCAATGGAATGCTGGTGACAGGTCCTAACGGCAAGAGCATATTCCTTCCTGGTGGAGGTTGGTATACTAATACCACTCTGACCGGTAAGACTACTTACGGAAGTTACTGGACTGCTTCCGGAAGCGGAGGAAATGCACACGCCGTAGACTTCGCTAACGGCTACGTGGACAAGGCTTACCTTGCCCGCCCCGATGGCAGGTCCGTACGTCCCGTCAAGGATTAACTCCCTGCCACATGATATTACAGCCCGCAGTTCACTCCGCGGGCTGTTTTTTGTGTGGTGTCTTCTTTCAGTTAAGTTAGGAAAAAATGTTGTACCGTGATACTTGCACGGGTAAATAATTTTACGGAACTTTGCAATGCTGTCCTAAGCAGCGTTTAAATAGTGTAGTATATGATGAAACGGGTAGTTTTGTTGGTGGTTTTTCTGCAGTTCTTCTGCTCCTGCCTTTTCGCGCAGGTGTTTGAGCCTTATATGCCGGAAGCGGAAATGCCTGATGTCGTGAAGGTTTTGCCGGCCCCGCCCCAGGACCCCAGCAGTGAGTTCGACCGCGATATAATGCGCTATATGTGGGGCAAGCAGCAGCGCCGGGACCCCGCCCGCTTGGAAATGGCCGTACGTGACGCCATCTGGAGCATGGACACCACTCTGGTTATCCTTGGAGAGCATTTCGGCCTTAAGATTTCCAAAGAGGAGACTCCAGCCATTTATGAGGTGCTCACGCGTGGCATAACCACCATAGAGAATATCCGTTTCCGCCCCAAGGCGCATTATTTCCGGATCAGGCCTTTTGCCTATTTCAAGGAGCCTTCCATTTTCCCTCAGGACGATGAATGGCTGTCCGGTGAGGGTTCATATCCTTCCGGCCACACCATCAGGGCATGGGCATGCGCCCTCCTTATGGCCCAGATCAATCCCGCTTCGGCCGAAGCCGTCTTTGCAAGGGCATGGCTCTCCGGCGAAAGCCGCGTCATCTCCGGCTGCCATTGGCAGAGCGACGTAGACGCAAGCCGCCCCGTTGCCGGCATAGGCTTCTCCCGTCTTCAAAGTTCCGAGAAATTCCTATACGACATGGCGCGCGCCCAGGCCGAATTCCGCCGCCTGAAAAATGCCGGGAAGTCATTGAAGTGAAGTTCTGTGCGCTAATATTGTCTTTCGTCCTGTCAAGGACTAACCACGCCATTTGAAATTACAGCCCGCTGGTGTGCCGAGCACTTTTTTTTGCCGGGGAACTGATTATTTGTTATATTTGTGGGAAAATTCTAACTTTTACCACTATGCAGGATAATGAAGGCAAATACATCTTCGGAGTAGTGAAGGTGGGTGACAAGGGCCAGATAGTTATACCCAAAGAGGCCCGTACAGTGTACAATATCAAGCCGGGGGATGCCCTGCTTATGCTTGGAGACCAGAAAGGAATGGCACTGTTGAAGACTGATATTTTCCAAAGCGTAATAGACCAGACTATGGAGGAACTTACAAAATGAGAAAGCATTGGATAGACAACCTGCGGTGGGCAACCGTACTTCTGGTACTTTTGTACCACGTCATCTACTTCTACAACAACAAGGGTGTGTTTGGCGGAATAGGGGGATTTGGAGAATATCCGGATGTTCCGCAGTACCAGGATGTTGTGATGTACATCCTTTACCCCTTCTTCATGCCGCTTCTTTTTATCCTGGCGGGAATAAGCGCCAGGTATGCCCTGGACAAGTACAGCGCAAAGGAATGGTTCAAGGCGCGTACGCGGAAACTGCTGGTGCCGGGGACTATCGGCCTTTTTGTTTTCCATTGGATGGTGGGATACTTCAACACGGTGGTGGCGCAGAGGCAGGGTGTCTTTGACGGTGTTCCGGCAGTGGCAAAATATATGATTATGGCTGTGAGCGGCACGGGCCCTCTGTGGTTCATCCAGGTTCTCTGGCTGCTGTGCATAGTGCTTCTTATTGTGAGGGCCCTTGACAAAAAAGATAAGTTCTGGACCTGGTGTGGCAAGGCAAATATCGTATGGGTGATTATGCTTGGGGTGCTCTTCTGGGCAGGGGAGCAGACACTTATCCGGAACCCCCGTCCGGAATCGGCCGACGGCCTTCTTAACCTTTACAAGCCCCTTTTCTACCTGGTTCCGTTCCTCCTCGGGTACTTTGTGTTCTCTCACGACGAAGTTCAGGAAAAGGTGGGGAAGGCCTGGATTCCCCTGATGGTATTGGCCGTAATAGCCGGAGGCGTTCTAATTGGCACCACATTCGGGCAGGACAATACTTCTCCGGAGTATCTAGGAAGCCCCCTCAACTGCATTTACGGCTGGCTTATGTGCCTTGCAATGATGGGCCTTTTCCAGGCCCGCTGGGACTGCACAAACGCCTTTTCGGGCTATATGACCCGCTCAAGTTACGGGATCTACATTGTCCATTACCTTCCCGTTGCGGCCTTTGGCTATATGATGAAAACCTACACTCAGATGCATCCTGTGGCAATGTACCTTATCCTTGCCGTGGCGGTCTTCACCTTGTCTCCGCTCCTTTATGAGATAATCCGCCGCATCCCGCTTATCCGCTGGTGCGTGCTGGGAGAAAAGAAAAGCGTATAGAATTTGCCATCCTCACACAGTGACAATTCCCTTGGCGGCGGCGGTGGCAACGCATTCCACTATGCTGTCAAGGCCGAATTTCCCCTTGATGCGCTCCTTGTAACTGTCTACGGTGTTTACGGTGATTTCAAGGGCCGATGCAATCTGGCCGTTGCTGTAGCCGGAAGAAGTGAGTTGCAGAACTTCCAGTTCCCGGGGCGTGAGTCCCTGCGGCTTCCGTGCGTTGAGGTTCTCCTTGCCCCCGAAGCTGCGGAGGATCTTTCCGGAGTCTATGGTCTCTCCAAAGAACAGGCATTTGCCGGCGGCCACATCCATGATGGCATCCACTATTGATTCCGGGGAGGAGTCCTTGGCAAGGTATGCGCAGGCCCCGGAAGTGATTGCCCTGAGGATGTAAGACGGAATCTTGTAATGGGAGAGCACAAGGGCCTTTACACCCGGGAAAGCGTCCCGGAGGATGCCAAGAAGGGTAAGGCCGTCGGTCTCCGACTCCAGCGTTATGTCCACCACGGCTATGTCCGTTTCCGGGTGGGCGTTGAGGTAGGCCACAGCGGCCCCTGGAGAAGCCACGGATTCAATGCTCCCAAAGGAGGGATTGTCGCTGAGGGCCAGCCTGAGCCCCATCACAAATACGGCGGAGTCTTCAATGAGAAGGACGTTAATCATAGGTCAATGGTTATTTCAAGGCCTCCTTCAGGCCGATTATTCATCGTCATCTGAGCCCCAAGTTTATCAAGCAGTTCCCTGGTTATCACAAGACCAAGGCCGTGGCCCCAGTGGGGATCCTCTTCCCTTATGCCCGGGCCGTTATCGGCAATTGTAATCCTTTTCCCACGGGCCTTGAGGGTTACTCCCTCCGGACTAGCCTTCAGGGCATTGTCAAGGAGGTTTCTGAGGCAGGTAAGGAGCATATTCCGGTCCGTTTTTACGGTTAGGCCTGCGGGTATGTCAACGGAAATCA
The DNA here is from genome assembly GCA_900319485.1 of uncultured Bacteroidales bacterium. Taxonomy (GTDB): domain Bacteria; phylum Bacteroidota; class Bacteroidia; order Bacteroidales; family UBA932; genus Cryptobacteroides. Next base: position 2,671 of record ONOQ01000036.1, on the reverse strand, counting down.
CTTCCCCGTTCTGGAGAGTGCCGATAGCCTCCGCGGCAAGCGCCGTTAGGTCCTCTTCCCGCATTACGGGCTCCAGCATTCCTTTCTGGTTCAGGGACCATAGGAGCAGGTTTTCCAGAAGGGAAGATGTGTTATCGGCCGATACCGCCAGTTTCTCAAGTCCTTCCCTGAGCTTCTCCGGTGGCAGTTCCGGAAGGCGTTCAAGGAGTTGGCGGGAGAGCAGCCTGTTTCCGGAAATGGGATTCCGGAGGTCGTGCGAAATGATGGAGAAAAGGCGGTTTCTCATCTCAAGTTCTTTCACAAGAAGACGCCTTTCCCTGAGGCGGAGAACCGTCCACACTATGCCGGTAAGAAGGAGCGCATAAAGAAGAAGGAAAGGCCATCTAAGCCATAATGGCGGCGGAACGCGGAGGGTCTTCTCAGAGGTTTCTCCGTGGTCCCATCGGCCAAATATATCGGAACTCTGCTCCTGAAGAACGTAGCGCCCGGGACAGATGTTTTCCGGCAGGCCGATAAAGCGTCCTTCCGTCCACTCTCCACCGTTAATGCGGTACCTGTGGCGGATCAGGCTCTCCAGCGGCAGATTCCCTGCGGCCTTGATGGAAAGAAGGCTGTCGGGGTGGAAAGAGACTGCGCCGGCTGCGCCTCCAAAAGCCAGGAGGCCGCCTGAGAGGTGGCAGGAGACTCTCTCTCCGTATATGTCTGAGGGGAAGCCCAGTTCCTTTGGAACGCGTCCCGTGCTGCCGTCCGTGTCCACAAACCACAGCCCGTCCTCCGTTCCGGCCCAGAGGCGGCCCTTTTCATCAGCCTCTACGCACTGCACCAGCATCCCATCAAGGAAGTGGTTGCCGGACAGGCTCCAAAGCCCGCTGCGGGTTGCGGCCCAGACGGCGCCGTCAGGGGTTAGGCAGAGGTCCGTGACGTAGTCGTCGGGGATGGATGAATTGCCTTTGAAGTACTTTGTGACAAGGCCTGTTTTACGGTCTATGACATTTAGCCCGGCCTCGGTGGTGGCGTAGACAAGGTTACCCTCCCGGTCTTCGATTATGCGGCTTCCAAGCCGTGAACTTACGTAGATATTTGAATCCACCTGCGGGGATGGATAGCGGAACGGGCTCAGCCAGTGAGGCGGAAGGCTCCGGCGGGCTTTTCGGTCCCATTCATTGAGACCCACGCCCTCCCAGGTGACAACCCAGAATCGGCCCTCACTGTCTTCCAGGAAGTCCGATATCCAGTTGGCTCCGTCAAGGTGCCGTGCTTCCGTCTGCTCTTCAGGGAGAGGACCGGTGAGGCGGTCCTTGTACGCCTTTTTCCCGTCCTTCCACACCTCCCAGCCGGTGTTGTTCCAAAGGCCCACGTAAACGGTGCCGGAGCGGTCTTCGTAGATGGCCGATACCCTTTCTTCGGCCGTCCCTATCCACAGCTTTCCGTTATGGTCTTCCATAAGGGCAGATACCTGGGCAGTGGAGACAACTCTCACATGTTGTAAGGCAGAAGATAGCACTGAGAGGCCGTTGTCGCCGCCCGCCCAGATATTGCCCTGACGGTCTTCAAATATGCAGTAGAGCTCGTTCGAGTGGGTTTTATACACCTTTGTATCTTCCGGCTTCTTAGTATTCACAAGCCCAAGACCGTAGGACCCTGCCGCCCAAAGATTACCGCTATGGTCCGTAAGCAGCCTTGCGTGGGCTATGGGAAGGCGGCCGATGGGGATGGGCACTCCCGCTTCATAGGTGTGAAGGAGGGAGGTGTGATCTTCGAAGGAGTAGAGTTTCCCGCCCTTTTCCGCGTAACTGCCGTTACAGAGCAGTCCCTCCCAATGGGTGAGTGTGACATGAGGGTTCTTCCGGTCTTCAACGTACTGGTTGTGGACAAGTCGGCCCGCCAGCCAGAGTTTCCCGTCAGATGCCTCGTAAATCTGGAAATAGGGATAATCCCCTTCGTGGTCCCGTTTGTCGTAGAAGCAGCGGGCTTCCTCCCTTATTCCGTCCCTGTAGGACAGTTTTATAAGGAGAGTGTCTCCCACCGTGGCCCAAACAAAGCCCTCCGAGTCGGCGTACAGGGCGCGTACCGGCCCTCCGTCATGCCCGACCTTGGCTCCGTCATGCCCGACCTGATCGGGCATCACCGTCAGCCCTTCCGTAGTGCCAACCCATAATCGGCCTTCCGTATCCACCGCAAGGGCATTCACTCTTCCGTACTCCTTGTAAATTCTGAAACGCGTGCCGTCAAAACTGGCAAGCCCGTTCCGGGTGCCTACCCACAGCACGCCGTCCGCATCCTGCGCAATGGCATAGACGGTATTGGACGGCAGGCCGTCTGCCGCGGAATAGTTCACAAAACGCGGGGTGGCCGTGAGCAGACACAGTATGATGGCAAGGCATATCATTCTTTCGCAAAGATATCATTTCCTTCCGAAATATCCTTGCGAATCAGCGCATTGTGGCGGAATCCGCCACAAGGCAATCATTCCTATGGGTTACCTTTGCGAAAAACACTGAAACTTATGAAAAAGATTCTATTTGCAGCAGCGCTGCTTGCGGCCCTCCTGACAGTCTCCTGCAACAAGGATGGCTTCGACGGCAATGCCAATGTCACTTTCCGTAAAGCCAATATAGGAGGAGCGCCCATGCTGGCCATCGCCCAGGGAGGCGCCTCAACAAAGGCCGAA
>ONOQ01000046.1 GCA_900319485.1 uncultured Bacteroidales bacterium | reverse complement strand
GCTTCTATGACTTTATCATAGTACTGCTCCTTCTTCTGTGTTTGATAGATAAACATTGTAACTCGTGTTTTACGAGTCAACTTTTTTCAGGGAAAGACAGTATGGACCACTAACCGCACCATTATTCTTTTTTTGCTAAATTTGTACTGCAAATAATGGTTAGACAGATGCGAGAGTTTTTACTGTCCCTTCTAAGTGTGGTCTCAGAGATGAGCCCGTACCTGCTGCTGGGTTTTCTGATAGCGGGTATCCTGCACGTGTTTGTGCCAAAGGGATTCTACAGGAAGTACCTTTCCAGGGACAATAAGTGGGCGGTTCTATGGGCCGCGCTTCTTGGAATTCCGCTGCCGCTTTGCTCCTGCGGGGTTATACCTACTGCAATAGGCCTTAGGAGGGAAAACGCATCCAAGGGCGCCGTGGCATCATTCCTTATTGCAACGCCCCAGACGGGGATAGACTCCATCCTGGCAACGTTTTCGCTGCTGGGGCTGGGATTTGCCATTGTGCGTCCGGTGGCGGCTCTTGTGACGGGCGTGTGCGGCGGCATCCTTGTAAGCAGGCTGGCAGGGGAGGAGGAGGAAGGATCGGTCCAGGAGGATTCCTGCAAGGTGGAATCTGGAAACCGCATCTGGAGGGTCCTCAAGTACGCTTACTTTGAAATGATCCAGGATATCGGAGGGAGGCTTGCAATTGGCCTTCTTGTTGCCGCACTCATCCAGGTGGCGGTCCCGGACCAGTTTTTCCTGCAGTTTGGCTCCGAGCCTCTCCTTCAGATGCTGGTGATCCTCGTTGTTGCCATTCCAATGTACATATGCTCCACGGGCAGTATTCCGGTGGCGGCGGCGCTTATGATGAAAGGGCTGTCTCCCGGTGCTGCACTGGTTATGCTGATGGCAGGACCGGCCGTGAACCTGGCGTCTATCCTTGTGGTCCGGAAGGCCCTCGGAAGCCGTTTCACGTGGATCTATCTTGGAACTATCGTTGTATTCTCCGTAGGCTTCGGCCTCATTGTGAATGCTATCGGCATTAAGGTTCCGGAAGCCGCGGGAATTGCTTCCTGCTGCGCCGCTGAGGCTCTTCCCGGCACTTTCAAACTCATCTGCGCGGCCGTTCTCACAATTCTTATTATATTTGCTCTCAGTATGAAACTTTTTGAACGCTTCAAGAATAAGGCTCAGGACCCCGACACCGCTGTCTACACGGTGGAAGGAATGCACTGCAGCCACTGCGAGGCCGCCGTCTGCCGCGCCGTGGAAGATGTTCCCGGTGTGGAGGAGGCAAAGGCCAGCGCTTCCAGGAAAAGCCTTACCATCAAAGGCCCCGCAAAGGCCGATGAAATCCGCGCCGCCGTTGAAAAGGCCGGATATACCTTTAAAGGATAGGATGCTGCTGAAAAGGACAATTATTGCATTGTCGCTGCTTCCCGTGTGCGTAGCAGCGGCGGCTCAGGAGGATTCCACGGATGTATTTTTCAAACACCTGGAACTCAAAGAGATAGTAGTTACCGGCCTTGCCGGTGACGCAAAGATGAAGGAGATGAGCGCGCCGGTTTCCGTAATCCGTCCTGCGGAACTTAAGGCCTCTTCCGGCGGCAACATCATAAGTATAATAGCAAAAGAGCCCGGCATCAGTGAAATCACTTCCGGCGGCGGGATTTCCAAGCCAGTGATACGTGGAATGGGCTACAACCGCGTTGTGGTGGTGAGTGACGGCATCCGCCAGGAAGGCCAGCAGTGGGGCGACGAGCACGGAATAGAAGTGGACGGCGCCGGCGTCCATTCAGTGGAAATCCTTAAAGGCCCCGCTTCCCTTATGTACGGCTCCGACGCCCTTGCCGGCATCATAATCTTCCACCCGGAGCCCGTGCGCGGCCCTGGAGAGTTTGGCGGCAGCGCAGAGGCCGAGTACCAGACCAATAACGGCCTGGCGGCATATTCCCTTGCCGCAGACGGCAATGTCAAGGGCTGGATCCTTGGCGGCCGATTCTCTGACAAATACGCCCGCGCGTACTCCAACGCCTCCAACGGGCCCGTTGCAAATTCCGGGTTCCGGCAGAGGGCGGCATCGGCCTTGATTGGTAAAAATGGCCGATGGGGATACTCAAGGCTCCGTTTTTCCTACTTCCACCTTACCCCGGGAATGATAGAAGGGGAGGGCGACAACTTTGGCTATATGCCCGGGCTTCCCTTCCAGCAGGTGCGTCATTACAAGGCCGTGCTGGATAACACAATCCATCTTGGCCCCGGTAACCTCAAGGTGCTCCTTGGCTGGCAGCAGAACCGCCGTCAGGAGTTTGAGGAGGATGCATCGGAGCCCGGCCTTGACTTCAAACTTAACACCCTGAACTACGACATCCGCTGGCAGGGGAGCCCGTGGAAAGGCTGGAAAAGTGCGTTTGGCGTGGCCGGTATGGGGCAGAGGAGCAGTAATCTTGGCGATGAATACCTCATCCCCGCCTACAGCCTCTTTGACGCCGGCATCTTTGCAACCGCTTCAAAAACCCTTGGAGAATGGACTCTTTCCGGCGGCATAAGGGCCGATATCCGCTGGCTCCACTCAGAGCCCCTGGAAGGCCGATTCCAGGACTTCAGCCGCACTTTCCCCGGAATCAGCGCCAGCCTTGGAGCGGTGCGTCCGCTGGGAGAGCACTTCACTCTGAGGGCAAATATTGCCCGCGGATTCCGCGCCCCCAATCTTTCTGAACTTGGCTCAAACGGAGAGCACGAGGGCACCTTCCGCTTTGAGGTTGGAAACAAGGACCTTAAGCCTGAATACAGCCTCCAGGGTGATCTGGGAGTGGATTTCACTACCAAATATCTATCCGTTCAGGCAGCCCTATTTGCAAGCCGCGTGGACAATTACATCTTTGCGGCAAGAAACGGGGCCGTCTCGGATGAAGGCCTCCCGGTTTATGCCTTCCGGAGCGGCCTTGCGCACCTTGCTGGCGGTGAAGTGGGGATAGATGTCCACCCAGTCCATCAGCTGCACCTCAGCAGTGCATTCTCCTACGTCTATGCGCGTGAGGCTTCCGGTGACTTCCTTCCGCTTATCCCGGCGCCGCGCCTTTTCTCTGAAATAAAGTGGGAGATTACTCACGGCCAAAACGTATTCAACAATGCCTTCCTGTCCCTCAATCTTGACTGGAATATGCGCCAGGACCATTTTTACGCTAAGGACGGAACTGAAACCGCAACGCCCGGGTACCTCATTCTAGGAGCATCGGCCGGAACGGATGTTGTCATTGCTGGAAAGACTCGCTTCTCCCTCTATCTGATAGGTTCAAACCTCACGGACGCCGTCTACGCCCCGCATCTCAGCCGCCTCAAGGACATAGGCATCTTCAATATGGGCCGGAACGTCACCTTCAAATTGGTGGTGCCGTTTTAACCACCTAAAATGATTATATTTGTAAAACTAATCAGTTCTTAAGATGGAAGAGATGAAACAGATAGACCTTGCTGCCTGGACCAAAGTTGGAGAAGGCGGAAACGGATTAACGTATGAGAACCCGCAGGAGCCGGATGTAATCCTTAAGGTGAATAAGCCCAGGATGAACACCCTTTCCATTGTGGAGCACGACTACACCGTGTCCAAAGCCGTGGAAAGTGTGGGGCTTCTGACGCCAAGGATGTTTGAAATTGTGAAGGTGGGGGATAACCTCTACGGCACAATCTCTGAGCGTATCAAGAATAAGAAATCCCTGTCCAGGATATGCCACGATGACCCTTCCCGCATTGAAGAAATGGCACGTGTGCTGTGCCGTGAGGGTAAAAAACTCTTTGCTACGCCCTGTCCAAAGGACCGTTTTCCCAGCCGCAGGGAGCAACTTCTCTCAGTCATTGACAAGGTAAAGTACCTGTCCTGCAGGAACAGGGAAGTGGTACGTCAATTCGCTTCCTGCATAAAGGAAAATGACGGCTGCGTCCACGGAGATTTCCAGATGGGAAACATCATAGAATCTGAAGGAAAGTACTACTGGATAGACCTTGACCGCTTTGCCCACGGAGATCCTATGCTTGATATCGGCCATCTTTTCCTCATTTGTAAGGAATATGCTGCAATGAAGCCAACCCAGGAGATATTCCATATGACTCAGGAGCAGTTCAACCTATTCTGGGAGGCCTTCGCAAGGGAATTCACCGGCAAGGAGGATCATGCAGAATTTGATGCCCTTGCAGGGAAATATGCCCTTATGGATCTTGTGGTGAGGGCAAATTTCACCCGCCCCTCCTTTTTGGAGAATTTTTTCTTCCGGATTATCGCAAATAGATTAGTCAAAAACTATTACAAGTAATGAAAGTGAGACTTGCCATCTCCATAGCATCCATGCTGGTGTCTTCATCGGCCCTTGCCCAGCAGTTCCTTCCCGTCAAGAGCATTGTAAATGCCCGTGACCTTGGCGGTTACACGGTAAAGGACGGAAGGGTGGTCCGTGACGGCATGCTCATAAGGGCTGCACACCTTGCCGATGCCTCCGATAAAGATATTGCTTACCTTGCAGGCATCCCCGTCTCAAAGGTTGTGGACTTCCGCCGCATTGAGGAAAAACGCGGAAAAGAGGACCTGAATGTCCCTGGGGCCGATAATATTGTCCTTCCCATTGACGCCAGCGGCAAGGCGGCCGATCAAGCCTCGAAGGAGGAAATGAAAAAGGTCAAGCGCGGGAAAAAGTTTGACGTAAAGAAGATAATCGTGTACATGGCTTTCAACGACAAAGCCAAGGCCGTGGCCCGTGAGATGTATCCAACGCTCTTTTTCAACCCTGACTGCCAGGCTCAGTTCGCCAAGTTCTTCCGTCACGTCATCACCACCGAAAGCGGCGCCGTCCTCTATCACTGCACTCAGGGAAAGGACCGTACGGGGGTTGCATCGGCCCTACTTCTGGCGGCGTTAGGGGCAAGCAGAGAGACAATTGTGGCCGATTTCGACGCCACCAACCGCGTCTATGAGGCCGATGTAAAGAAGTACTCCCGCCGCGTGAGACTCTTTGGCGGCAAGGAGGAGGAAATTGGCGTTGTGAAGGCCTTCCTTGGCTGCAACACTGATAATTTTGTGAAGGCCCTGGACCGCATAGACGCGGAGTACGGCTCCCTTGACTCCTACCTTGAAAAGGTCCTTGGAGTTACTCCCGAGGACCGTGAGATTCTGAGAGCAAGATACCTGAAATAACCTTTACAAAAGATTTACTGTTTAGATATATGAACTCAGACACAATCATTTCCCCTGTTGACGGGCTAAAACTCTCACTCATCTATTCAGAGCCCGCAGAAGCCCCAAGGGGCATTGTCCAGATTGCTCACGGAATGTGCGAGCACAAGGAAAGGTATATCCCCCTTATGGAATACCTTTGTGAGAACGGTTATGCAGTTGTGTGCAATGACCACAGGGGCCACGGCGCTTCCGTGAAATCCCCGGAGGACCTTGGTTATATGGGAAAGGGCGGCTGGCTTGCCATGGTGGACGACACCAGGGAAGTGACTCTCTGGGCAAAGAAGAAGTGGCCGGGAATTCCGCTCACGCTCTTTGGGCACAGTATGGGATCCATGGTGGTGCGCTCCTACGCCAAGCGCTATGACAGCCTTATCGACAGCCTCATTGTTTGCGGCTGCCCGTCCGACAATCCCGCAAAGGGCGCGGGCATACTTCTGGCAAAGATTATAGGCCGAATAAAAGGATGGCGTTTCAGGCCCGCGATACTTCAGAAAATGTCATTTGGCGCATACAACAAGCCGTTTGAGAAAGAGGGCTGGCCCGCCGCCTGGGTATGCTCTGACCCTGAAATCCTCAAGGCCTACCACGCAGATCCACTTTGCCAGTTTGTGTTCACCGCCGACGGTTTCCTGAACCTCCTTCTCCTTATGAAGGACTGCTACTCCACGGACTGGAAAACCATCCGTCCGGGCCTTCCCGTTCATTTCATCTCCGGGGCCGATGACCCCTGCCGCGTAAGCGACGCCGCCCTTCAGAACGCCGTCCAGGCTATGAGGGACCGCGGTTATGAGAACGTGTCGCTTAAGGTTTACCCCGGCCTCAGGCACGAAATCCACAACGAGACCGCACATGCCCAGGTTTGGGCCGATATCCTTTCATACATGGCCTGATGGTGGTGGAATTCTTCAGGAAGAGCCTTAGCGTTATTTAAGTTTTCTGATCACCCTGCAGGGATTACCGGCCGCAACAACGTTTGCCGGGATGTCCTTTGTGACAACTGAGCCTGCTCCTATGGTGGTATTGTCCCCAATAGTTACCCCCGGAAGGATGGTAACGCTTCCGCCAATCCAGACGCTGTTACCAATTGTCACGGGCTCCGCCCATTCCCGACGGCTGTTGCGCTCTTCAGGGTCCGTACTGTGGCAAGCCGTGTAGATACTTACATTGGGGCCTATAAAACAGTCGTCCCCGATTGTCACAGCGGCTTCATCAAGCACCGTGAAATTGAAGTTTGCAAAGAACCTTTTACCAACGCAGATCTGCTTTCCGTAGTCGCAGTAGAACGGCTGGTTGATACAGATGCTGTCATCTCCTATATGCCCCAGAAGGTCCTTCAGTATGGCACGAAGTTCCTTCTGATTGGAAGGCGGCAGGGAGTTGTATCTGTGAATCACGTCCTTGGTGGCGTTCAGTTCCCTCAGCAGCTGCAGATCCACAGCCGAATAGGGGAGTCCGGATTGCATCAGTTCTTTTTCTGTCATAATACGCAAATATAACCTTTTTCTCCGCTATTTCCATTATCTTTGCATACACGAAAGCAATAAAAACACACAATATGACACTCGAACAACAGATTCAGGAAGACATCAAGGCCGCAATGAAGGCCAAGGATACCGTGGCAATGAACGCCACCCGCGCCATCAAGGGAGAAATCCTGCTCTTCAAAACCTCTGAAGGAGGATCCAAGGAAGTCACGGATGCAGACATCCAGAAGATGATCCAGAAACTTGTGAAGCAGCGCAAGGAAGCAGCGGAACAGTTTGTAGCCGCCGGTCGTCAGGAACTGGCCGATAACGAACTCTCCGAAGCCTCCGTAATGGAGAAATACCTGCCCAAACAACTCTCTGAGGCCGAAGTAGAAGCCAAGGTCAGGGAAATCATCGCGGCAGTTGGCGCCACGTCCATCAAGGATATGGGCAAGGTGATGGGTGCTGCCAACAAGGCCCTTGCCGGCCAGTCCGATGGCCGAACCATCTCCACCATTGTCAAGAAACTCCTGGCATAGCGTGGGGTTAATCAATTGATTTACAATGATTTATGCAATTTAGGGTGCGAATAATCTCGCACCCTAAATTGCATAACTAACTGATAATCAGACATTTCCCTCCACGTGTTCAACAGCCGGCTTCAATCTCCCTTTCAACATACTCCCGGCTGCTGGGGATGATGACCTTTATCTCGGCAATAAGACTGGCCGATGACCGGTCAAGTTCAATCTGTCCCACAAAGGGGCAGGGGAGGTTCTGCTCATTGAAGTCCTCGTACCAGTCCAGTTGCGTGCGGGGAATGTAGCCCAATAACTTGCCGTCATTACGGATTACCGCCTGCGCCCGGGCGTCATGCACATTGGAAGGTTCCGGCTTAACTATGCCCACAATCCTGCCGCAGTCATGCACCGTGCAGTGGTATCTGAGACCGGTGATGTCGAAGGTCTCCGTATTCTCTTCAAGGTCATTGGAGTAGTCAATGGTATCAAGAAACTGAAGGTCCATCTCCTCTTCTTCAGGGAACTGCTCATCCACCGAGTACGGCTGGGTCTGAACGGAATTCCAACCGTTCTGAGCCTCCTTGATGGCGTTTTTCACCACATCCCTTGCCATTCCCATCACTTCACCGAAGAGTTTCAGGGGCTCATCGGCCCCTTTCTTTGCCTCGCCGATTGCAGCCTCAATCTCACCTATGATCTGGTCCTTCAGCGATGGCCCGGACGGCTTCTTTTCCACCTTTGGCTGTTCCTTCTTTGGCTCCGTCTTTGGAGAAGCGGAAGTGAAATGCGCCTTTGGGGCTTCCTTCTGATAATGATTCTGCTGGGGCTTTTTCTGGCCTTTTTCGGCTTTATTGTACGAACGGTCGTGGTCGTCCCAGAATATCAGGAACAACGCCACGGCAACTATGATTCCAATTATTGCGTAAACCATACCGCTAATATAGTCATTTTTAACGACTAATTAAGCGCCTTTACGAAACTCTCCGGGAGACAGACATTGTGAAGACCCACGGCCTCACTGAACAGCGGGGCAATTTCCTTGTCCCGGAAACCGGCGATGCCGCAGCCGATGCGGGTGACATAGAAGAAGAGTTCAGGATGCTCCCTTGCAAAGGCGATGAAATCATCCACATAGGGTTTGATGGTCTCTACGCCGCCCTGCATTGTGGGAATGGCATAACTCTGCCCCCGCAGCCCCACGCCGCATCCCATCACGGCGCCAAACTGCCTGAAGGCAATATAGGCTGCGCCACCGCCGTGCATACCTGCAAGGTTGGAGCCGAACACGAATATTTCATCGGCCTTAAGTTCTGTAATGCGCTCCGGCGTGAACTCCGGACGCTCAATATTGTTATACGTTCTCATATTGCTGACTAAGGTACGAAGAATTCCCGGAAATGCCGCAGAAAACCTACGGCTCAGTGACAACGTTCTCATGGCTGTTATTGCAGAAGGCAAATGCACCTTTTACCAGGAGGACGACAGCGCCGATATACAGGGCGACGGAAAAAACAATCTCAAGCATAACTCAATTCATTTGTTGCTGCAAAACTAACGACTGTTTGTGCCAAACCACTGCTCAAGATAAAATAACTGCTGAAATTTCCGTAAATTCGTAGCACAGTGCCCCGCATCATATTTCATATCGACGTGAACAGCGCCTTTGTCAGTTGGCTGGGCGTCAAACTGGTGAAGGAGGGCAAGCCGGACATCCGGCTTGTTCCGTCCGTCGTGTCCGGAGATCCCTCTGACCGCCGAAGCATCGTGACTGCCGCCTCCATCCCGGCCAAGAAACTGGGCATACGCGTCCCGGAACCGGTCTCAATGGCGCTCAGAAAGTGCCCTGAACTTATAATCATGCGAGGAGACTGGGAGTGGTACAAGCAGTGCTCGGAGGACTTTATCGGCATCTGCCGGAGTTATTCGCCCATCCTGCAGCAGTTCTCAATTGATGAGTGTTTCATCGATATGAGCCTTCGCTGCACGCCGGAAAATGCCGTGGCTGTGGCAACTAAGTTGAAGGACCAGATCAGGAATACGCTGGGCTTCACGGTGAATGTCGGCATCGGCTCAAATAAACTCCTTGCGAAGATGGCCTCGGACTTCGAGAAGCCAGACAAGGTGCATACGCTTTGGGCCGATGAAGTTCCCTCCAAAATGTGGCCTCTGCCAGTGAGGGACCTCCTTTGGGTAGGGAAGAAGACGGAAGAGCGGCTGGTGGCGTATGGAATCAGGACCATCGGCCAACTGGCGGCAATCGGCATGGGCTCTCTGACCCGGCTGGTGGGTCAGAAGTTCGCCGTGCAGTTACACGAGAACGCCAACGGGCGGGACGATTCCCCGGTTAAGACAGAGATTGCCGAGGCCAAGAGTTACAGTGCCGAGCGTACTTTTCAGATGGATCTGGTGAATCCCAAGGATATCGACAGGGCCCTTTTCAACGTGGCCTGCATCGTGGCACACCGCATACGCCGGGATGATTTCCGCGCTTCCTGCGTGTCTATGTTCGTCAAGTACAAAGACTTCACGGTGGCTCAGAAGCAGACCACCCTGGAGCAGCCGTCAGATGTCACTGCCATCATCCTGAATGCCGCCCGCAAGATGCTCCCGGAGATTTGGGACGGCGTCACGCCCATCCGCCAGGTAGGCCTTGGAGTTTCACGCCTGACACACGAATCGGCCGTCCAGATGTCCCTGTTCGAGGACCCCAGGATGGAGTACTACCGCGAATGGGACCGCCAGTTTGACGAGGACCGTGCGCGATATGAGGATGCCAGGATGCTGGCGTACGAGCGGAAGGCCGCGCCGCATAAGGACGACGCGCTGGTTTTCCGCTACCCGGATGGGGAGCAGGCTCTTGCCGCCGCAAAGAAAGCCGTCAAGGACCATCCTTCATACCGCTTCCATCGGCAGCAGTTGGAGGACGGGACTGACTGCTTCGAGGTTGTGGAAGGAAGCAAGGTCATTGAAAGGCATATTAAAGTTCAAAAATAGAAAACCAATACTCAAATACCGTTATGCCACAACTTATAACTTTCAACAACGAACTGATCAGGATCAACCCTGCCAACAACCGCATCGAATACTCCACCAACCGCGGTATCTCATGGATTTCCCGGTACTCCGGCAGCAGTTGCGGCACCTTCCGCGACCTTGTTCCTTACAACGGCAAGATAATCGCCGTCACAGATAAAGGCGTGTACTATTCCTCCAACAAGGGCATCAGTTGGATTTCCAGAAATACAAGTTCCCAGGCCAGGACCTTCATCGCCGTCCAGGATGCCGGCAGGGAACTGCTGGCCCAGACCAATGACGGCCACCTGTACTATTCCACAAACGAGGGAATATCCTGGATAAGGCGAAGGTAAACGCTATGGACCACCTTCCTCTCAGTGACATCCCCATGCTGGTCTCCACCATCAATTTCCTCCTTAGGGACGAGATATTCGACAACCTGGACCAGATCTGCTACTGCTTCAACGTGGAGCGGGAGGAGATGGACCGCCTCCTGGCCAGTCAGGGCTATGCCTATCAGGAACATCTTAACTGCGTGAAATGAAGGCCGATAAAAACGCCGTAGAGCAGGCATACGCCTTCTTCCACCAGAAACTGAAGGTCTATGAACACTCCACGTCCGAAAGGGAGATGGACCATATTGAGGACACCATAGCGGACTACGCAAACTCCATGTCCAAGGATCTATTCAACGAACTCTCACAGGGAAATCCGTCCTTCCTGCACGAACACACCGCCTTCCAGGAGGACCTGACAAAGGCGGTGCTTTTGATGGAAAGCATGATAAGTGAGGCCGATTAATCAGTCCGCACTGCCGGCGGATCTGCGCCTGGCGGGCAAATGCCCTGGCGGATAAGCGGCTGATTTCCAGCGAATTATGCAATTCTGGTTGAACATTCCGCACAATCAGATTCTTATAACACGCTGATAATGAAAGAGTTAAGCACCAGGGGCAAACATGGAGGCAGGGGAGACCGCGTATAATTCGATTCCCCATTGCACTATTTAACGCAATGGTTCATCAATACAATCCGCTGTTTTGCTATACTTCAATGTATTTTCCAGCATCAAATGTCTTGTGCTCGCCCAAGAACACATATCCCAGCTGATTGGAAACACATTGTGTCTTTCCAATTACAGCGTCAATGTTCCTGTGCGAATGTCCGTAAATCCAATAATCGGCACCGCAACTCTCCACAAAGTCATATTCTTCGGCCGTAAAGGCCCCGTTTATCCGGCTTCCTTTGAAGTCAGGGGAGGATAGTACAAATGACGGCACGTGATGCGTGACGATGACCCTGTGAGGAGCCTGGGCCGATGAACACGCCTCCAGCAGAAAATCCATGCAGTGCCTGTGCTCACTATTGAACTGCTCAAAGTTCAGCGTTTCGCCGTTGTACAGAATCAGGTGGAAGTCCGTTACGCCGGACTCAGTGGCAAATGCGTCCTGCAGGGGAATGTGCGCCCACATTGTGGAAAGAATCAAGTCCACGTTGCCCAGCGTAACCACTGCGTTGTAGTAAACTTTAACATTCGGCCGAATCTGGAGCAACTCTCCGTTCTTAAGCGTGGCAATGTCATAATACTTGTAGAACTCATGGTTCCCGGGGACGACCAGCACCTGTTCATACTGCTCGGAAACAATATTCCAGAAGGGATGCTTGGAGTAATTATCATCGCCCAGATAGCCGATATCTCCAGCCAGTACCAGTACGTCACCCGTCTTTTCAAGCGGGTGCTGCTTGAGATAGCGCCAGTTATCGGCAAACTCCAGATGGAGGTCTGATGCATACTGAATTCTCATAACACAAAGCCCTCTCTTAATACCCCAAGAACGCCGTCCAAAACAACATCGTCAATCTCCAGAGAACCTTTGAGAGATTGCCTTACAGAGGCATCGTCCATAGCCAGGAGGAATTCATCCAGCATCTTACGGATGTTTTCTCCCACCTTGTATTGCTCTCCGGCGGGCAGATAAGCTGCAGCCATAATGACATCTCGGCGGTGTTTTTTGATATCATCGGCATTTACTCTTTTCCCGGCCTTTTTATCGGAAAGCAGATTCAAGTACGCCAGCGCTTTCAGGCATACAAGTGCATCGGCCGATGCATATCGTATTCCGTCGATCACCTCAAAGTGCGCCGCCAAATAATCATAATAGTTCCTGTCCAGGATAATGGCCGACAAATGGGAATACTCTTCACCAGTATCAATGTATTCGATGTGATGCTCAGCCGGTGTGCCGATGGATTCGTCTGGCTTGGACAGTAATTCAATCTGGTCGGGATACCCCTCTTTTCCATCGACGAAACTGTAGAAGACATAGCGCCGGTCGCCGCCAGAGTTCTTTCTAGAGGCAAACTTATACCCGCCCTCCTTGATGAATTTCCAGAAAGTGCAGACAAAGCCCGCTGACAATTCCTGAGGCACCAAAACCATGTCTATATCCGTCGTCTTTCTGGGCCTGATATCTCCCTCTGGAATGACAGCCCTGCATGCGCTGCCGCCAATGACGATGAATGAATCAGCAAAAGGAGCAAACGCCTCCCTGAAAACATCAATTCCGTTTACGATTTCTTCCATACACTTTCAAACACGAACTCAAGTTCTTTATGGACCCGGGGATCCGGATCATTTTCCAAAGTCAAATATAGTGATAATTTGTCCACGCTCTTAGTGCGTGCGGCAGGATATCTCCAAAATTCCACGATATACGGTCCTTCAAACGTGTTCAGGTTCTCAAACTGCTCTTTCTTCCAGTCTTTTGCATATGCGGCAATCGTCTGTTCAGAATCTGGAGCCAGATGAGAGTACATCGAAAGGGCCGATATTCCAGAAGCTGGAAAGTGCCCATCCGGGAGACCGGTGCAGTAAAAGCGCTCTTTGACCGGGGATGCCATAAAGGGTTTCGCATTCTCCCACAACTCTTTCCCGCTCAATCCAAACTCAATGGATTTATTCCCAACCGAATCCCGTCCGCTTCGGCATAGCCCAAGCTCTTCCAGGTTCTGGACCGCCTTCGCGATGCTGATATAGGAGTAGGGAAGTGACTTCGCCAATTCTTGAATAGGCCGATGGTCAATCGATTCCACCTGTAGGTGAAACATGAGCAGGTACTGTGCGGCTGCTGAGAGTTTGGCCGATGCCTTTTTCTTCTTCACCTGGGATGCCAAAAGCATGGGCAGGAATACATCTCTTTCACCGCAGATATAATATACGCCATGCTCTACCAATCGCTTGCGTTGGTAATAAACGAGGCTGTCAAAGTAAAACACAACAGGTCGCCCGAACCTCTCTTCAATGCGGTCGGCCGCTTTTCTATATGCGGTTGGTGTAGAATGCTCTTTACCAGACTCCAGAAGAATCATCTGACTCCCCCTGAAAGAAAAGTCATAGAAGCGGTAGCTGAAGGAATAAATGACCGGAAGTCCTTTCAATTCATCCTTTGACCATGTTCTGAGCGGAATGGAAATGCCCGCGATGTTTACAGAATCCATATATAATTTGCACTATTATACATACATCATATAACAGTGCAAAAATAAATATAATTTTTGTTATATCAAAAGATTGTGATAATCGAACAGGAGTTTATAGTATTTTCAGAGCAATGGCTGCGCAGGCTTCAGCATCGGCCAGGGCATGATGATGCCGGGTTAAATCGTACCCGCAAGCGGCCGCCACCGTCTGCAACTGGTGGTTGGGGAGTGTGCCGTGGAAATGCCGCCGCGCCGTGACCAGCGTGTCGAAAAACTCGTAGTCCGGGTAATCCATCCGATACACCTTGAAGACTTCCTTCAGGCATCCTTCGTCGAAAGGGGAGTTGTGCGCCACCAGTGGCAACCCTTCGATCATCGGCTCAATCTTGGCCCAGACAGCAGGGAAAACAGGCGCATCCTCCGTATCCTCGGCGCACAGCCCGTGAACCCGCATACAAAACCACTGGTAGTATTCCGGCTCCGGATGAATCAGCGAATAGAACGAGTTCACCACAGCACCGTCCCGCACAATCACCACGCCGACAGAGCAAATGCTGGACGGACACTCATTGGCCGTCTCAAAGTCTATCGCCGCAAAGTCAGTCATAATTATTCACCATTTTCTTTACTTCCTCCGCAATCTCGTCCTTGAACGGGACACCGTCTCCGGTTCTCCCTTCCGTCCCGTCCCGGCTGCCAACTGCGGGGCCGGGACTTTTTATCGGACCTTACCCAGAAGATACTCATCGGCCAGGATCATTTTCTGCTGATTGCTCATGTGGTTAAAACCTGCATCCAGGATGGCCTGCCACTCTTTTTTCTTAGGAGTAAAGACGTGTTTCACATCCCGTCCGTCAATAGTGGCCAGAAAATGAATGTTGCCTTTCTCCGTGCGCTCAAAGCGAATGTTGGAAACGGTATGTCCGTCTTCTGTCGTAAAAGAGAAGACTTCCGGTACGGTCCGGATGATCTTCCTGCCTTCCGGGCGCAGTTCCTGCAAGCGCTTGGATATGAGTTCAATGTGGAAACTGTCCACGTCGTTATTTCGGGCAAGTTCCTCAAAGTTCTCCGTGCCTTTGAGAACGCAGTCTATCACTTCTTCCGGATTCTTCACGGAGTTGTCCCTACCCAGACTAATCAGGTCTTCGGCGGTGATGTCCGTGTATTTGCCGCCAATGGACATACAGTGTGCCTTTTCGGGTTCGATGCCATTCGTGCCGATGATGAAGGTGAGGTCATAGGCCGGGGCCAAATGCCATTGACCTTCTGGTGACATCAGGAAGGAGAAGTTCTTCTCGTGGTCGTCAGTATTGTTAGTGAACACATTGAACACAGCGCGCTTGAACAGTTCGTCAATTTCCGGCTTGGGAATCTCCAGTTCCCGGCAGGTTCGGAACATATCTTCGTAACTATGGGCGTCAGGATCCACAGCGGCAAGGGTCTGCACGAAGCGTTTCTCTCCGTCCTTGCGGTCAAAGCGGCGCGTCAGGAAGTGCCGGGTCCCTTCCACCTCAATAAGGCGGCTGTCCATCATTGTGATACCGCACTGACGTGCCATTTGGAAGTACGTCATTTCCGTCTCGGACAAGGCGTGTTCCGGCGTGTTGAACTTGATGATACAGTGCTCAAGTTCCGGGCTGGCACCGGTCTGGCCGGAGTAGATGGTTCCGTCCGGGGCAATGGCAATGATGGCCTTCATCTGCCGGCCACCGGCGGAAGTCCCGATGGCCGTGAGTGCACGGCGTGTAAGCGGCTCTCCGGCAGGAATGCTCTTGCCGGCAAGTTGCTGCTCTATCAGCTGGGCCTGCTGGTACAGACGGTCTATCCGCACCTGTTCATTATCGTAAAAGCCGCTGTCCAGCACCGGGTAAAACTCCAGGGCACCCATAGCGCGCCTTCCTATGAAGGAGAGCTTGGTCAGGGGAGTCTTGTCTTTCTCGTGAAGACCTTCCTCCTTGAACCAGGCGTCGAACACGGCATTACCCCAGCGATCCGGCAGGGAATCGGCCAGAAAAGAGGGGAGTCCCTGGTAAATCTTGGGCTCCTTGATGCCGGGAATGGCTATGGCCGGGCTCTGCTGGGCCTTGGGGTGGGTGATGGGCGCTATGTCGTAACCGCCCGCAAAATAGTCAGGAGAGAACCAGAACAGGCTGCACTGGGTGCGCGGATTCCACTGGAGCGTTCCAATGTTCACACCCCACAGGGAGACCGTCAGCGTCTGTATATCTTTATTGCTTTTTGTTGCCATTGTGTCTTACTCTCTGCTTACTGTTCAGATTAGAATAGGGGGACTCCGGAACTTCGGGAATGAGGGTGTCCAGATTTTCAATGAGGCCGGTGTAACGCATCAGGGAAATGAGTGTTGTGGCCGTGACATTGCGGGCCGTGCCGTGACATTGCGGGCCGTCCCGGTCTCGAACTTGTGGATGGTCATCACCGAAACGCCCGCCTTGGCGGACAACTCGGCCTGCGTAAGCCCCAGCGCCACCCGATACTGCTTGAAGCGCAGCCCCAGCATCTGGAGGATTTCAGCATCTGAGAATCTTTTGATCATAGGTCGTTTCTTTTACTTCTGCAAATATAGTAAAGTTTAATTTAATTGCAAATAATACTTTTAATATATAGTTTTATTTAATTTAAAATGAAGCAAGGCTTTTCCGAAATCTTTATCCCTGGCACCTCCTTTTTACCTCAGGGAGGTTTTTAGCCTCCCCGGGTAAAGTGCCTCCACCGACATAAGGGTCCGGGCCACCTCGTGCCCCTTGAGGGCCAGGTCGTATTCATGGTCGGGGATCGGAAGGCCGAGGTTTTTCAGTTGACAGACCTGAGACTGATAGACCAGGATGCCATAGCTATCGCTAAGAATCCGGTCGGCGCGGGCATCACCGGTGGACGGAATGGTGTCCGGGCGGAGCTTTCGCCGGAGGATTTCCGGGAATAGGGCAATCCGCCTGGGGTAGTAGAGTGCCCGCAGCAAAACCAGGTCAGACATCGATTCCGGACCAAAGTCGGTCAGCCATTCGCGCATCTTGTCGGTTTCAAACCAGATGGAGCCATCGGTCGTTCCCCGGCCGAAGTGGCGCAGCGTGGCCTCGTCCAGCGGCTTCCATCCCTCTTTGACAACGCGCTGAAAGCGGTCCAGCCCGGTGTAGGTGATGATTTGGATCCTGGCCAGGTTGAACTCTTCGCCGTCCAGGAAAGTGACATCAAATATGCCCGGCTCGTTCTCGATGATAAAATCGCCATCCCTGTCCCTGAGCACCTCTCGAGCCGATTCCAGGCCGCCCGTTCCTGTCTCAATGGGGATGATGCAACCCGGATGGAAACTTTGGATGAAGCGGTCGAAAGGCAGGTCCCAATCCACCGGATTAACCGCGTGGATACCGGCCAGTTTCATTACAAGGGAGTTTGTCACAAAGCCGTAGCCGGGGGAGAGGACTACCCCGTCGTGGTGCACGCGGGCGCAGAGGTCTGCAAGGAGTTTCAGGCAGGCGGCCCTGCCGGGATCGGCGTCGAACCATCCCATTTCCCGATTGTACCGCCTCAGTGTTTCCGCGCCATTTTCGTCTGCCTTGATGTGCGACAGCGCGCGGTTGATTCTTTGATAAAGTTGTTTATTCATATGTGTTTTTTAATTAGATTTGTTTTCGTTTTTTACTATAAAAGTACCAGCGTTTTCAAAGATCTTTTCTCCGGAGCTTATAGTATTCTAATACGAAGTCGCATGTTCGAAAGGCGCTGTTTTCGGCCAAAATCAAGGTTTCAAAATCGACTTTCGACAAAAACCAGCCAGACAAGCCTTTTCAAAGCGCTTGCAAAAATGCCAACGAATTTCTAACTTTGTGAAAACCACATTTATGCCCCTGAAATTCTACCTGGACAAGCGCAAAAACAAGCACGGAGAGGC
>ONOQ01000035.1 GCA_900319485.1 uncultured Bacteroidales bacterium | reverse complement strand
AAGCGTAAGGTGCTGGTCAAGATAGGCCTTCTCCTCCTCTACCAGGTGGCGGACGGCCTTCTCAATCTCGTCCTTCCTCTCTTCCGTAAGGACGTCAGCATCTTTTTCCAGCGAACGGACATCGGCCGAGCGGTGAGGCGGCAGTACGCCGATGAGAAACACCACGCTGATGGCCGATAACGCCAGGAGGCAGGCCGCAAGCGAGGCGACGGAGCCCACATAGGCGCCCGTCAGGCTTACGGCAAGGTGCACCAGCGGAATCCACAGGATCCCGGAGGCGAACCGCCTGGGAAAGTCATTGGGATTGGAGTACTCCTCTTCCAGGGAACGCCTCAGTTCCAGAACTATCATCCGTATGGCAAGGACATAGCAGCCGATGTATATGAGCGCCAGCGTGCCGCCTACCGCAAAGAATGCCCTGCAGAAAGAGCCCTGAAGTTGCGTTCCGGGGATAAACACCAGCACCGTGGAGAAGACCGCCATTGCGGCAAAGGGGAAAATGAGTGCGTAGACGGGCCGGCGCCATCCGCTGCTTCCAAGGATGGTCCCGAAGTAACTGAACAGAAGTATGGCGCAGAAAAAGGGCGAAGCCAGGATAAGGAGCATCCTCAGTTGCAGGACGGCATCTGTCTCCTGGGGCATCCAGATGGAGGGTGCCATAAGGATATTGGACAGGTAGCAGAGCACCAGCGTCTTCCAGGCGGGATAGTAGTAGTCCGCGTGACGGGCGAAGGGCTCACACTTGTGTCCCCAGCGAACGGCCGCAAAGGTTATGCTTGTGGCCATATAGACCGCAAGCGAAGTGCTGAGCAGAAGATCCTGCGATGTGAACGCCGGTGTCATCGGTGCAAAGATACGGAAAAAGTGTTCGTCTCCGTCAATTTTTCAGATTTTTACGCACGCGGACACATTATTGGATAATAATGTTAATCTTTGTAATGGTAGATTATGGACACCAAGACCATCATACTGATTGTTGTTGCCGCACTGCTTGCCGCCGTGTGGCTGCCCCTTCTGGTGGTGTCCCTCCGAAGGGCCTTTGGCGAATTAAAGAAACAAAAATAATATGGAAGTTAGAACAAAAGTAGTGTATGAGGCTCCTAAGGCCGATGCCGTGGAACTCAAAACGGAGAGAATCGTCTGCGATTCCACAAATTATGTGATGTGGTTCCTGGAAGGGGGTACCCCGAATACCCTGAGTTCCCAGGACACCGAATGGGACCGCACCGGTTACGGAAGCGTAGAAGACTTTTAACGGAGGAGGACTGGTTATGACAAGAAGAACCGTTATCGCCGCCGTCTTTCTTATGGGCGCGGCGCTCTGGACCTCCTGCCGGAAGGAAGACGACTTATCCAAGGATGATGCGCCCTCCGTCGAAGTCCCGGAAGGATGCCTGTGGCTCTCCCTTCAGGCCAGCAAGGGGGCCGATACAAAGGCCCTCGCCCTTGCCGGCAGCACCATCAACGCATACTGGGTACAAGATGAACCCGTGAAGGTCTTCCTGGAAGGAACCTTAATCGGCACGCTGAGTGCCACGCCAAACGGGACGGACAACACCAAGGCCACCCTCTCGGGCACACTCACTCAGACCAGCGGTGTTGTGGCCGATGCCGTCCTCACGCTTCTCTTCCCAAGGGAAACCTGGAATTACACCGCCCAGGCAGGCACCCTGGATGCCATCGCGGCTAATTTTGACTATGCCGTTGCCACTGCAACCGTAAAATCCGTTGTGGGCACCACCGTACAAACTGAAGGCAGCGTCACTTTCCGGAACCAGCAGAGCATTTATCGCTTTGGCTTCACCAAGGGCGGTAACGCCTATGACCCCAAGGATTTTACAATATCGGCAGCGGGCGGCAAACTGGTGCAGAGTTTTGGTTACTCCAGCGGCTGGGCGCCCGCTTATGGCGACATCACCGTCACTCCCGCATCTGCCCCCGGAGACCATCTCTACTATGTTTCTTTGAGGAACGAGTCCACTGCGGCCGATACTTACAACTTCCAGATTACCGGCTCCGACGATGCTCTCTATTTTGCTACAAAGTCCATAGCGGCCGATAAACTGGGTGAACAGGGAAAGTTCCTCAGTGCTACCGGCATTGCGGTTTCCCAGCCCGCATTCTCCCCCGCTCCCAGCGGTGTAATCGAAGCGCCTGAAAACGTGTTATAAACCCCAGACCAAGATGAAAAACAAGATATTAGCAGCACTCATCGCCATCCTGGCCTTTGGGCAGGGCGCAATGGCGGCAGAGAATGGATGGGAAATCTCCTCCAGCACCAGCAACGGCGTTACCACATTTACCATTACCCGCACCAACACGGCGGTGGCGGAGACGGTGAAGTACCGTTTTGTTAATTTGAGTGCCTTTGCCGGGCAGCACTACAACGTGACCAAGGTGAATGGGGCAAACTCCAACGCGCTGACCGGCGAATTCACATTTGCCGCGGACGACGCCACCAGCAGGACCATACAGGTGACGGAAAGTGCCGGAAGCGGAGCCTACTCCTACTACAAGGACAACACTTCCCGCAGTTACAAACTGGAACTCACCGACGCCGGTGGTTTTTATCTTACCAAAAGCCAACGCAGTTTCACTTCCGGTACCAACGTTAACAGCAGTAATGTTTATGCCGAGCAATCCGTCACTGTTGCGAGTGGTCCTGTTACTATTACTCACGATGGTTTCGACCAAGGTTACCACGCCGTGTCTATGTCTACTTATTTCAGCAATGCGGCACCTCAGGCCTACCTTGTGGCTGCTGGAGCAGAGTTGCGTATGGTTGTGACTTTAGATGAAGCGGAAAAAGATGATGGTTACCAGCACATTCAGTTACTGGTGAACAGGACAACCAGTTTTGATGACAGTGCTAGTGAGGGAAATCCCGGCACTCCTACGTATTCACACTATCTGGCCAGTTTTGCTCATAAGCCCGGAAGTACCCTTACTACATATGCCAGCGTTTGCTTCCCGCTCACTTCTGCTACAGACAACTGTAGTGCTGTTGACCCTGCATGGAACTTCAGTCCATATAACAATACAGTAGGAAAGTTATATACTCAGAAGTTCAAGTCTGGATACCGGGCTTCCGACGGAAAACTTATCGTCGCGAAGAAGAGCGAGTTAAACGGTCTCAGCACTGTAGGAATCCGTTTCGATGCCTCTGGCGATAATGCAGACACCTGGTATGCCAAGAATGTCACCGCAAAGTTTACTGCGGTGGACGAAACAGCCCCCACCGTGCTGGCATTCTCCTTGGCTCCCGGCTATCACGCCAGAGGCAATACGGTCTATGTGAGTGTTGCATTCAACGAAATTGTTAAAGTGACAGGCACGCCGAAACTCACCACCAACAACAACTGGAGCGACCTCAGTTATGTGGCCGGTACCGGCACCAACGTGCTCACTTTCAGCGGTACAATCGGTAACAGTGCCTCCGGCAGCCTGAACGTTACGGGCCTGAGCGGCACCGTCGAAGACCTTGCGGGCAATGACCTCGTAGGCTGTGGCGTCACCGAGAGCAACCTCTGTTCGCTTGACGCCAACTATGTTTACACCGTCACCTATGACCTTGACGGTGGCAGTGTGGCTACGGAGAACCCCGCTACCTACCACTACGAGACGGCCACATTAACGCTGAATAATCCAATCAAACCAGGCTACTCCTTTGACGGCTGGACGGGCAGCAACGGCAGCACTCCTAGCACTACCGTCACCATTGCCAACCATAGCCACGGCAACAAGACCTACACAGCCAACTGGACCCCCATCACGTACACCCTGCGTCTTCATCATAACGACGGCACCAACAACTATACCGACTTGGCCATGACCTACGACCAGGCGAAGACCATCCAGAGTGTGAGCCGCACTGGATTCACCTTCACAGGATGGAGCACCTCGGCGAACGGAGCGGTGGTCTACACCGACGGCCAGGAGGTCTCGAACCTTACCACCACCGACGGCGCCACTATAGACCTCTATGCACAGTGGACTATCAATACCTACAGCATCCATTTCAATGCCAACGGCGGTTCGGGCGTGATGAGTAACGAGCAGTTCACTTACGGTGAAACAAAAGCACTCACCGCCAACGGTTTCGCCCGAGAGGGATACACCTTCACTGGATGGAGCACCTCAGCAAACGGTGATGTGGTTTACACAGACGGTGAGGAGGTCTCGAACCTTACCGCCACCGACGGCGCCACTATAGACCTTTACGCCAAGTGGACTGCCCACACCTACACCGTCCACTTCGATGCCAACGGCGGTTCGGGTAATATGGATGACGAGCCGTTCACTTACGGTGAAGAAAAAGTGCTCACCTCCAACGCATTCACCCAAGAGGGATACAACTTTGCCGGATGGAGCACCTCGGCGAACGGAGCGGTGGTCTACACCGACGGCCAGAGCGTTAGCAACCTCACCGCCACCAATGGCGCCACTGTCACGCTCTACGCCAAGTGGGCAGAATTAAGTCCTGTAGCCTACATCGACGCCGACGGCACAGAAAAGAGTGCGATGGCCATACCCATCACCGAATCGCAAACCGAATATGGTACCCCAATCACCGGATCAATCGGCTGGTATGTCGTCAGCGGTGAGGTCAGCCTCAGTAATTTAGTGCTCTATAACGAAGAAAACCATCTCATTTTGGCGGACGATGCAAGGCTTACTTTAAACTCAAGCGAACAAGTTGTCGAAGTTTTTCGTGCCGGCAATATCACTATCTACGGCCAGAGCAATGGCACAGGGCAGATTATTGTTACTGCCGGTTTTAGTAGTACCGGCATTTCCGTCAGCGACATCATTATAAATGGCGGTAACGTGACTACCAATGGCAATTATGGCATCGACGCCAGCGACATCATTATAAATGGCGGTAACGTGACTGCCAATGGCAATCATGGCATCCGCGGCCACGACATTACCATCAAAGGCGGTAACGTTGAAGCCATCGGCACAGGGGCTGATCCTGGCATCTACGCCAGCAGCAATTTTTCCATCAATGGCGGCAGCGTCAAGGCAAGTGGTTCTGATGGCATCTGCGGACGCGGCATTACCATCACCGACGGTAACGTCGACGCCAGCAGTTCAGGGAGTAGAAACGGCATCTACGCCATGGAGCAAGGCGTCATCACCATCAACGGCGGTAACGTGACAGCCACTGGCGGGAACAGTGGTGACGGCATCCATGCCTACCGCGGCATCATCACCATCAACGGCGGTTACGTGACAGCCACTGGCGGGAACAGTGGTAGAGGCATCTATGCCTACTTCAACGGCAGAATCACCATCAACGGCGGCATTGTCGAGGCAAATGGTGGTACGTATGGCATCCAAAGCCAAAACATCTTCCTTGCCGGCGGCACGGTAAGGGCAAATGGCTACAATGGCACCGTCCGCATCCAATCTGGCCTCAATTACACT
Organism: uncultured Bacteroidales bacterium; assembly: GCA_900319485.1. Classification (GTDB taxonomy): domain Bacteria; phylum Bacteroidota; class Bacteroidia; order Bacteroidales; family UBA932; genus Cryptobacteroides. The sequence continues at coordinate 30,263 of ONOQ01000035.1, read as the reverse complement.
GACGGCACTACCATCTACACCGGCAGTCTGAACGACGACCAGAGAACCGCCATCGCCGGCAAGACGATGACGCCGTACGTGGCTCCTTCGCCCGACCTAACACTGGTGCAGGGCACCAAGGACGGCGTCACCGCGTACTGGGGCACGTTCTACGACAGCGGATCCGGCTACACCCTCCCTGCGGGTGCTGCGGCCTACACCATGGACGCGGATTATCACCTCTACCGCCTGGGAACCGACGGCAGCGTCATTCCAAAGGGCACGGCAGTAGTCATCATAGCCGACAAGGCCGACGTCCCCCTCGAGATTTTGGCTGAAGCATCGGCCGCCGACAACGCCCCCGGAGGCAACATCCTCGTGGGCCGGGACGTGGCCACTGAGATTGACGGGATTTACGTTCTAGGCATTAACGCTTCCGGGGCGGTGGGCTTCTATCCGCTTTCCGGTATCGCCCTTCCCGCCCACAAGGCCGGATATGAGCCTAGGGGCGGCGGTACCGAGAGTTACAACCGTAAGGACGAAGAAGACTGGTAATGAACCCAAAACGAAGAAAGCTATGACACAGACCCACAAATTTCTGAGCTTTGCCGCCCTCTTCGCTGCGGGCGCTCTCACCATCGGCTGCAACAGCCTGAAAGAAGAACTGATCATTCCGGAGGAGACCCCCGCCCCGGACAAGACCATCACGCTCACGGCCACCGTCGGGCTGGACGCCACCACCAAGGCCCTGGACGCTACCGGCAAGAAGACCTTTGCCGTAGGTGACCAGATTGCGGTCATATACAAGCAGAGCGGCGGCGCCACGGCCCTGGCCGTAAGTAATGCTTTGACCATTGACGATATCCGCGTAGACGGCCAGAAGGCCGATATCACCGTGACGCTGGAAAACCCGGCGGAGGACGGTGCCGTGCGCTACATCTATCCCGCCTCGATAGCCCTGGCGACGGTAGCTGCCGATGCCGATGTGGACAGCGACGCTGCCACCATCGATTTCAGCAAGCTCAGCGCCCAGGACGGCACGCTGGCCACTCTTGCCGAGAGCTATGACCTGGCAGTCTTTGACGGCACCCTCAATGGGCTTGAACTGCCCGGAAGAGCCTTGCTCTCCAACCAGCTGGCCATCGGAGAGTTTACCGTCGAGAACTGGAGCGGCACGGCCATCACCACGGACCTGACTGAATTCGCCGTTACCGACGGTACAAACACCTACATCATCACGCCCGCTTCGCCGGCCACCAACCTTACTGGCCCCATCTATGTGGCCATGCTCCCCGTGGCCGACAGCCAGGAACTCACTTTCACCGCCACCGACGTCACCTATACTTACACGCGTTCCATCACCGGCAAGACCCTGGCAAAGAACAATATGTATCCTGTGCACCTCAATATGAACCGGCTTGTCGTCCTTGATAATGTCACAACCACTGATGGTAAAGACCAGCTGTTTCTCGCCGCCCAGAACGGAGATATTATCTCTGGGCACTTCAGTAGTAGTGGCGATGGTTACATCACCGTGCCCGACGGCGCCACGGTGACCTTGGGTGGCGTTGCGTTCCACGCTCCCGATGGATGTGATCACGCTGCCATTCACTGCCTGGGTAATGCTAACATCGTTCTTGTCGGTAATAATGATATACATGCTGACAACGAATATCCCGTCATCCTTGCAGCGCATAATGACACTGGCAGCGGAGATGAGTACACCCTTACCATCAGCGGAACGGGAAGTCTTCAGGCCGATGCCCAGGTTGGCGAAGGAGCCGGCATCGGTGGAGGCAGAAGCCTAATTCCCTGCGGCAACATCGTGATTGGCGGGGGCACAATTTATTCTAAGGGTGGCTCCAATGCCGCAGGCATCGGCTGCGGGGATAGTGGCAGTTGCGGGAATATCACCATCAGCGGAGGTCAGATTACATCTATCGGCGGCAAAGGCGCCGCAAGCATCGGATGCGGGATGTCTGGCACTTGCGGCGATATCACCATCACTGACGGGATTGATTATCTAAATGCTTTAAAGAATAACGGGGAAAGCGAATACAGCTTCATTCGTTTTATCGGCAAGGCGTATTCTGGATCATCTGGCACAGTGATAATCAGCGGCGTAACGATGAGCGACCAGCAATTGTTGTATGGTGGCAACGGGAGAATCGGCAATCTTTATTCATCTGTTAATTTCGGTGAATGGTATCTGTCTAGTACCTCATTCTAGTTGTAGTCAAACCCTCCACTATTTACCACCCAGGCACGGGTGGAAATGACAAAGCCCCGGCAGACTCTCTGTCGGGGCTGATTATGCCGGCCGGGCAGAGCCCACGCTCAGGGTTGCACCTGCACTTCTACTGGGGATGTAGCAATATTTACCAGAAACTATTCTATATGCAGCACAAGGTACTCTGAACGGGTACCTATCCTGATCTTGGGGCCCCAGATGCCAAGGCCGGAACTGATGTAGTAGCGGGTGTTTCCGCGGATGTGATGCCCCCAGGACTTCTCATACATGGCATCCGTCACCCAGGAAAGAGGCCATACCTGCCCGCGGTGCGTGTGGCCGCTGAACTGAAAATCTATCCCTGCCTCCTCCGCCTCCTCCATATGGAACGGCTGGTGGTCAAGAAGAATGGTGAAGCCATTTAAGGAGTGAGCCAGTTCACTGAGCGGCTTCCTGTTTTGATTGCTTCTGTCGTCACGCCCTATGACAGTAATGTCCCCTACCCTTGCCACAGAGTCCCTGAGCAGCGTTATTCCGGCCGCGGAAAGGAACTTTTCCGCCTCTTCCTCCTGACTTATGTACTCGTGATTCCCAAGCACCGTATACATAGGAGCCTTTATCCTTGCAAATTCGCTGGCGAAATCCCCTTCCAGAAGAGGCCTCAACTGGATATCCACAATGTCTCCGCCAAAAAGCACAAAGTCAGGATCCTCCGCATTAATGAGGTCTATCCATCGAGATAATTCCGGCCTCCGGTTGCTGTAACCAAGATGAAGGTCACTTGCAAGAACCACCGTTATTGGCTTCTCCAAGGGCTTGTCCGTCTTTATGGTAAGTTTCTCCCTGAACTTATGCTTATAGTGGATGCCGCCTAGGACAAGGACGATTGCAATGACTCCAAGAAGGCCCAAGAGCGTGTACCAGTTTGAGATGAGCCAGTCCTTGGGGATAAGCCCTACAAGCCTTCCAATATCGGCCAGAATAAAGGCGATGAGGAGATACAGATACGCTATCATCCAGGGATGCCCGACCTCATAAAGGGCAGTTATGGCGCCTATGGAAGCGTTTTTCCTGAGACCAATACTTGCAAAGGCCAGCGCCATCCAGATAAGGAAAAGGCCGGCCACGATGCTCTTCACAACCCAGGTCCCGGGCGTGATCCTCCACAGATGCCAGGCGACATACGCTGCCGTAGCAAGGAAAATGAGGAAGATTATTATAATAGAGGATCTCATAAACTAATCTCAATTGATGGTAGCAAGGATAATGGAAATATTATCCACTCCGCCGCCTTCGCAGGCCATATTGAAAAGGTCTTCCGCGGTGGCGCCGTTTGCAAGGGCCTCCTCTATGGCTTCATCAGAAACCATATCCGAGAGGCCGTCTGATGAGACGAGGAGAGTGTCCCCGGGAAGGAGTTTTCCGTCAAGGCTGCTGATGCGAAGATACCCCTCACAGCCGCCTCCGATGCAGTTCAGGAGAAGTTTGCTGGCGTTATTATCTCCGGTAATTCCCCGCTCTGTTTCGTCCGTTGTAAGTTGCCGCAGGATTCCGCCCCTGAAACGGTAAGTGCGGCTATCGCCGGCATTCACCAGATAAGTTTTGCCGTAGTGCCAGATAACCCCGGTAAGCGTGCAGCCCATAGGGCGCTCCTGACCATCGGCATAAGCCCTCTCGTTGAGAGTACGGGAAATATCGGCCACAGCATCACGGAGGTCATCTTCAAAGCGCTCCTGCGTAATTTCGTGGGCAGAGAGTCTCTCCTGAATCTGCTCCAGGGTGAATTCACTGGCCTCCTCTCCCCTTTCGTGACCGCCCATACCGTCTGAGACAAGGAGATAGAAAAAGCCTTCCTCCGGAGTTGTTACAGTCAATTCTGAGGTGTCGTCACGTAGGAAGAAACCACCGATGGAAAGGGCGTCCTCATTGTTGTCCCTTACTAGACCTTTGTGGCAGACAGCCTGGATACTCAGTCTCATTCCACAGTAAAATCTAAGGTTGCTATCCTTACCCGGTCTCCATTTTTAAGCACCTGGCGCTGGATACGGGCTCCGTTCACATAGGTTCCGTTGGTGGAACCGGAGTCTTCAATAACCCAGTCGGCTCCGGACTTGACTATTTTGCCGTGATTACCGGAGACGTACGGGCAGGAGGAGAGTTCCGGCCAGATGCCTCCACGGCGGCCGAAGGGGCCCTCCTGAAGGGTGAGGCGCCAGCCGTTGCCTACAAGGGCTGAAGGAGATTTCGAAATGACAGGAGAGGGGCCGGGTGTGACGGAATGGTCGGGAGACACCCGGTCGGGGCCGGGTGTGACGGGAGAAGCAAGGTACTTGCGGCCGGGGATGAGGTCACTGCCACACACGGGGCACTCCGTGCCGCGTTTGGGGCGCCTGCACTCCGGGCACCATTTAAGTTCCTTACCGCACTGGTCGCAGAACGCGCTGTCGTCTGGGATCATCTGCCTGCAATCTGGACACTGTATCATAGCACATCCTCCATCATAATGGTTTTACGTTCTTCGGGGGTATGGGCGCCGCCATCCTCGGCAAGGCGGGCGGCGAGGTTGCCCTTTACATCGTCAAAGAGGTTTCGGGCCTCACGGGCGTTGCCGAATGTACGTTCCCTGTTGTTGTAAAGACCGGTCAGTTTTGCCTTCACGGCATGCTCCGCCATAGGATCCAGCGTATAGCCGCCCTTCTTCACATATAGCATAAAGATCCGGAAGAGTTCATCCGGAGTGTAGTCCTCAAATGTAATCCAGTTGCGGCGGGGGAAGCGGGACTCAATGCCGCTGTTTGCGGCAATGAAACTCTGCATCTCATAGGAGTAGCCGGCGGCTATGCACACAAACTTTCCGCGGTCGTCTTCCAGCCTCTTAAGAAGGGTTTCCAGAGCCTCCTTTCCATAGCCCCCAGCGCCTCCGTTGTACCCCTCGCTTGAGAGTTGATATGCCTCGTCGATGAACAGGATGCCGCCCATGGCCGAGTTTATCACGTTGGAGGTGATGGCCGGGGTGTCACCTAAAAATCGGCCCACAAGTTTACTCTTGTCCACTTCCACAACCTTGGGCGACGGCAGGGCGCCCATAGAATAGAGGATCTTTCCCATAAGGCGCGCCACGGTGGTCTTTCCGGTGCCGGGATTGCCAAGGAAAAGGTAATGTCCAAGCGGAATATCCGGACGGCGGCCCTCCAGACGGGCGCTTTCAATCTCGTTGTTTATGGTATGCGCAAGTTTTGTTAGGGAGGATTTCACCCCTTCAAGGCCGATAAGTTCGTTCAGTTCCGCAAGGCACTCCTCAATGGACACCTTCTGCGGCTCTTCGTAAGGGATATCCTCCACGTAGGCAAGGCGCGCGCTTGCAAGGACTTCCGGCGTCCACTCATCAACGGCCATAAGGCGGTTGTTGATGTTGGTCTTGGTCTCGGCCACTTTCTTGATGGCCTCGCCGGCGTTCCCGAAGCGCTCTGTTTTCATAGCCACCATATTCTGGAACATATTGAGGGCCTTCATCCTTGCCGCTTCATCGGCCAGGGTGAAGTTGTACTTCTTGGCCTTAGCGGCGCGCTCGTAGATTTCCAGAAGTTCTTCGGCGGTGTAGTCGTCAATGTGGATGCGGTGGGAGAAACGTCGCGGAAGCCCGGGGTTGGCCTTCAGGAAATCGTCCATCTCCTTTGGATAACCCGCGCAGATTACCACAAACTTTCCGGCCTCGTTCTCCATACGCGTCATAAGGGTATCCAGGGCCTTTTTGCCCTCGGGGTTTGTTCCCTGTCCGGCATTGTCCACGGGATTCAGGCCATAGGCCTCGTCTATGAAAAGGATGCCGCCCATAGCCTCCGTAATTGCGGCGTCCATCACCTTGGCCGATTCATTGTTAAACTGGCTGATGATGTCCTTAGGTTCCTTCTTTGTGACGCGGTCCGTGGACGTGACGCCAAGGGCATAGAAGATCTTCCCCAGGGTATTTGCTACGGAGGTTTTTCCCGTTCCGGGATTGCCGGTAAGGATGAAATTGTACTTGGTAAGGCCTTCCGATCCCTCCCCCATCTCTATGAGGCGCTTCTGGACGGCAATCTCACTTGCTATGCGGCGGATGGCGTCCTTAACGGATGCCATACCCACAAACTGGTCCATCTCCTTCATAACGTCCTCAACGGAGAGTTCCTTTGTAGCCTCTTCGCCCACAAGATCGGCATAAGTGATTACATCGTCCTCCGCGCCCCTTGCCCTCAGCCTCTTGACGGCCTTGTCAAAGAGATTCCTTACCTCACGGGCATTCCCGAAGGTGTCGGTGCGCCTTAAGTACATCCGCTCGCATACCTTCGGGAGCATTTCATCGGCCTTGGCGTCAAGGGTGAAACGGACAGGTTCACCGCCGCGCGTCTCACCGTTACGGACAAGGTACATCCTGAACAGTTGTTCCAGTTCCGCGGCGCTGTAATCCGGGAATTCTATGGTGACATTGCAGCGGGACGGAATGCCGGGATTCATCCTCACGAATTCTGCCATCTCCTTGGTGTAGCCCGCCATAATGCACACGAATTCTCCCTTGCGGTTTTCAAGAAGGTTGAGGAGCGTATTCACGGCGTCCATCCCAAAGCTCCCTTTTTCACCGCTGCTGCCATTGAGGGCATAGGCCTCGTCAATGAAAAGGACGCCGCCCATTGCCTTATTCACGTAGTTTTTCACATTGGCCTCCGAGTCTCCTACATACTGGCCGATGAAATCCTTGCCGGAAATTTCCACGAACTGGCCGGTAGGCAGCGCCCCGATGGCACTGAGCACCTCCCCGAACTTACGGGCGAAGGTGGTTTTTCCCGTGCCGGGATTGCCGGTAAAAAGATAATGGTCCTTAAGGAGCTTTTCCTTCATTCCACCCTTCTTCCTGGCCTTGATATTCCTCACGATGGCGCGGATCTCATCCTTGACGCTCTGAAGGCCGATATACTGGTCAAGTTCCGCCAGAATCTCTTCCTCCGTCTTTGGAATGAAGCACTTATCTGAGTCGATATCCTGCTCCTCAATGATTTTGCCGCCCCTGGAGGCCGCATTCACAAAGAGGGTTTCGGCAACCATTTCAGAGAGGTGGCCGTTGCTGTACCCCACCTCCTTCTGGCGCATATACCAGGCAAAATGGGACGACAGTTTATTCAGGGCTTCCTCGGATGCCTTCACTTTGTATTTCTCCGTCCACAGTTCCTGGGTCAGTTTCACAAGGTCTGCGATATCAAAGGCATTCAGTTTTAGCTCGAACTCAAAAAGGCTGCGCTCTGCCTTATTGTGCTCCAGGAACTCCAGCATATCGTTGAGCATACCGCACAGAAGGACTATGGGCGCACCTTCGGTACTGCGCATACGGCTGAAAAGCTTATCCAGCTGGTTCACTTCCTTGGCCCTTGTTGTGGGAAGGAGTTTCTGGGCATTGGTAATGACAAGGATGCCGTCCCTCAGGGCACCTATGTTCTTGTCAAAATCACCGGCGAACTCTCCCCAATCGGCTGCATCAACAACCTTTGGCGCCTTGGAAGCAATGCCTGCGGCGGTTATCCTGGAAGCCACAAGATGGGCGATGAAGTTTTTTCCTGTTCCGGAATCCCCCAGGATGAGGCAGTCCAGGCCAATGCGGGTGCCGCTACCAAGGTTAGCCCTTGCAACCTTTAGCTTCTTATCAAGCTCTTCCAGCTGCGGAACCAGCGAATCCTTTGCAATGAGCCCCTTCTGCGTGCTCTCCACCGCAATGGGCTCTCCGCAAAACCTGCAGTATTTGGCCTCCGGACGGTTATTCTGTCCGCATTTTTTGCAAGTCATATGCTACTTTGTTAATGCACTTAATGGTTTCTGAATCGGCAATACCGGTTTCCTCAAGACCGTTTGCCTTCTGGAACTTCTGAACGGCCTTTTTTGTTGCCGGGCCGTAGGTAGGGCTGGGAGTGCCCTGGAAGTAACCCTGCTCCTTGAGGAACCGCTGCATCGCCATCACTTCCTCCCCCTTGGCGCCGGGTTCAAGGCTTTCCACGTCAAGAAGTTTGGGGACTTCCTCATGAGCCGCCTTCTCAAATCTCTCAATGATGGGCCTTGAAAGGCGCCCGAAACGCTCACTCTTTGGAACCAGCAGGCTGAAGCCGAAGAGCACCCACACCACGGCGATGAAAATGAGCACAAAGCGGCGGCGGCGCTTTATGTCGTACCTCCAATTCGCTATCTGATCATCATCAAATGCGCCGTTGAGCGAAGAATCGAAGGTTGTATCGTCACTGAAAGCGTAGTAGAGCGGTTCAAGCACCTGCTCGTCAAAACCCGGCTTTGTGAACTTTCTGGCCTGACGGGCATAAGGGCTGGGATTAAAGATGGTTTTGATGCTGAAATAGATGAGCGCCGCCAGCACAATGGCCGCAAACATATACAGGATAAAACCGCCCAGGAACCTGACAAGGGCCCAGATAATGGCGGCCAGGATGCCTCCCGCAATGAGGGAAGGCAGGCATCCTACATCGGAAGAATCGGAGGTAAAGAATACTACGCCTCCAAGGATAAGGCCGATAGTCCAGAGGAAGCCCTCAAGTCTCAGCCCAGACGTATCCAGGACGGGATTCTCTATGATGGAGAAGACCAGCATAGTGAGAAGAAGGAGCGCCGGAATGACCGCCAGGGCTATGGTGCCAACATACTGGATGACGCTCCTTGCGGCAAGGCCCCGGATGCGGCCCTTACCCTCCGCCAGGACGCGGGAAGCCTCCTTCCTGGCCTCATCGAAGCGCTGCACGTAGATAATATCGTCGTCTATCCTCCGAAGGTCCTCCAGATAGTCCCTCAGCAGTTTTTCATAGGCAAACTGGGCCGATAGGTCGGCATCCGGGTTCTCGTGGTGATGGACAGCCAGAAAGCCCTGGAGACCTCCGTTTTCATATTCATCCCTAAGTTCCCTGGAGCCGTGGGAAAAAACCTCAGAAAGGGTAGTTGCCCTGTCTCCGCTTTTCTCAAATTCATAAAAAGGCGTGAATCCGAAGCCTTTAATAGTTTTCATGGCGGAGACCTCCGCATAATAGGCGGTGTCATTGCGAGGCTGGCACTTATTCAGAAAATCGCGGCTGGTTCTGTCAGTACAATATAGCAGCCACTGCTTTTGCTTAGTGAACCGGTCTCCTTTTGTGTCAAAGAAACTGGTCATATAATGATACGCATCCGGATCCATGAAATCCATATAGAAGAGCATCTCCAACTCGTGGGGAATATAGGCCTCGTAAGGATGGACTTTTCTATTGGGACCGCTATCCGTATAATTGTACATCAGGGTATAGGCCATATTGAGGATCCTGCCGATAGCAGGGCCCGTCATAGCGTAGTAAGGGTTGGACGGGTCATTGAGGAGCGTAATGTCACTCAGCGGATCTATAGTCTGCACCCTCAGGCAGGCAGTTGCGTAATCGTTGTCGTCCCCGTCAGATGTGCTTACGGGGAGTCTCAGTTCCTTATTTCTCACGTGTGCCCATTCCTCAAAAAACCACGACGCTATCATATGGGCCGTATCCTTATCAGGGAAGGCGTCGTTACAGAAATTGCTCACGTCCTTAAGCGTACGGACATCCCTCTCCAGGCGTTCCCCGGTTCCCCTTACCGTTCCGCTGAAAGGAAGCGTAGAGACGGGATTCAGGAGGAACATTGCGGCAAAGACACCCTTCTCCTTGTCCAGAGGATAGCGGTTTTCCACTATGTCATGGATCTCCATCATAAGTTCAGGATAGGGAGCCAGCCACTTTTCTATCTGGCCGCGGTAGAGGTATTTCTTTGCAAGGTCTATGTCATCGGCCATACACTGGGAGAGTTCTTCCGGAGTATCGGCCGTAAGGCGCTTGGAAGCGTTGTAGGTGATGCCAAGGTCCTCTATTATCTCATCTTCATCCACCGGGACATCCTTCCCGTCCAGGGTCTTTTCTATCTCTTCCCAGGCCCAGCGCTTGGCAGGGTCCCTGATTAGAAGGCCGCGGCAGATACGGGCAAGGGGATCCGGCATATCGGCGGGAATGGCTATGCGGCCCTTCACTTTGTCGATGGCCAGTTGCTTCTCCGCCAGGAACGCGCCCTCCCCCATCCAGAGGGAGAGGATGGTCATGCCAAGAGAGTAGAAATCGGCCTTGGGAGTGAGTTCGATGTAGGTTTTGTCTGAAATTGTGACGGTATCCGTGTACACCTCAGGGGCGGCATAGATGGGGGTACGGAGTTGCTGGGTGGCGCTTTTCCCGTCCTTGCCCAATTGGTCTGAAATACCGAAGTCACAGAGGACGGTGGACATTTTCTCCCGGTCCCTGATGAGGATATTGGCCGGTTTTACGTCCTTGTGAAGGACGCCCGCCGCATGCAACTTGTCAAGGGCCATGGCGGTGTTGATGGCTATGGCAAGGATCCATTCAGCGTTGCCTTTGAGACCTGCCCTGGCTACGCTTCCCTCGGGGTAATAGGCCATCAGTTCATAATCCTCCCCGTAATCCACAATATCCACCACATAGCCCTTTGGAAGGCCCTTTATGGCGGGCATAAGGGCCATATTGGTCCTGAAACCGGGATTGCAAAGTTTGAGAGCATAATCCCGCCTGCCGTCCGTAACAAGGTAAAGGACTCCCTCGGAGCCAGTGCCGATAACCTTCTTTACGGTGAGGGAATGCTGCCCTATCTGGAGGGTTTCGCCTGGCTCATACTGTTTTGGGCTGCCCTGGACAGGAGTGCCGCCCTCCGGAGCCAGCGCTGCCGCAGTCTTCTCGATGGCGGCCGTTTTCTCTATGGCAGCCGTCTTCTGGACGTCGGTGGCTGTCTTCTGGGGAGCCGCAGCTGTCTTCTGAGGATCCGCCGCAGTTTTATGTGCGTCTTTCAGGAGGTCGTTTAAATCGGCCATAAAAAACTACTGTTGTCTTTTATAAACTTTCTTCTCCACTTTTGTGATGCAGAGTTCCGCGCCCGCCGTGCCTTCTTCCACCACCTGCATTGAGTCACAGGTGACCCAGTGGCCTCCAAACTGAGCAACGCAGCACTCTGAGGGGTTGTTGTGAAGGACGTGGCATTCGTTGCACACCCAGCCCATGGTTTCCGTCACCTTAATCCCCCACCAGCGCTCTTCCATCACTTCCATCATGGCAACCTTGCGGGCAGTGTAGTAATTGCGCTGCTCCTGAGGGGTCATACCTGCCGGCGGAAGCATTTCTTCCATCACCTTGTTGGCATCTTCTATGGCTTTCTCGTATTCGGCCATAATCTCTTCACGGGTGCGGCCAATCTTACGGCTTGTCACCTTGGGCTTTTCCGCCGCAGTAAAGCCCACCTTGGCCATAAGGGCCTTGAGGCGGAGTTCCGCCTCAGTGGGTTCTTCGGGGGTGCCGTCTTCTGGGGAGCCGGAGGTTTCAAGTTCCGCCTCCAACTGGGCTATCTTTACAAGGAGCCTTGCGGTTTCAAGGACCTTGGGGTCCTCCTTTGCCTTTTCCACAGCCCTGCGGGCCGCCTTGGAAAGCGGCTGGCCGCACTGGCGGCAGAAGGGACGGAAATTGCGGATATGGCAGGCTGGGCATTCCACGCCGTCAGAAGGCATACCGCATTCAGGACAGTCTACGTCATCCGGGTGCATAGGGGCGCCGCAGAAGGTGCAGTAATCCACCAGTTTACCGCCGCAAACCGGGCAGATCTCGTAGTCCGGGCGGTCCAGCGCCGCGCCGCAATGGGGGCACTTTCCGGAAGCGTCTTTTTCCCGGATCTGCGGCTTTTCCTGCTGCCTGGAGGCAGTCCTTTCCTGCTCCCTTGCTCTTGCTGCTGTCATATAGGAGGCTTGGTTAAAGTGCTATAGGGTCTTAACTTTCACAAATATAACGTTTTCATTCAAATAAACAAATGTTTCCGGGATAGAAAAATAATCACTATATTTGAGCAAACAATAACACTACACAGTATGTCACAGATGCTCACCTACCCGGGGTTTTCCGTGGTTTTTATACAGACTTTCTCCGTGCACCACACCAAGGAGTTCATCCTTCCGGAAGAGGCCCTTGCCCAGATGGACAAGGAGTACAAGGATTTTGACGAGGCCCGCGGCGTGTCCGTAGAAAAGGCCGATGCCCTGAAGGTTCCCATCGCCTGGGTGGAGCGTGACATAGAGAACCAGATATTCGTGCTGCCGGACAAAAGTCCGCTGGAGGCGCCTGCATCGGCAAAAAAATGCCTCTTTGGGAAAAAGCGCCGCATCCCTATGAAGGGAAATGTGCGCCGATACAGCCTGAGGGGTTTTGACTTCACTATGCCCATAGTCCCCGCAGAGGATGAAGCCATCTACGAGGCCACCCTCAAGGGACACTGCAACGTGGAGATGAACCTGTTCTTCGGCCATACCGTGAGCATCACCTACCGTTTCCTCTTCGACGGCCACGCGTGCACTCTTTCCCGTCCGGTCACAACGGACCACATCATCGCCTTCCTCAGCAACTGGCTCAGCGCGGAATTCTGGTCCCAGGAAGAGGGCGGAGACAAAACCAGCATAGACTACCAGACCCACTTTGCCGTAGACGCAATATGGCTGGATGCCGATGGCAATCCCCTGGATACACCTGAGTCCATTCCAAACCTTGGCACGGGGCGCAGTTTTGACGGCGTTGCGCTGCGGTACAAGAATTTCATCTATCGGCACTGCTCACAGTTCAAGGAGGACACTCCTTTTGAAGAGCGCCGCAGGAACACCCGCCGCTGGAGCAAGATGCCTTTCACCGTAGACAATGACCTTCATTACGCTATGGTGGACGTGTGGGAAAACATCCAGCACATTGAACCGGACGGCACGGACCTCTTTGCAACGGACCGCCCGGAACGCCTCACGGAGGCTCAGATCATAGACCATATCCGGGAAGAGCACAAGGATGAACTCATCGGCCTTCTGTCCCTGTATCCGGAGGAGTGGCCTTACCGTGACCCTGCGGCCTACGACGAAGTATGCGGGGAAAACATAGCGATAGATACGGACGACCTTGTGCTGGCCGGCAGCAGCCTCTGCGTAGTTATCGGCACATATGGCAGGCGCGGGGCCGGTGAGGAAGGCGTTAACTGGGTTGAGCACCTCAAGGAGCGCGCCCACTACCACGTTTCCTGGCCTGAATACCTCCTTATCCTGCAGATGATCCTGGCAAAGAAGTATGTAATCGGCCTTGCTACTGACACGGTGGTCCTCTCCACCCTCAACGCGGAGAAAAAGTCCTCGCAGGACCTCATCGGTGAAAATGCGGCCCTGTCCATGCGCCTTACAAGGATGGTCACCCAACTGGACGTGGTGAAATACTCAAAGTATCCCTCCCATAAGGTTATGTTCGACCGAACAACCGCCCGCCTTGGCCTTAACGAGGACTACGAGCGCCTTGAAAGCCTGATGGAAAATGTGGACAACAGTCTCCATAACCTGTCAGACTTCAAGTCTATGCGCAGCGAATTCCTCCTGAACATAATCCTGGCCATCATTTCCGTGGCCTCCACCTTCGAACTTTTCTTCCAGGAGGACGAAATGCCCTTCCTCACCTACTTCGGCTTCGAGAGTAGCCGCCTGTCGGCCGTCGTGCTGGCAGTAATAGCCTGCGTCACCATATTTGCCCTGCTTCTGGTCCTGACCAATTCTGCCAGAAGCATATGGGAACGCATTAAATCACTTATAAACTATGAAGATTGAATTTGCCACTGTGCAAGACGCTCCGGCGCTTGCCGACCTTTTCTTCGGCCACCTGGCCGCACACCCTGAATACATCTCCCACGGAGAGATGCAGATGGGCGTCGGTGAAGTTGTCATCCGTGACGGCGTTCTGGTAGCGCAAACCGCCCCCGACGGCCGTGAGAAATGGATGCCCTACATTCTGGAACATATTGAGAATGATGCGTTAGCAAAGGTATGGAAGGCGGTCTCTGAAGAGGGAAATATAGTTGGTTTTGTAGTGGCCGATATAGAGACGGACGGAGACTCACCCTTCGGGATGGTTTGCGATGTCCTTGTGAAAGAGGACTATCGCGGCCACGGTGCAGGAGACGCTCTGCTCCAGACTGCCATCGGCTGGCTTCGCGGGCGCGGGGTAAGCGGCATCTACCTTGAATCCGGCAAGAACAACCACGCCGCCCACCGCTTCTTTGAAAAGCGCGGCTTCACGCATATCTCGGAGATTTACAAACTGGCCTGACGCATTCAATGATAGATACGCGCACAGACTGCCATTGCCATATTCTGCCTCTTCTTGACGACGGCTCAAAGTGTATGGCGGAATCCGTCCTCCTTGCCCGTTATCAGGTGAAGTGGGGGTTCCGTAAGGCTGTGTGCACATCTCACCGGGTTGGAAAGTATCCTAATGTTCCGGAGGATGTCATCCGCGCCTGTGATGCCCTCCAGAAGGAACTTGTGAGGCAGGATGTGCCGCTTGAACTCACTCCGTCTATGGAGTATCGGCTTATCCCGGAAACCTGGCCGGAAACCCTGGAAAAGGGCTGGCTCCTCCCCTGGGAGGGCAACCACATCCTCATAGAACTCCCCATCCACAAGGCCAGCCGCATTGGGGACATTGTCCCTGAAGATGAGATCAAACGCCTGCTGGATATGGGCTACCAGCCGGTCCTGGCTCATCCTGAACGGTATCTCTATCTGGATATGGACCGCTACCGCAGTTTCAAGGAAGCCGGGGCGCTGTTCCAAAGGAATATCGGCTCCCTTGAAGGCCTCTACGGTGAAGCCGTCAGCGCCCGGGCCCAGGCTTTATCGGCCCATAATCTCTTCGACACCCAAGGCACAGACCTCCACAATGAGGGCTACGCCCGCTTCTTCGACTCCTTCGGGTTCCGCGTTTAGGTAATCAGCCGTTGACTTTTTGTCACAAAATGGACTTTCTGGCACTTATGGTGACAAAAAGTCCATCTTTTTTGCTGTGGTCCCGGCTTTGCTATTTCTTTAATCGGCCCTCAGAAAGAGCCCCGGAAATAGGGACACTCCCAAAACCGGAACGATTAAAGTTTTTGAGTTATGTTACCGATGATTAGAAGAAATAGTGACAACTGGCTGCCGGACATTTTCAATGACTTTTTCGACAACAGCTGGATGGAAAGGCCCACTTACACGGCCCCTGCCATCAATGTAATTGAGAACGAGAAGGAGTATGAGGTTGAACTGGCCGCTCCTGGTTTAGACAAGGAAGACTTCAGGGTCCACGTCGATGAAGACAACAACCTCCACATCGAGATGGAAAAGAAGTCGGAGAACAAGGAGGGCAAGAAGAATGGCCGATATCTCCGCCGCGAGTTCTCCTATGAGAAATTCCAGCAGACCCTTCTGCTGCCGGACGATGTAGATGCTGAAAAGATTGAGGCCAAGGTGGAGAAAGGCGTCCTGAACGTCCATCTCCCCAAGAAGGAGAAGATCCAGAAGGCCGAAGCCGTCAAGCAGATTACAATCAAATAATCGCCTCTGGCGCGTAAATCGCTTACAATCAGCCAAATACGCATAGTCGGGTGCACTTCACGGTGCACCCGATTTTGTATAATGTGCTATGAACCAGGAACTTATACGCCAGGAGGCAAAAAGGTTGGAAAAGTGTTTGGAAAAGAGTAAGTTTGCACTTGTTATGGCATCCGATTCACTCAAAGGACATCTGTCCATTGCGGCGGCATACACCATATTCGGGCTGAATGTGGTGCTGTGCAAGGATATCGCAAACTCTGAAGCGGTGTCTCCGTTTGTGCTTTTCACGCTGAGAGCCATCGGAGCATCGGCCGCATTCTGGATCATGTCCCTGTTTATGCCAAGGGAGAAGATTGAGAAAGGTGATATGTGGAAGATTGCCCTGGCGTCGTTCCTGGGGCTATTTGCCACCCAGACCACATTCCTTGTTGGAATCACAATGGCAACGGCCATAGATTCCGCACCGGGAAGAAGGCCGGGGGCGTTGCCATAAGCCTTGCCGGAGTACTGTTCCTTATTTTCAATTCAGTCCACGGAGGAGGGGCATCGGCCACAACCCCTCTGGGCCTTGTGATGCTGCTCCTTAACAGCCTCACTTTCTCTATGTACCTTGGAATATTCAGGCCTGTTATCTCCAAATACAGCGTTGTGACATTTATGAAGTGGGCGTTCCTGTTTTCGCTTCTTTACTCGCTTCCTTTATCGGCCAAAGGGCTTGTTGCCACAGACTACGCCGCAATTCCCTCCCAGGTGCGCTGGGAGATTGGTTATCTCATAGTCTTTGCAACGGTGATTGCGTATTACCTCATACCCTACGGCCAGAGGTTCATACGCCCCACGCTGGTGAGTATGTACAATTACCTTTCACCCGTCATTGCCACCATTGTGAGCATCTGGACCGGGCTGGACGTCATTACCTGGCAGAAGGTAGTTGCCGCTGCCGCTATTGTGAGCGGTGTGATCCTCGTGAGCAAGAGCCGGGCTGCAAAAGTGACCCCGAAATAACGGTCAGAAACTGTGAGCGTCCATAGTCATTATCATGCCTACCACTCCAAAGTAGTCCTTCACACCTTCTGCGACTCCGTTTGAGCGGAGGAAAAGGTTGAAGAACCACCTTTGGGTGCTTTCTATCCACTTGACTTTCTTGCCCTTCCAGTATTCACGGGAGGCTGTATAATCAGTCTTTGCTTTATCACAAATGGAGCCCGTGAACTGCTTGAATTCTTCTTCTGTGAGAAGATAGCGTGCATTGGATAGGACATAAGACAGGATTGAGAGGTAACCGCTGTAACGGACAGAAGCGTTCCCGGACCGCCTGCAGCACTCAAAGCCCCAGTAACTTGCCTCCGCCTCACTGGTAATCCCGGCAAGATGTCCCATCTCATGAGCGGCAACATAAGGGTACTCGTGCTCCAGCAGAGAGCGGTTTACCTGGGATTCGCAGAAGAAGGGGCCCATATACCCATGTACTACAACGGCCGAAAAAAGAGGATTGAGGATAGGCTTCTTGATGTGCTGCCACTTATGCAGGGCAGCGTATCCGTAGGAAGTGACATAATCGGAATAGAAGGCCCGGATCTCGAACTCCTGGATTTCGGGATCAAATCCATCGGCTTCATTGGCCGCCCTGTTGAGCTGCGCGGTATAATCCGTGAGGAACCTTGTGAACGCCTCTTTCTCAAACTTTACCTTCCGGATACCGTTCCGCTCATACAGGCCCGTCCTGTAGTAATTGTTTCCCCAGCCCATATAGAACCAGACGTAGAGCCACATAACCACAACGGCCGTCCTGCCTAGCCAGCGGGGGAATCCCTCCTTGTGCTTGATGGCTTTAACCAGAATATCCACAAAGGTAACCACAAAAGCCAGCACCACTATCTCTTCCAGGGAAAAAGGAAGCCTTGCTCCAATCCAGGAAAGAACGGTGCTGATGCCAGGATAGAGGTGCTGGGCATAGAAGTCCGCCACTACCCGGAAGAACCGGCAAAGCAGGCAGAATACAAGAAGGACAAGCCCTATGATGGTCTTTTTCTTCATTTTGTTACATAAAAACCTATTTACCTGATCCAAATATAACCATTTAATTCAGAATCAGGGCAGCTGGTAACACAAAAATGGCGTTATTTGTTTCACGCGCTGCCCTCCGGGACATCTACGGACACAAAAACGGGCGTTTTTGTGTCTTCAGCTGCCCCGCACGCCCACAGCTGATATGGTGGAGGTTAAGTTATTGGCGCATAAGCAATTACAAAAGTTTCTACCAGAACTTTTTCTGGTAGAAACCTCTGTAAATAACTGTAAATAAAGGAATTAAGTTCCACCGTAAGGGGAGAACAATTTGTGCGGGAGGAGGGATGAATTACTGCTCCAGGCGGGCCTTGGCGTAGTCTACGGTGAGGTGGAAGACCTTCTTGCGGGAGGAGGGTGCCTCAAACATGGCATCTCCCATAATGCGTTCGCAGATGCTGCGGAGACCGCGGGCGCCGAGTTTGTTCTTGATGGAAGTGTCCACAATGAGATCCAGCACATCCGGATCTATCTCAAGTTTCATCCCGTCAATCTCAAACAGTTTCTGATACTGCCTGAGGAGGGCGTTCTTTGGCTCCGTGAGAATGCGTTTCAGGGAATCCCTGTCAAGCTGATCAAGGAAAGTGACCAGGGGTAATCGGCCCACAATCTCGGGGATGAGGCCATAGGCCCTGAGGTCCATAGCGTCCACGTATTGCAGGAGATTGTCCTTCGCTATGCGCTGCTTTTCCTCTGCGCCAAAACCTATGATCTGGGTGTTCTTCCTCTGGGCAATGTGCCTCTCAATACCTTCAAAGGCGCCTCCGCAGATGAAGAGGATGTTCTGGGTATTGACGTGGATGAACTCCTGCTCCGGGTGCTTGCGGCCGCCCTTTGGAGGAACGTTCACGATGCTTCCCTCAAGGAGTTTAAGCATTGCCTGCTGCACGCCTTCTCCGGAAACGTCTCGGGTGATGGAAGGATTGTCACTCTTACGGGCAATCTTGTCTATCTCATCTATGAACACTATGCCGCGTTCCGCCTTCTGGAGATCGAAATCGGCCTCCTGGAGAAGCCTTGTGAGGATGCTCTCCACGTCCTCTCCCACGTAACCGGCCTCCGTGAGAACAGTGGCGTCCACAATGGTGAACGGGACGTCAAGCATCTTGGCGATGGTGCGTGCAAGGAGGGTTTTTCCGGTGCCGGTGGGGCCGACGAGGAGGATGTTGCTCTTTTCAAGTTCAACGCCGTCCTGCGGTTTGTCGATGAGATTGTGCTGAACCCTCTTGTAGTGATTGTACACCGCCACGGACAGCACCTTCTTGGCGCGGTCCTGGCCAATCACGTACTGGTCCAGATACTCCTTGATCTCCTGCGGCTTGGGGCATTTTCCGATAGAGGCCGATGCCGCCTTCCTGGCCTGCGAACCCTCGATTTCCTTCACATAGTCTGCGGCAAGGGTGGCACAGTCACTGCAGATGTAGCCATCTACGCCCTGCAGCAGGAACGGGACCTCTGAGTCCGGCCTGCCGCAGAACATACAGTGATTATGGGTTTTCTTACCTGCCATTACTTGCGTTTACGGAGGATTTCGTCAACCATACCGTACTCCAGGGCCTCCTGGGCGGTCATCCAGTAGTCACGCTCACCGTCCTGAGCCACCTTCTTGTAAGGCTTTCCGGTGTGCTCCGCGATTATTGTGAAGAGTTCCGTACGGGTTTTCTCAATCTCCTTTGCGGCGATGAGGATCTCCGTTGCCTGGCCCTGCGCGCCGCCAAGAGGCTGATGGATGAGCACGCGGCTGTGAGGGAGAGCGCTGCGCTTTCCCTTCTCACCTGCGCAGAGGAGCACGGAGCCCATTGATGCCGCCATACCGGTGCAGACAGTGGCAACATCCGGCTGGACAAGCTGCATGGTGTCATAGATGGCAAGGCCGCTGTGGACCTGGCCGCCGGGAGTATTGAGATACATGGTGATATCGGCACCCGGATCCTTGGAAGCCAGGAAAAGCAGTTGGGCCTGGATGATGTTGGCTACGTCGTCGTCGATGGGAACGCCAAGGAAGACGATGCGGTCCATCATGAGGCGGCTGAAAACGTCCATCTGGGCAACGTTCAACTGACGCTCTTCCGTGATTGTGGGATTGATGTATCCGTCATAAACGGATGAATAACGAGAAAGGGTCATCGACGAGATGCCCCTTCCCTTCACTGCAAATTTTTCAAAATCGGTCATTATTTCAACTCCCTAAATTTCTCCATGGAGATTTTCTTGTTCTGGAGGGTGATTTCCTCACGGACGCGGGCGATGGCTGCGTTGTCCTCGCACTGCTCCTCAAGACGGCGATACTGGTTCTGGTCCTGAAGGACGTTCTCTGCGGAAGACTCTATGATGTTCTGGGGAACACCGCCCATTCCGTACATTGCGTACTGGTAGGCAACGTATGAGAGAGCAGCCTGCTTCACATCCTCACGGGTAACCTTCAGATTGAATTTCTGCATAATGTAGCCGCGGACAAGCTGCCACTTGAAGTCCTCGATGAATGAAGGGAATTCCTTCTCCACCTGATCTGCGCTGAACTTGCCTTCGTTCACATACACCAGCCACCTCTTGAGGAATGCCTCGGGAAGTTCAAGGGCTGCCTTCTGGACAAAGTAATTGCGGACATCGGTGCCGAAGCGGTAGTTTGCGTCCTGCTGGTGAGAAGCCTTGATGCGCTCCGTGATCTTTTCGTCGAACTGTTCCTCGGTGGTAACAGCGCCCTCTCCGAACATCTTGTCCCAGGTTTCCTGGTTTGCCTCTGCGGCAACGAAAGTCTTGACGTTAACAACCGTGAAGTTGAACATGGGGTCAAGGTTTGCAAGTTGGGCCTTGTCAACCTTCAGCATTGCTGCGCGGTCTGTCTCATTGGTGAAAGCGGCGTTAACGTCCATCTGGAACTTGTCCCCCGCCTTTTTGCCGATGAAAGCGCCACGCGCTTCCTCCGCTACCTGGGCGATTGAAACATACACGCCCTCGGCCTTGTGACCCTCATTCTCGATATCGGCCACAATGTAGTCATTCTCTCCGGCCTTCTTGCCCTCCTGGAGGGAACCGTACTGCTGGAGCATCTGGTCACGGGTGGCCTTCTTCTCTGCGGCGGTGATGTTTATGTCATAGTAGACAACTTTGTCGTCTTTGTTCACGTCAAAGTTGATTTCCGGAGTCTGGGCGATGTCAAACTTGAAGGTGAAGTCCTTTCCGGCCTCCCAGGCAAGTTGGGGCTGGTCCTCTGAAGGCATAGGCTCACCAACTACGCGGATTTTCTCATCTTTGATGAATTTGTCAAGGGAGTCACCCACCATTCCGTTAACGCTCTCATAGAGGGCCTGGTCTCCATACATACGCTGAATAAGGCCGATAGGTGCCATTCCACGGCGGAAACCTTTAATATCGGCCTTGCGGCGGTACTCATTGAGGCGCTTTTTCAGCGGCTCTGCGTAGTCTGCTGCCGCAATCTCGATGGTTACCTGATAGTTCAGGGCATCGGGCTGGTTTTTAGTTACGTTCATAGTTATATTATTATTTATTATTTCTTTTGGGGCGGCAAAGATAGGAAAAAAATGCCGAAGAATCAACCTCTGCGCTTGGGATAACTCACCCTCCCGTGATAAATCTGCTGAAGATATGTCTTGAGCATACGCTTCATAAGATTAAGGTCGTGAATTGTAATGTCGGCATCCTCCAACTGGCCGGCCTTTTCCTTACCTGCCACGATGCCTTCCACAAAGCGGTCGCAGGATTCCGTGGAGAAGTCCTTGAGGGTACGGGAAGCGGCCTCTATGGAGTCACACACCATAAGGATTACCTCCTCCTTGGTTGTGGGTTTCTGGCCGTGATAGTAGAACTCCGCAACATCGGTGGGGTCACCGCCCTCATTTAGGTACTTGTTGAGGAAGTACCCTGCAGGCGAAGTGCCGTGATGGGTGCGGATAAACGCCTGGATCTCACCGGGAATACGGTTTTCCTCCGCAAGCGCAAGGCCGTCGTCAACGTGACGGATTATATCTATTGCGCTTTCCTTGTAGGACTTGCCCTGATGGTAGGATGCAGCCTCCGGGATGGCGCTCTGATTCTCCACGAAGCACATGGGATTCTGCATCTTTCCAAGGTCGTGGTAAAGCGCCGCGGCACGCAACAGCTGAACGTTTGCATCCGTTGCGCGGCCAACGGCGTCTACCATATTCATCACCTGGAGGCTGTGCTGGAAGGTTCCGGGAGCCTTTGCGGAGAGTTCCTGAAGGAGAGGATTGGAGGTATCGGCCAGTTCTATGAGCCTTGTTACGGACACAAGGTTGAAAATCTTCTCGAAGAGATAAATCAGAGGATAAAGTGCAACCGTTGCGACGGAGCCGATGAAAATGAGAATCACGTCCATCCACCAGGCGGAGTTGCTTCCCACGTCTATGAGGCGGAATGCCAGGAAGATGAGGGCCTCCACCCCGAAGATGATGGCGGCGTTGAGAAACTGCCTCCAGCCCTTGCTGAAGTAGCCGAAGGTCTCAAGCGTGACCGTACCAGCCACCAGATACATCACAAAGAGTTCCATCCCGTTTCCGCAGAAAATAAGGAGAGGCAGAAGGAGCACCATATAGAACGGCATCACCAGCCTCTTGCGGAAAAACGCCAGCAGATAAAGGGCAAAGACGGGATAAGGGATGACGTACTTGAGGTGCGGCACCGTTTTCTCGCAGATAAACGTTATGGCCGATACAAGAAGGAATATTGTAAGAAGGTAGTAATACCTCTTGCGGTCCTGGAATACAAGGCTGTTGGTGAAATACACCACCAGATACAGGATCACCACAAGCGCAAGGGCAAGGAGGAGATTCCCCAGGTACAGGAGCACCCTGGGGCCGCTGTAGCCGTAAACCTTGTTGTATTCCTCCTTGTAACTGTCAAGGATCTGGGCTATCTCCGAGGTGACGATTTCCCCGCGGGAGACAATCTTTTCATCGGCCTTGACATACCCCAGGGTGGGAGAAATATAGTCTGACGAACCCGCGTGCGTGAGTTCCGTCATAGTCTTGTCAAAGATGAGGTTGGGGACTATGGCCGAATAGACGCCCGTGCGGCGGAAAAGGGAATCCAGATTTACGGAAGGATAGGTCTTTGCAACCATGGCCACAAGTTGGTCACGGGCCTCGGACACCTTGTACACCTCACTGCGGGGGTACTGGTGCGCCCTCTTGTCCTTCTGGACGGAAATGAGTTCTGTGGATATTTCTGCCGATCCCCTGTCAAGTTTCACCCTGGCGTCTGAGATGACGCCCTTTGAGTAGATGTCTCCAAGACGGGTTACAACCGTGGGCCTGAGGTTGTTATGGCTCCCAAGGTCAAGGCTCTGGACCGTCTTGACCACGTTTGAAACCACCTCCTCCGAATACTTGTAGTAAGGGACTATGATGGTTCCGGCGTGCTCCCTCTCCTCCTGGATCTGCTCCTCCGTCTTGAGGATGGGGAAATCAAACTGGGAGATAAGGGTTTCATAGGGCCAGGGAGTGCCTTTCTTGTAGTCATAATTGAATTTCGCGGTCCTTGGCATAAGTAGCACAAGGACTGCGAAAACAATGACAAGCGGCAGGTATCTCTGCCAGAGTCTAGGCGTCGATATTTGCATAGTGTGCGTTTTCTTCGATGAAGGCGCGGCGCGGCGGGACATCGTCTCCCATAAGCATTGAGAAGGTACGCTCTGCATCCGCTGCATTCTCTATGGTAATCTGACGGAGTACGCGGCGGCTGGGGTCCATGGTGGTTTCCCAGAGTTGGTCGTGGGACATTTCACCAAGACCTTTGTAGCGCTGTACCGTGACGCCCTTGTCCGATCCTCGGCCGAGTTCCGCGGTGGCGGCCTCACGCTGGGCGTCGGTCCAGCAGTAACGCTCCTCCTTGCCCTTCTTCACGAGATAGAGCGGCGGAGTTGCAAGGTAGACGTATCCGTTCTTGATAAGATCGAACATATAACGGAAGAAGAACGTGAGGATGAGGCAGGCGATGTGCGAGCCGTCTACATCGGCATCCGTCATAATTATCACCTTATGGTAACGGAGTTTGGAAAGGTCCATATGCTTTTCTCCGGATTCGTCCTCCTGGGCCACCGTTACGCCAAGCGCGGTGTAGATGTTACGCACCTCCTGGCTTTCAAAAGCGCGGTCCTGGGCGGCTTTCTCCACGTTCAGGATCTTACCGCGGAGCGGAAGGATGGCCTGGATGCGGCGGTCACGGCCCTGCTTGGCTGTACCGCCTGCGGAGTCTCCCTCAACAAGGAAGAGTTCGCATTTCTCCGGATCATGGTCTGAGCAGTCGGCCAGTTTACCGGGCATTCCGGCGCCTCCCATAGGGGTTTTCCTCTGGACCATCTCACGGGCCTTGCGGGCTGCGGCGCGGGCCGTTGCGGCAAGGACAATCTTCTCCACGATGGTCTTGGCCTCCTTGGGGTGCTCCTCAAGGTACTGGTCCATAGCGGCTGCGGTGGCCTGGGATACGGCCGATGTAGCCTCCGGATTACCGAGTTTGGTCTTGGTCTGGCCTTCGAACTGGGGCTCTGCCACCTTTACGGAAATGATGGCGGTGAGGCCTTCGCGGAAGTCTTCAGGACTGAGGTCACCTTTAAACTTGGACAGGAGGTTGTTTTTCTCAGCGTAGTTTTTCAGGGAACGGGAAAGGCCCATCTTGAAGCCCTGGAGGTGGGTACCGCCTTCAATTGTGTGGATGTTGTTCACGTATGAATAGATACGCTCGCTGAAGCCGGTGTTGTACTGGAGGGCAATATCTATGGGGATGACTTTGTCTGAATTGACCGTAATGGGCTCCGGGATAAGTTTGGGAGCGCCTGCGTCAAGGTAATCGATGAATTCCTTCAGGCCCTGCTCACTGTAGAATACGTCCGAGCGGAAAACCTGCTTTCCGGTGGCCTTGCGCTCACCGTCTTCTGCGGTTTCAAACTCATCCACCTTCTCACGGAGATCCGTGAGGGTGATACGTATGCCCTTGTTGAGGTATGCCAGTTCACGGAGGCGGTTTGCCAGGGTTTCGTACTTCACGCAGGAGACACCCACGCCGTGAAGACCGCCGGACACCTTGTAACTGTTCTTGTCGAACTTACCGCCGGCGGGGAGCACCGTAAGAACAACCTCAAGGGCGCTTCTGTGCTCTTTTTCGTGCATACCCGTAGGGATGCCTCGGCCGTTATCCCTTACGCGGATGGAATTATCTTCAAGGATCTGGACGTCCACGTCTGTGCAGTAGCCGGCCATTGCCTCGTCTATACAGTTGTCTACCACCTCATACACCAGATGGTGAAGGCCGCGCTCCCCAATGTCACCGATGTACATTGAAGGGCGTTTGCGTACGGCCTCAAGGCCTTCAAGAACCTGGATACTGTTTGCCGAATACTGTTGTTCGGCCTCTTTCATTTGCTCAATATCTGCCATTTTTATACGTATTCTCTAAAACGTACAAAGATAGCAAAAAATGAGCGGAAAAACAAGAGGAAAAGACTACAAAATGAGCCTTGCTCCGACGGTGAAATAGATGCCTTTTTCAGCAATGCAGGGAATCCTCTGGACGGTCTGGTCAAGAAGGTTTCCCACCTTCAGCCAGAAGCCCAGATTCCTTGTCATCTGGAGGTCCCCCATAAGGCCGAGGTCTGCGTATCCGGGGATGTTTCCAATGCCGGAGGTCCTTTCGGTCATACCCTCAAACGTCACGCCCGCACGGATGCGGCCGCCCCAGTTGTAAACCACCTTGGCATTGCCCTCGAACATAGCGGGAGCAAAGAGGTTCAGATCATTGATGGAAGTCTTCCGGAAAAGGACGTTTGCGCTTGCATCTATCCTGTCCCCCTTCCAGCCGCTTTCCAACTTGACGAAGAACATATGGTACTTGTCCAGATAGTCAAGAGCCGGCAACTGGGCAGACCACAGGAGGGCGTTGGCCCTCAGGGCGTATCCTGCGCTGAGGTCATAGTGGAAACGCGCGGAGACGTTTCCGCGGGCGCCGATGCAGGCGTTCACCCTTTCGATGGAAGCATCAAACACTGGGGCGAAGGATGCAAGGAAGGGATTATTATCGGCCAGGGACTCAATGGTATTCATCACGTATCCACCCGTTGCGGCAGCGTAGAGGGCTATGCTGTCCGGGACAAGGCAGTATGTCACGCGCGCTTCCGGGAACAGCGGGAAATTGTAGCCGCGGGGAGCGCGAGCATAGGCGTAGAAAGAATCATCGGAGCGGAAAATGAACGACACCTTGGCGCCAAGGTCAAAGGTGAAATCCCCGTTTTCAAATATGTAGCGCGGGGTGATGGCAATGTTTCCGCAGCCGGCCGGCTCCGTGGAGATTATATCGGCCAGAACTCCAAGCCTCAGGTAATGCTCCCCAAAGCGGGTGCCGATTCCGGCCTCTGTCTTAACGTGGGCTTCCTTACCCAGGGCCGTGGGGGCCTGCATCACGGTGCTGCGGTTCCTCACAATGTAATAGAGGGTTGCGTCGGGATCACTTTCCAGCCTCAGGCCAAAATCCAGGGCATTGTATGAGTCCTTTATTTCACCTTTATATCCCGGCATGGAAGAGAAGAGGTTGCGGTACCTGATATCACCTTCCAGACGGCCTCCGGTCCAGGTGTAGAGGGCGTTTACGCCTGCAACGGTGCGCATATTAGCGCCTTTCCAGTAACTGCCGTCCCAGGAGAACCAGTCTCCCCGCAGGCTGGTTATCCTGTAGGAGCCAAGGTAGGAGCGGTGACTCCCATACACGTTGAGTTTGAAATAGTCCTTCTGGACGGGGTTCCAGATAATGTCAAGTTCCGGATGGGCGGTATAACCGGCGCCGGCGTTAAGATACAGCAGAGACTCCCCTGAAGGGCGTTTTGTGGGCCTGAGTTCCACCAGATAAGGCTTGAACTCATAGGCTCCGCGGTAAGGAACGCTGAGGGCGGAATAGTCAAAGTCCAGATTGAAGCGCAGCACGGAATCCGGCATCTCCATAAGTTGGGAGGGCTTTTCCACCACTCCGGCCTGCTGGGCGTAGGTGTTGGTGACAACCACCGTAGGATCCAGATTCTGTGCGCGGAGGCCTGCTCCAAAGGCAAGGAGCATAAAGGCCGATATGATTAACTTTCTCATTCTTCTATTTCTGCAGTTTACGGAGCCGTAGTTCTACCTGGTCAAGTACGTCATCCTGAGGGCCTTCGGCACTGTAACCGTCACGGATGCTTTCAAAGGTTGCGCGGGCCTGGGTGAGTTCCCCTCTTTCCGCGTAAGTGTCTCCCAGCACTATGAAGGCCTTGGCAAGCCAGTAGTTCTGGCCGGCGGCCTTTGCCGAGAATGCGAACACCTCTTCGGGGATGTCGTCAAACGAGCCTCGGTCGTACTGGTCCTGGATAAGGAGATACGCTGCCTCCGCGCCCTCAGAGGTGGAAGGATCTGCGCTGAGCGTACGGAAATCGGCCAGGGCAAGATCCCTCCGGCTGGTGCTCATATATGACTTTGCCCTTACGTAGAGGGCCTCCCTTTCAAGGGCCGCGTCACCGGATTTAAGGTCCATGACGTCACGGGCGCACACAAGGGCGTCGTCCCACTGACGGGCCTTGAAGGCGGAACGCATAAGGCCGATTACGGCAAGTTTCCTGTTTGCCTCCATCTTTGCCGTTTCCTTGACCTTGAGGAATGCGCCGTAGGCCTTCCCGAAGTTTCCCATATCGAAGTTAAGGAGGGCGTACTGGACAAGGGCGCTCTCAGAAAGCGCGCCGTCAAGGCCCTGGTCCATTGCGGCAAGGTAGAGGTCTGCGGCCTGCTCACGGTTTCCGTTTATGCGGTAGCATTCGGCAAGATAGAAACGGGCCTTGGCGCCGTACGCGGCCTTGGGATACTTCTCAAGATAGGCCTGCAGGGTGCCGATAGCCTTTGAGTAATCTCCGGAGAGGTAAACCTGCTCCGCGCTGGAGAAATACACCTCTTCCTTCTGGGCCTCCGTGCGGTTGGCCTTGGAGCCAAGGGAATTAACATAGGCAAGATATGCCTCGGGGTCCTCCCTTGTGCGGTAGATGGATTCTATGGCCAGGAGGGCGTCATCGGCATAATCCCCTCCCTTTTCAACTACCTGCTTGTAATAGCCTATGGCCTCGTCTCCCTTGCCTTCGTTGCGGGCAATCATACCAAGTTCCAGAAGGGCGCGGCATTCCAGGGCCGGGTCCTGCGTGGTGCTGCGGAGGGTGCGGAAGGCGCGGACGGCGTCATCGTTGTCCTTGAGGGCAACGTACGCGCGGCCAAGTTCATAGAGGGATTCCCCGTAATATGGGGCCGATGGATTGGCCAGTTTTGCGGCCTCCAGGAAGTGGACCTTCCTCTGATTGTCTCCGGTAAGGCCGCTGGCAACGCCCGCGCGGTATGCGGGATAAAGGTTGTCGGGATCCGGATAATCCGTCATCTGGCGCTCATAGGCGGCAACTGCCGTGACATAGTCTCCGCGGAGGAAATAGCAGTCGGCTATCCTTGTCTCCGCGTCTGCCCCCTGCACGGAAGGATCCCCCTCCAGATAACTCTGGAACCACCTCTGGGCCCTGTCGTAGTCCTCTTCCTTGAAGTAGGTGTAGGCCATATTGTAGGTGATGAGGCTTCCCTCCTTCCTGCCCCTGAGGGCCTGCAGGTTATAAAGATCCGTGAGGATGCTTCTTGCATCGGCATATTTTCCGTCCCTGTAAAGGGCCTCCGCCTCATAGAAACGGGCCAGTTGGTTGAAGCCGTCCCTTCTGGGGCTGTAGTATGCCGCGGCCTTGAGATGGGGCACCGCTGCGCGCCAGGAGCCGTTTTCCATAAGTTCACGCGCCCTGAGGATGTATGCCTTCATATAGTTTGACATCATCCTGGGCTCCAGTTCCTCAATGTTGTCATAGGCGGCTACCGCAGCCTCGTAGTCGTGGTTCTGGAGGGCTACCATCGCCATATAGGAGTAGATCTGGTCTCCCTTTTTGCGGGCGTCGTAGCGCTTCATATACTCTTCAAACGGCGCCGTGTCACGGCCAAGGTCGAATGCCAGTTTGGCGTAGTTGTAGAAGGCGTCCTCCTGGATTTCAGGGGAGAATTTAAGGGCCGATGCCTCCTTGAACGCTTCCATCGCCGCCACCTTGTTATGGAGTTTGATGTAACTGTAACCCATATTGTAGGAGGCCGTCTGGCCAAGGGAATCAGTGCGCTCCTCCATCTGGGAGAAGTTGTCAACGGCTCCCTGCCAGTCCTCTGCCAGATAATGGACCTCACCGGCATAGAAGTAGTCACTGCGGGTAAGGGCAACCTTGCTGCGGAGGTTCTCCTCATAGTAGGAACGCGCCTTCTCCACGTCTCCAAGAACAAGGTAGGATTCGCTCATTATGCGGGCCATATGAGGCTGGCGGTCCTTGGGGACCTTGTCAAAGAGGTCCTCCCCGAAGTTCACCACATATTTGTAGTCCTTGAGGTTGAACCGGCATTCAAGCACATAGTAGTTTGCAAGGGCCTCGAAGCGGTGGTCCTTTGAGGCAAGGAGGAACCACTCAGCGGCGTCCTTGAAATTGCCCTGGGCGTAGTTGATGTAACCGAGGATATAGTAAGACGGAGCGGAATAGTCGTTCCAGCCAAAGCCCCTGGAGCGAACAAGAAGGCCCTTTGCCCTCTCCCACTCTCCTACTCCGTATGCGCTGTAACCGAGTTTGTAGGTGAATTCCGCCCGCTGGTCCTCGTAGAGGTCCTCAACGG
Source organism: uncultured Bacteroidales bacterium (assembly GCA_900319485.1). Taxonomy (GTDB): domain Bacteria; phylum Bacteroidota; class Bacteroidia; order Bacteroidales; family UBA932; genus Cryptobacteroides. The sequence continues at coordinate 826 of ONOQ01000035.1, read as the reverse complement.
AGATGCGGTTGAACCTTTGAAGGGCGTCTTCAAACCTGCCGTTGTCAAAAAGGTCCAGGCCATAGGCGTAACCCACCTGCGGGGCCATAATGTTTTCAGGGTACAGGCCCAGGAAATCATCGGCCAGGGCGTAGGAGTCGTCGGTGCGCATTGAAAGGGCGCAGAGGGCCCTCCAGCCGATGGCCGTGGGAGAAGTTTCCTTTTCAAGAAGGGCCGATGCCTCGGAGTACATCCCGGCGATGTAGAGGGACTGGATGCGGGACCAGTCCTGAGCATGGGATCCAAGGCAGAATATAAGGCTTGCGGCAAGCGCCGCTACGGTTTTTTTCATCCTCAAGAACATTTTGACAAATTTACGAATTTTTCTGATTATCTTTGCCTTGATTTAGAAGAATCTTTATGGAACCTCTCATTCATTTTAAGGGCGCCGATATCCTCAACGGAGAAAGCGTCGTTATCTACGGACTTGATATGGACGTAATGCCCGGAGACCTTGTGTACATCGTTGGCAAGGTGGGCTCCGGAAAAACCTCCATCATCCGTACCGTCACGGCGGAAAACCGCCTCCTGAGCGGTGAAGGAGAGGCCTGCGGCTACAATCTCCGCGGCATAAAGTCAAAGGACATCCCGTACCTCAGGCGTAAACTTGGCGTAGTGTTCCAGGATTTCCAACTTCTCACTGACAGAAAGGTGGAGGATAACCTTGAGTTCGTGCTCCGCGCCACCGGCTGGACGGAGCGCGGCAAGATAGACGCCCGAATATCGGAGGTTCTGGAGGCGGTTGGAATGGGCACCAAGGCCCACAAGATGCCCCACCAGCTCTCCG
>ONOQ01000042.1 GCA_900319485.1 uncultured Bacteroidales bacterium | reverse complement strand
CAGCATGGTGAACAGCAGGCAGAGGATCAGATTGTTGCCGCCCAGGGTCAGGATGAAGTTGGAGAACTTCAGTCCCAGGCCGGTGAGGGACAGCATGGCGATGACGATGCCGGAGGCCCTCCAATTGCTCATGAAGAGTGTCTCGCTCCTCACGGGCCCGGCGCAGCGAGCGCCCCATGTCCTCTATGCAACTGTGCAGGGCATCAATCTCCTTTGCTTGCTTTATGATCTCCGAAATCAATAGGATAATAAGTAAGGCCGACGATAAGCCTAGAATAGCTGTTACCATAACTATTTTGTTTGTTGGTTTCTCTTTTTGGCCGCGGCGACAGCAATACGTATCTCGCTACGGCAATCACGGCAGGTCCGACAATAACGGGTTTGCCCCTTGGCGCCTTTTATAAAGGACTCAATAGGCTGGCGCCTGCCGCAACGGATACATAGCCTAACCCGGGGCGCATCAGTCCTCTCCTCGGCTTTAGGTGCCAATGCATCCGGAACATATTCTCTGCAGGCTGGTTGAAAATATCCGCGGAGGTTAGAGGCGGCGGTAAGGGCAATAGAACAGGTGGCTCGAGCTGTGAAGTGGGCGCAATGACCGCACATCGGTTCTCCTACGGCTGCTGGTGTTTTCTTTTCCATTCTTGTATGACTTTCTTGTCTTTATTACCTTTCTCTATGTTGTGATGCTGACAGAGACTCTGAAGGTTATCCCTGTCAAAGAATCCGCTGTCTCCACAGATGGGATAGGGGATTATATGGTCTACCACCTCGGCAGAGACATAGCGCCCGGCCTTCAGGCACTCAGCACAGAGAGGATGCTCAGCCCGGAAGGCTTTGCTCAGACGGGTCCAGTAGTAAGTGTGATAGAGGTCCGAGCTACGGGGTCGGCTCTCCATCTTACCGCGTGGCGGCTTCTTTGTGTCCCAAGGTAGTTGCATTGTATTCAAAATGGGCGGCAGGGGCTACCGCCCTTCAGTTAGTATCGTTTAACTTCCCCTGTGGAATTGAGTTGCGTGTCTTGCTCTTTAGGGCAGGCCGGGAGAATGGCAATGTCACGGGTTGTCCTTGGGTCGTTGGCAGGATGATTACAACGAAAGGACATATGCCCATCGGCATACCAGAGGTCCTGGTGATATTCACAGAACCGGCACGTCCACCACTACTTGCTCGAATTCATAACACCTCCTTTTACCAGTTGCCTCCTTTATTCCCTCCGTCAGGGTTCCATGGACGAAGGTTTCCGATCCAACGCACCTGACGTCGCTCGGCCTCGGTCATATTATCATAGAACTCCCTGGAGAGATGAGGCTTGATTAGATGGGACTGCCCATCTTTGTCGTCCCGTATCTCAAAGGCCGTGAGACTTAGCACCACGCCTTTCTTTTTCATCTCTATAAGACCACCCTTACCACGGGCAAAGTAGGTATCCGTCACCGTGCCCACACGGTTATCTATGGGAATGCAAACGCATTTGCGTGTCTGGGCGTTGCCCTGTATATCCTGAACCTTGGCACCTTCCAGCTTAAGAAGGTCTATGTCTATGTTGTAGTTGCTCATAAAATGTCTTTGAATTTTGCCATTACTTGGAAGTAATTACCCACCGTGAGAGTAAACGGTGCCGACGCCTCTGTGGCCATCTGGGCGCATATAATAAGGGCGTAATAATCATTGGGAGGGAAATTCATATCTTGTCATAGTAAAGCTTACATCCAGCGCAGAAGTTTTTGTCCAGAAGCCCACGGATTATATCATATCCGAGGCTTTCAAACCACTTACGTACCGTATCCGTACAATCCCACGTAAGTTGCCCATCATGATAACGATAACCGCCACGAACATCCAGGATAAGGCGGGGGTCTATACCTCCGCGCTCCCCTGCTATATCGAAGACAGAGTGAAGAAAATTGTAGAAGCGTTTTGTATCATCCGTGTCCGATAGACGCAGGCCGCTCTTGCAGTCCCAGCCATAAGCTAACCCCATGCGCTTTTCCGGGGTATCATATTTCCGGCGATCCTTATCCTGCCAGCCCTTCGACTGGTAATATCCGGCGAAACGGCGAACTTCATCTGCCGGATTACCGGCATTTCTGAAAAAGAATATAATAAAAAACTCTCTCTCTTCTGCCTCACGCGCACGCGTGCTCTCGTCAGAGAGATATTCTTTATTATTCTTTATATATTCTTTATCTTGGGGTGCAAAATTTGCACCCTTTTTCCGCAAAATTTGCACCCTTTCAGGTTCAAAATTTGCACCCTTTTTGTCCTCAATAATGGGTGCAAAATTTGCACCCATTTTATGTTTCTTTGCATCTACGGGCCAAACATCCTCCCCGGCATCGAGGCGGGTAAGGATTCCGGCGATGTCTGCCTTATATTCAAACTTAGCGTGTTTAGATTCACTCTTACAGATAACAACCTTAGACTCGCGCGTAATGAAGCCCGAAGCGAGCAAAACGTTCACGTAGTTCCTGGCGCTATTCTCGCTGCAATGAAGGAAGGCCATTATATCGTCAATGGTCGCCCTGTATGTATGCATACCATCCTTAGAGAAATTGTAGATATTCGCAAAGAGGTCACGCATCGGCCCGGAGTATAAGTGAATCCGATCCGTAATGTCTAATGGTATTAATAAGAAGTTGCGATTTTTATCTTTCATGTTATCTTTCTTTTGGTAAGTCGGCAGAGGGTTTTAAAGACCGGAAACCGTCGCGGCTGCCGGTCTTGAATTAATAATAACTAAACCACATTTTATGACTTAGGTTCCTTCCTGGAATTCGCACCCAAGGGAGGCTTTGCGCGTCTATAGCTATGAATCTGTTCTCCCCCGGCGCGCTCCGGGAGTTTGGATGTCTTTCCTATCATCCTATCTTTCAGTTGCAGCAGCGCTGAATCCTGCAGACTGCAGCGTGTAAAAAAGTTCTGTATCACCTCAACTGCACCTCCTCTTTCCCTACTATCGGTTTTATATAGAAAAGGCCGGTAACACCAAAATAATCGTTTAACGCTTGAGCAATATGCCACGGCTTGGATCCTATGACGCAAGCCTGCCAGAATGCCTCCTTTGACGCCTCAACGTTCCTATTCAGGACATCAAGGCTATATGGCAGTTCATATACCAGCACCCTGTCCTCAAAAGACGCCGATATTGTGTTACCCTCTATCTTTACATCGGCCAGCGAAGGGCCTATTACTATTGTTCTCATCAGTATGGTTGCCTTAGTATCTTGCAGTAGTCTCCTTTCTCAGCTTCGCACTTTTTTATTTTGTTATTATACCAGGGACATAACGGGCACGGGTTGGGGGATGAGTGCCTGATGCTGGGGGGGGTATTATTTTTCTTCATGGCACATATCCTCCTGGAAAATAACGATGGGAGCGGACTTCATAATCCATCCTTTGATTTTGTCGCCTTTCTCAAGGCAGTGGCGCACGTATCCCTCGTCATGTTTGGGGGCAATTTTATAGACGTCACCATTAGATAATCCCACAAGGAGAGTATCTAACTGCTCTGAATAGTCATAGTATTCGTCCCCGAATATATCGGTGATGTATAGCCTCCCATTCTCCAAATAGGCATTTAGCCAGATATTGCGATGGCAGAACCAGACATCCTTCAGATATCTTTCCTTGAGAATCTTTGCAGCCGCCTGTTCCTTGAGTGCAATAACTTTATTGAAGACTTCCTGCACGGCAGACGTTATGACCGTAAGTGCCGCCAGGGCCCCCTCCGTGTCGCGACTGGTGGTTCGGGTGGATTTACTCATTGCGGGCCTCCTTTCTTACGTTATTGATTGCCACACCAGGAACGCAGGCAAATACGACCAGCGCCTTTGCGATATTATCAACCCCTTTCACAGGGATTCCCCACAGCCCGGAAAGGGTAATGGCGGAGTTGTAGATTAGAGCTGCAGTTATGAGCATTGCAACCATGATAACCAGTAAGATAATTTCCTTGTGTTTCATATGCTTGTGAATTGATTTGTGAAACGAAACTGATACTTGTGTTTATGAGAGGCGGTTCATATGCCAATACCTCTGAAGATCCTTGCCGTAGAAGAAGATCCTACCATTAAGGAATTGATGTCTCGGGAGCAGGGACTCCGGGATGCGGCGAAGTGTGTTTCTATGGATCCCCAACTTAGCCGCCGCCTGGTTGGAATTATAGCGCCCCGTCAGGGCTACATCTGGAGCTATCGCTGTCATAATATTAACGCTTGTGAATTCTATGGATTGTTTATAGGGCGCCTCCTCAGACGAGGCGCCACGATAAAGGTTTTTCAACATTATTCTCGGACGGGCCAGACGCCGAAACCGCCCGCACGGTAGTAGCTGATCAGCGGGTACACGCCGCCGGAACTGAAGAACAAGTACCGGGCGCTCGTCTGCGAGTACGGCAATCTTGACCAATAATTACCCTCGAAACCGACCCACTCTGCGCTTTTTTCACCAGGAGCAATATAACCATTCGCCGGCATAAAGATACTGTTGCCGTTAGGGCCGGTGACAGTGTATCCCCTCTTCTCGTTATCCCACTTCCAGTCGCATTCCTCATAGAGCTCTACCAGCGTAGCCCCCTTCGGGAGATAGTCGCCAAAAGCCTCAACGGCCTCATCAAAAGTGTAGTACCCCGGAGCGGAGGTTGTCGCCCACGCCTTCCCGGACGGGAGGCCCAGGTCAATGAATTCAAAACCCTTAGGCTTGAATGTGTTCTTTGTAAGTTTAGTCTTGCCCATTGCTAAATATTTGTTAATGAATTTTATAGGGATATATCTCTATGACTGACGCTGAACCCTTGCACCGTTGATGGTCTTATTGACCACAAAGCTCATTTCAGCGGGGAGTTTCTTTGCAACCTTACTCACCTGGGCGCGGATATTGGCAATATCCTGACTAGAAGTAGGGATAACAACATATTCCCCAACAGAAAGACTTCTGAGGGTTTTTTCGTAATCAATCTCCTTCGTTTTGTAGTAAATCTTCATTATTTTTATTACCTTTGGTTATAACTTTCGGCTACAAAGTAAGAGAATTTCTCTTAATAATGCAAGAGTTTTGAGAAAATTTTTCTTATTATATTTTTTTTAATATGGATACTACCGTAAAGGAAAGGCTGCTCGCCTTTATTCAACACAAGGGGCTTTCAAAGAATAAATTTGAGTCAATGTGCGGCCTCAGTAAGCGATATGTAAGCAATATCAGTCAATCTATATCGCCGGCTGTAACTAAGAAAATTTCTCTTACTTTTCCAGAGCTTAATATCGGCTGGGTGCTAACCGGCGACGGCGATATGCTCGCCACGGACAAACCCAGGGCGACAATCGACACGGTGACGCTAACCGGCGATGCAATGAAGATTTTCCTCAACATGAGTAGTACAATCGACCGGCAGGAGAAGAATATTTCCAAACTCACCGAGATTGTGTCCAGTTTACTTGAAGGAAGCGCGGACATCCCCAAAAAAGAAAATGCAGGATAATCAAACTAAACTTCAATAAGAAATGAGAAAGAGTATTATTTTGCTCGCTTTATTAGTTGTCGCCTGTACGTCAACATTTAATCCGGCCAAGAAAGCAGAGCGGCTTGTCTGGGCAAACTACCGTGATTGCGAAAAGATTCTCATGGTTGATGTTGATACTATCACCTTAGGGCAAAACCTCCAGTATAGAATTGACCGACAAAAGCTCATTATTCAGGAGCGAGAGTCAGACGTTCATATGTATAAGGAACTCGTAAAAGAATTCCGCAACTCGCCTAAATTAGCCTCCGACTATAGAGGAGGCCTCCATCGCGCAGACTCTATTCTTCAAAAAGAAAAGAGGCGCCTGACTAGTCTGGATTCCCTAAAGATGGCGACGCTTAGTATTGCCAACACGCCCGCGGCTTATCAAGCGTGTGTATGCTATAACTATATAGGAAATTTCGTATGGGTCCAGTTGGATCTTAACGGAAAAGTATTGGCAATATCAAAAAGACAAGGAGATATGCTTCTTAATCCGGGGAAAGATATGCCCGGTTATATAGAGATTATAACAAAGTGATTAATATTTATAGATGGCTATTACGCCCTTAAAAATTGCAAGTTAGTTGCAAGTTGCACTCTGCTCGTTTTGTAGCTTATTGATTATCCGATGGTTGCGCGATAGGGCACACACGCCTGGAAAGCGTGTATACGCCAAAAGCGTATCCCGAGTTCGAATCTCGGTCTCTCCGCTACATAAGTGATTGATAATCACTAACGTTACAATAATGTGCAGAGTTTGGATGAACAATAAAAAAAATCCGAAGTCTGCACTTTTTTGCACCATTTTGCACAAAAAGTGACCAAAAGAATTGCAAGTTAGTTGCAAGTAGTGCGGCTTCATAAATAATCAAGTCATGATTACTACAAAGCTGTATCTGGACACCAGGTCACAATCGGGCGCAGAAAGACCGGCGCCACTGAAACTATCCATCCATCTTCACAAGCAGACGGCCTACATCTTCACCGGATACAAGATCCTGCCGAAAGAATGGGAACAGAAGACAATGCTTGCCAAGGACAAGAACACCAATCTCTCCGTCTCAAGATTCAAGTTCCGGGTGGATTCCATCCTTGCCGATTGGCAGAGCTCCCGGAAACTTGACGGCCTTAATGCCTCCACGGTCAAGCGTCTTCTTGAAATCGAGCTGTCTCCTGACACTACTGGCGGAATCCGCTTTCTTGAGCATTTGGAGGTATTTGGATCCACGCGGCCCAAAAAGCGCACACGTGAGATATATGCGGCTACGGTTGACCGCATCAGGGCCTTTGATCGCGGTGCGGAATTGCTGACGTTTGACGACATTACATATGGCTGGTTGGATCGTTTTGACGGATTCCTTGCCCAGACGTCACCCAAAAAGAATGCCCGGAATATCCACTTCCGAAATATCCGCGCAGCGTTCAACGATGCCAGGAAAAAGAAATATACCCAATGTTATCCTTTTCTGGAGTACCAGGTTCATCCTGAACCAACCGCCAAAAAGGACCTTCTCCTCGATCAGATCCGAAGTCTTTTTAACGCCAAGGTTAAGCCGTGGCAGGAGAAATACTTGGATTTCTTTAAGATGTCCTTCATGCTTATCGGAATGAACACGGAGGACATGATCCACGTAAAGGAAATCTGCGGTGGCCGCATAGAATATATCCGAGCCAAGACCGGCAAACCTTATAGTATTAAGGTGGAGCCCGAATGCCTGGAGCTAATAAATAAGTATCGCGGGCAGACATATCTTCTCAATGTCCTTGACACATATTCGCGGACCTGCCACTGGACATCAAAGGTAAATAATGAACTGAAGGAGATTTGCAGGGAAAACAGCCTTCCTTCTGTTTCGATCAACTGGGCCCGGCACAGCTGGAGCACCCTTGCAATCAATGAGCTCGACATTCCCAAGGATACGGTTAGCCGCTCGATGGGGCACGGTAGTAAATCCGTCACCGATATCTACATCCATTTTGATAGGGCTAAAATCGATCGGGCCAATCGTCAGGTGCTCGATTTGGTTCTTTACGATCGGCGCACGGCCGATGTTTATGAACTGATCCGGCAACTCAATGAAAAAGTGGAGAAATTAGCATGATGCGCAAATTTATTTACATAATTTGCAATTTTTTGACAAAATAAGGTAGAATAGACCGCCCTTTTGGGCAATCTATTCTACCGTTCATGAACTGCCGAAAGATTAGTCCTCTTCCTCCAGGATCACCAGCGCCCTCTCCTTCGCGGCCTCGGCAAAGGCATTGAATTCGTCGAACTCTGTCGATTCGACGCCCGCCAGCTTATGACGGATGATAGCCTCAACGGCGTCCTGAGGATAGCGGCTGCGCACAATAGCATTCACTATTGCACCCTTGGAAACAGGAGCCTCGATTTCGGCTCTCTGATAACTAAAGACCGCATAGGTCTCTTCTGTCTCATTGCCGGTTTTCTCGTCCTTATGAGAAACGGTCTCAGTGGACTCCAGTTCGTCAAAGTAGATGTAAACCTTGCCGCCAACCTTATCGGCGGTCTTCTTCTGTGTAAAAGTAAATCTTTCCATAACTATTGTTGAGTTTTAATGATTGCCTTTGTTAGATCCGCCTTGAAGTCAAATAGGCCACAAATATGAGGCGCCGCCTCAAGAGCAGACCGAATTGCACGATATTCATTGAAGTGAGACAAATACCCCAGCCTTGAATTCATCACGGAAAGAGCCCTGTCAGGGTCGATGTTCTTTCCGGCAGCGATGGCGGCATCCAGGTCCCGGATATAAGCATAGAACCTTTCCATTGAATCATTCTTGGCGTATCTCCGATAGGGTTCTATTGCCGCGCCCAGAAAGAAGGCCGTTCCATTGGTGCTGGTTATGGTTGTCTTATTCGGATGGAGCCTCAATCCGTACTCCCGCAAGAAATCCCCCGCCCTTTCGCGGCACTCCTCCATGTAAGCATACGAGCGATGCATCGCCTTAACATCATCCACGTATCGCAAATAGTTTTTCAAGTGTAGTTCTCTCTTTGCGAATTGATCGAACGGATTGAGATAAATATTACTGAAAAGCTGATTGATTACATCCCCTATGGGAATCCCCACACCATCAGGCTGAAAGCGCAGTGACTTCTCCGGCAAAACCAACTGGATTCTGCCAGGATCTCCGTAATAAACACATCCGTCCAAAGGATCCCTGGACAGAAACGTGAATATCAGATAATCGGCGAAGTCGTAGTCTATTTCATCCGGGAAGCGCTCTCTATGCTTTCCAAGGGTCTCCCATATTGTATCGTAGAGTTTTCCTCTGATGATAGACATGAAATAGCCCGATATGTCCAGATTGAGGATATAGGCCTCTACCCGCCAATTATTCGTCACGCTCCTTAAATGATGCTCAAATCTTTCTATGCCTACGAGAGTTCCCTTTCCAATCCGGCAGGAAAAGCTATCAGCTATGAAATACCGCTCAAAAATGGGCGCTATCAGCATGAAGAGAACGTGACTCACAATCCTGTCACGGAACTTGGGGGCAAAAACCTCTCGCACTGTAGGCTCTAGGTTAACGAACCAATCCAGTGGCTGTGGAGACCATCGACCCTCATATAGTTCAATAGCGAGGTCTTTCAGGTTTTCCTCCAAGTGCATCTCGAACTCAAGCTGAGCATCCGTGCTCCGCTCTTGCTTTCTTGCCTTGAAATAAGCCTGGACCGCCAACTTATGGATTTGCCTGTAGGTGTATTTCATCTCCAAAAAAGGGTCCGGGTGCCTTTCCGATGCTCGGACGGGCCAGACGCCGAAACCGTTCGCACGGTTGTTGTTGTTCAGCGGGTTCACGTTGCCGGAATTGAAGTTCAAGTTCCGGGCGTTCGTCTGCGAGTTCGGCGCAAACGCCCACCAGTTGCCGTTGCTCCCGACGTTGTTCAAGCCACCAGAGGTGCGATTCCGGTAGCCGGAGGCCTGCCTGTTGAGCGGTCTGTTTATTGAGTGCACGACCGGGAACGCGAAGCTGACGGCCGCACAAACTTCCAGGGCCAGAATAAGACACAACCCCTTCTGGTATATCCCGCGAAGCCATTTGCTTTCCTTTGGGGTAGACCGCTGAATTGGAAAGGCCTGCATGGACGGTTGCGAATTACCGCAGGACCGCCTCATTCTCTGCCTATATGACACCCGGACTGTCATCTTTTTTGCTGTGTAACTCCGATGATTTCCAAAGTTGCAGTTGACGGATCACGTCAGCTTCAAGGTCACATATAGCATGAAAGCCAGAATCCCGCATCCCTCCGGAGTCGGAAATAACCCTCGCTACGATACAAACTCTCCGCATTGCGCGCTGAGCGTCCTCTATGAACGCCAGGCGCTCTTTGCTTCCATTTAGCTCCTCGTCGGCGAAGGCTATGTTCACCATTACCTCCATTATCAACCTCTCCGTCTCGGCTACAAGACCGTACTTGATGGTCCTGGGCGCCTTTGCGGTACTCGCCTGGTATTGAAGAAGGAGAAGCCTGGCGCGGTGGTATACCGGAGGCATCTTACGCTTCCAATTATTACTTCTTCGCGCCATTCTTAACCTCCTTCAAACGCCTCAAGAAATCCATGCATTCTAGCGGGGTCTTGTCTGAAATATCAAATTCATCCAGCACCCGGCGAAGGTCGTCCTCTCCCAGGCTTACACAAATGATAGATTTCTTAACAATGATCTTTGAACCCATTTTTAACCGCACTTTGAAAGTGGCGCCTCCTCAGACGAGGCGCCACGATAAAGGTTTTTCAACATTATTCTCGGACGGGCCAGACGCCGAAACCGAACGCACGGTAGTAGCTGTCCAGCGGGTACACGTAGCCGGAATCGAAGTACAAGAACCGGGCGTCCGTCTGCGAGTGCGGCGCAAACGCCCACCAGTAGCCGTAGCCCCCGACGCCGACCAAGCCACCAGAGGTGCGATACCGGTAGCCGGAGGCAGGGAAGTAAACGCCATCTTCGTCGCCAGCGCTCTTTTTGAACTTCCAACCCGCATCAAAACTTCCAATCACGTTGAACTGCTCCGGGGTCGATGTATTGGATCCGGTAGTGGTGAAGCCGGTAGCGAATCGTCCTGCCGGCACCGACCAGCCATTCGGCGTAGGATCGTAAACGGTTTTGATGTGGGTAGCCTGGTCATCGGCCAGCGAGCTGGATGTGGTTTCCGCCGCATTCCAGAAGTTGTTGAACCAGTCGAGGTTATTCCAGTTGTACTTGACCGCGTCGTACTCCAGGAAGAACTTATCCGGCATCTTGATGGCGTTTGCCACGGAGCGGACAGTCCCACCGGCGTCGGCATCGTCAGCGACACCATAGGTGCCAATAGACACGGTGTTCCCGTTGATGTCATAGAGCGTCATGGCAGAATTGGAATTATACGCAGCTGCGTAACCAAGCAGATCCTTACGTCCCCACTGGAAGAACGGAACCACATATTTGGTCCTACCGTCATTCCAGATAGCGCCGAAAGGTACGCCCATAAGTTCGTACTTCACGCCGGTGTAATTGGTGATAGCGATAGGTTCGATGATATCCGAAGTCATCCAGATTGCCCAGCTCCACATAATATCGCCATTGGCATCCTTGACGCAGAGAACCGCTGTACCATTGGTGGTGGGGACCGAAGCCACGGTAAAGGCGAGATACTTGCAATCCACGCCCTCAACGAGGGTAACGTTAGAGATCATTCCCTGAGCCGTCTGCCACAAGAGGGCGACCGATTCGGCGGCGCAGCCAGCGTTCTTTTCAATGTAGGGAGACGTGATCGCGTTACCAAGGTGATTGACAAAATCAGCGGTGTAAGTGCTTCCCTGGCGGGTATAAGCCTTCGCATTAACCTCGCCCTTGTCGATACCGTTTCCATACACAAGAGGAATACGGTATACGCCGGCATTCCTTACAACGTAAGAGTTTGCCGTCGATCTGAGAAGGAGCGGGAGGCCAGTCTTAGAGTCGACATAAGAAAGATCCTGGCCGAAAGCATCAGACTCCAGGGCGCGAATATGCTCCGTATTGTCTATGATATCCTCCTTCAGAGGCTCGAGCATCTTTTCAATTCCCCCATTGACCAGCGCCGCGATAGTGTCGGGGTAGCCCTGAGCATAGCGCATTGTTACGTCAGCACTGCCGATAACTCCGTCAAGGTACACGAGGCCCCAGTCCTCGATAGCCATCTGAGTGTCGACAGTCTCCAGGCCGTTAACGATAGTGGCAAGCTCATATTCCACGTAGTCCGTGCTAGCGCTCTCATTCTCATCAGTGTAGGATACAGTAGTACCCTCAACGGAGAGTGAAAGTTCACCGCACTTAACGACGCTACCGGGCTTCATTCCGGGGATGTTCGCCGTATGAGTGTAGGTCTGCGGCTGGCCGGCCTCAACCTCGTCAGGAGTAGTTGTCCATGAAGGGACAACCCTATCACAGGCGCGGGTCCATCTGACCTGGGTAGCAGAGTAGCGCTCGATACGGTCCGCAGAGTTGCCGACACGCAGCATTCTGCCGTAATTATGGATCTCGTTGATGATAGCGGTGAGAGATACGCTTGAACCTGCGTCGCCGGCATTATCGGGCGCGATAAATTCGTCGTAACGACGGCTCCAGGCAATGTGGGCGCAAGTATTGGCATAAGTAATACCGCTCACGATGATATAACCGATACCAGTAGGGTTATAGAACCTGTATCCATTAGAATTGGTATAAGGGCATTCTACTCCGTCATTGATGGATGTGGGGATACCGGAAGCCAGTGGCTTGAATCTCACCGTGGGTGTAAGATTCTGGTGGGATCCGTCAGTAAAGAGAAGGCCGTTGGGAAGCTCAGCAGAACCGAAGGAGCCAAACGGGAGAGCCGGAACCAGGAAGTAGTAACCAGCTCCAACAGCGGAAGCATGATGGAGAAGGTTGAATCCCGATGCTCTCAGGGCGCTTGCATAGAAGGCCTCCTTCGGGACGATGCCCATAAAGACTGCGCCGGCAGCGCTGTCGATGGAGTTGTCCCCGGCAGTGGTCTGAACCTGTTCGCCGAAAGTATCCTCAATGGAAAGATTACCGCGATCGTTCCATGATACGAGATTCTCGGCCAGGGCAGGAATAGTATCGCCATTCAGCAGGCCCTGCTTCAGTTCGTCAACCAGGTCCTTAATGGAATACTCGTCAACGTGAGAGCTATTCCAGTCACCGGCAACGTGAGCCGTCTTGAATTTCCATAGTTTCCTGTCGTAGAAAACCCTGTCGCCTACAGCGTATGCCGTGACGGTGGAGAACGCTGGAAATCCCAGCGCGAGCCGCTCTACCAATTCGGCGAGCGAAGCAGAGAGACCACGATTACGGGCTTCGTCCAATACGGCAGCCGCAGTCGTATTCGGGGCAATCTTATTACCCTGATAGTCTTTCAAGTTTCCTTGTCTTGTGCTACTCATAATATTGCAATATTGATTGATGATTGGGTTGTATCCTAGGAGTTTAAGTTGGTCGGATCCGGATCCTCCTCGAAGAAGACGCCCTGTCCCTCCAACGCTTCCGCCATTGTTTTGGCGTAGTCACCCTGAGTGCCCGCATAACTCGCGCTTTCCTCCGCGAGGGCAGCGGCCTCCAGGGCGGCAGTCTTTGCTATATTCACATCCGATGCGGCGGCATTCGCGGCGGTAGCGGCAGCTTCTGCCCGTGCAGCCTTGTCTGCGGCCTCCTGACCAGCCTGCGTAGCGTAACCTGCTGCGCCCTGAGCCTGCGAGACAACGATAAGAGCCTCTGAGATTACAGCCAGCGCCTGCTCTGCCGCATCAGCGGCGGCGTTCCTTGCATCCACCGTGGAATCCTTTACTGCGAGCAGATCCGTGATGGCCTGATATGCGTGTTGCAGGCAGGCGGTGTATTCGTTAAGGAGCTGGGCATCCTCAACGTGATTGAAGCGGTCGTTCAGGGAATCAAAGTCACCCTTGGCGCCGTCTATCTGATCCTTGGCGTAATCACCCTGTGTCTTGGCATAGTCGCCCTTCTCTTCCGCCAATGCGGCGGCGTCGCTGGCTGCGGCCGCCTTTTCTTCGGCTGCCCCCGCGGCAGTAGCGGCCCAGCCCGCAGCGGTAGCGGCATCCTCCGCAGCCCCACTTGCCTCGCCGGCCTTTTGGTCAGCAAGGGCGGCACTAGCTTGAGCAGCCCTCGCTGCATCCTGCGCGGCACCGGCCTGCGCAAGGGCTTTTGCTGCGGCCTCGTCAGCCATCTGGGCGCGAGCCGTAGCATTGTCTGCAGCAGCAAGACACTCATCAATAGCGATGATAGCATCATGGGCCGCCGCCTCTGCGGCGTCTCTTGCGCCTTCCGTAGAATCCTTTACCGCGAGCAGATCCGTGATGGCCTGATATGCGCGTTGCAGGCAGGCGGTGTATTCGTTAAGGAGCTGGGCATCAACGTGATTGAAGCGGTCGTTCAGGGAATCAAAGTCACCCTTGGCGCCGTCTATCTGATCCTTGGCGTAATCACCCTGTGTCTTGGCATAGTCGCCCTGGTCCTGCGCATAGCCGGCCTTCTGGTTAGCAAGGGCGGCTGCGTCATCTGCAAGGCTCGCCTTGGTGTCGGCAAGGGCGGCTGCGTCAGTAGCGGCGCTAGCCGCAGCGGCAGCATTATCCGCAGCGTCATTGGCGGCGTCTGCCGCTTCCAGGGCCTCGCGAATAGCGGCGGCTAGGATGGAGGCATCCACGTCGGCTACGTCGATGTCTACCTCAACGGTCTCATCCTCAACGGTGGTAGTGCCGGAGGTTTCATCCGTGGTAGCCACGAAGGCGAAGGCTTTTTTGTCATAGGTAGCCTCTTGGCCGCCATAGACCGCCGTGATTACGAGGGCCTGCACCCCTAGCCACTGATGCTCGTCGGCATCGTAATGACAAAGGAGGTTCTCGCTGTCCAGCGGGTCAATCTCTACAGAACACTTGCCGGCAATCTGCCGCTGCGCTTCAGAGTAGATATAGGCTTTAATGTCGGTCAGCGTCGCCCAGTCGATGTGGACACCACTGTCCGTGAGGGTGGCCCGGATGTTAACGTCCGTCCCCTGGCGAATATTGGGAATTTGTACTGTTGCCATAGCTTAGAACCACCAAAGGTTAAGAAGAACAAAAATCTGTGGGACCAGGGCGCCCAGGAGGGTAGCCACGAAGTCCTTCCAATCAAACTCCTGCTTCGTGCTGATAATGTCGAAGATCTCCTTGCCGGCGGCGAAGAAAATCACCGGCCAGAAGCAGAACTTCATTCCTAGGGCGATGGCGAAGAAGGCAGCGATGATGATGCCGCAAACGAAATGTAGCCTTTTGTCGGCCGGGATACTCAGAACCCAAGCGACGATTTTATCCCAAATTTTTCTCATAGCGTTATATTTTAAAGATCCATTTTCTAAACGTCCAGACAAGAAGGAGCAGGCAGGCCAGCAATAGCGGCCAAAATGCCCGGATTCGAAACATCTCCCACCAAGTGAGGGGTTTATCCACATACTCTATCACGGTCTCTTTCTCGCTATCGCTGTGCATTGCCGTAGAATCGGCCAAATGAGTGTGACTCTCATAGTGATAGTGCTCAGTCACCGGCACGTGCACCTCAACCTCTGTCTCCTTATTCTTGAGAGTATGATGCAGGCCGAGGCTATCCACATAAGCGTCCGATTCGGCCAGCGACGTCTCAAGGTGCGAGGGTAGTATTACCGGCATCACGGACTGAGAGGATTCCACCGGCAAGGGAACGGAGACCGTGGAGTCCCTTACGCTAATCTCATCCTTGACGGATGTGCTATCAGTAGTGTGGAAAGACAAGGAATCCTTCACGTCCGTCTCGCTATGGGCCGAAGTGTGCTTACATAGGCCGCAGGAAGTGGCTATGCAAAGCAGGGTACATAGAAGCAATATCTTATCTGGTTTCATACACGTTCAGTTGAAAAAGCATTCCTCTTTGCCATCCAGCCTGGTTATACAGGCCAATATGCACCCACTCCGTCTTACCCTTGCGCTCAATGATGCATTGGTCGAAGGCCGGGCGCGTCTTCAGGAACCACTCCCGGACAAACTTCTTGAAACCCTCCATATCCTTTGCCTGAAGATCTACCGCATAGCCGATAAGGTGGGCACTGGTAGACACCCCGCCTACAGACTTATTCAGTTTCTCGCACCTGTAGCCAGAAGACACAGTGATAGGTTTCCCGTAGGCAGCCCTGAGCGGCTCAAGGATTTTCTCCGTGAGCTCAGCAAGATGCTCCACCACCTCCCAAGTGGGGGTGTTGTCAACGCCCTTATTTGTAGCGATGAGTTCCTTCAGGGTGAAGTAGCGGAAGCCGGCCATTATTTCCCCTCCCTCCTGGCGAATTTACCACTTGCGTCCCGCGGCTGCACCAGAGCCGGGCGAAGTTTTTCAATAGCGTCACGGAGTTCTGTGTTCTCCACCTTGAGCTGCCGGTTCTCCTCCAGGATGCGCTCGTTCTCACTGCGCACTTGATTCACTTCCTGACGCAACTCGAGGACTTCCTTTTTCAAGTCCTCGATAGTGGGCTTGTAGATGTCGTCCACCAACTGCTTGATGGTGTCGATCTGCTCCTTCTTGGCTTCGGCCTGCGCCTTGACAGCGGCGGCGTCTTCCTGCTTTACGCGAGCTTTAATGGTAAGGATCCGGGTGATCCAACTGGCACCGATGGCCACACCCAAAAGTTCTGCAATTCTGATGATGGTTTCCATGGTAGTAAGGGATATTATGAAATTGTTTTTACGTTTACAGTTGCTGTCTGTAGCCCATTCTCATAGCTCGCCTCAAGAAACAATACATCTCCGCTCTGAGCGGTTGTATAGTCAGATTCCCCCCTCTTAAATGACGGGGAGAAGTTGAGATAACCATTCGGTGCCACGGCAAAATACCAGGCATAGGGAGCGGATGAGGATGTAGTGGTGATTGACTGCGTATTTACCGAGATGGAATAATAAATGGTTGTTACGCCGTTGACCGTCCTTCTCAGTCCAAGTTTTAGAGTAAAGTTGCAAGTGTTGCCTCCGGTATTGTTCCCCTGAGCCACCACACCAACAGAGCTGAACTTATAAGTATTAGAGCCGGTAGAGGGGTCAATTATCTGCGAATGGCCGATTGTCATACCGGGCAGGTACTCAAAGCTGGACACCGTGACGCTCATCTCCGCCTCCATAGCCGATGTAAAGCTGAGCGGCACAAGGTTATACTGGTTCATAAATCCACCGGCAAGACTATGAAGGCCCGGCGTCATCTGGTTATTCGGATAAGCCAGCGCCGGCACTATGGTAACGGTAGCACCAAGGTCTGAACCGGATATATATCCGTCAATATCTATCGTTTGCCCTGGATTGAAATAAGACAGTGGATGGTCCGTATTGAATAGGGAAGGGGTATTCTGCCCCTTATAGAGGATGAACACCAGATGCCAGTCTGATAGTTCCTCGCTTGGCGCTCCGCTCTGGGTTGTGGTCTTCACGGGGATTCCCAAAATGGGGATTTCATCGGCATCATTATAGAATGTTACCATTATGCTCATCCTGCCGCTCTGTATGTTGGTGTAGACAGGATAAGTGTGAAGGTATAGGTCGGGGCCTGCGGCGTTATGGTTATAGCCGTCAAAATCCATCACGCGGAACCACGTGCTGGGTTTCGTATAGGTCCAGCAGAAGTCACTGTGGTCAGAGATTATCTGAGACACGGTTTTCACGCCAATGCTCAGACCATAATCCAGCTCGGCAAATTTTTGGTTAGTAGTGTTCCAGGGGTCATTATGCTCCACGGGCTTATGAGCAGACCATCTGTTAACATTGGCATTCTGGCACAGCTCGGCCAGGTCCCCTGACTGAACGCCAAGGACCGCGGCAATGTCGCCGCGAATATCCACGGGAGCTGATATGACACCGTTATTATGCGCCATTTCCTTTCAAGCGTTCAATTTCATTGGTTAAAGCCTCAACCTTCTCCTCCAGCGCCCGGATCCTTGCCTCGTGAACCTGCGCCACGGCAATCTCATAGGCGTGGAAGACATTGTAATTCAAGGCAAGGAAGCGGCCATCTCCCACCACGGCAAGCGGCAGGACTGCAGCAACCTCCTGGGCTACTAAACCAGCGCCTCTTTTCCCAAAGAGGTGAGCGTTCTGCTCGTTCCATCGCCACTCCTTCGGGTGCAGCTGCATAAGGATTGCAAGCG
The DNA here is from genome assembly GCA_900319485.1 of uncultured Bacteroidales bacterium. GTDB lineage: Bacteria > Bacteroidota > Bacteroidia > Bacteroidales > UBA932 > Cryptobacteroides. The sequence goes on along the minus strand of ONOQ01000042.1, from coordinate 13,706 downwards.
CCCTTTTTGCGCTCACCGGCACAATATCATCCTTCAGCCTGCGGTCAGAAGACGCGGCCGACGCTCCAGCAGTGATAAATCCGTCAGAAGCAAGGCCGGAATAAGCCGTATTCAGTTTGAGGTATTTGCCAGGGTTGGTACTAACCTCCGTGAAGAGAGCCGCCAGGTGCGCTGGAGCAATCTCCGTTGTAGCGCCATAGTCCTCAAGGTCATCATTGTTTGTGAGAGAACGCCACACTTTTATGAGTGTAGTTCCATCACCACTTGAGCTGCCGCCACTGCTTCCGCCTGAAGATGAGCCACCCCCAGATGTGCTGGCGTTATCAATGGGCTCCACCACTTCGGACTCTACTGTTATACTCGCATTGGGCGTACTAAGAGCCGATATTTTTACATCATCTTTCCTTAAATTCCACTCCCAGGTTTCCACCCACGATAATTGGCTTCCCTGTTTAACTATAAGGGGAAGATTGGTTTGGTCCGAGGGGATATTCATAATACCCTCGGTTTTTACGCGCGCCAATGCTACAGAGACGGCACGGCCAAGAGCCTGAATTGACAAGAAATCAATTCCTGACCCGGCGCTATCCACAAACGAATAAATAGCCGAGCCGGAGTATTTCCAAATTCCTTGGTAGAAGTCTTGATTCCCCAGATTATCCTGCAGAACTCTTCCCCCAAGGATTTCCACTTCCGCTGCTTCTCCGCGGGCTTGGTTGTCAATATAGAGAGTATCTTTATATCCTTCTTCACGGACGAAATCAAGAGTCGCCTCAAAAGCATAAGTGTTTCGTCCATTTATCACCACATACAAATTACCCCCGTTATTATAACTCGCGGCAGAACCTAGTGCGGGCAACGAAAGACTTATCTCTGTGACTTTAGGACGGGGATATGCGTTGAAGATTTGCGCAAACCCCAAGTCAATATCCTCAACATCCGACATATTTAGGCTCCAACCCTTATTGGTTCCATAGAAGTATTCCGTTCCAGCTCCTGTATTTAGCGCTTGAATTACATATACCTGAATTCGGCCATAATAATTCTCAATTAAGCCCGCGCTACTTGTATATGGTTGAACCTTCACTTTTAGTTGCAACCCAAATTTAAGGCCGCCAGGAATAGCAAAACTCTGAGTTAAATGGCTCTGCCCTGTATTCATCCTGTCTCCCACAAAATACCCATTATCGGTATGGAAAGAAGGAAAATCGCTTATATGAAACGTGTTTGCCCCAAGGTCCCAATTCGCCGAGGTCGCATCCTCCATTTCGGGGTCTTTCAACCCCATTTGCAGGTGCCACGGCGCCTTTACCACAAGACTTTTCTTTGCCGGGGCAATGGCGGTACTTAAATAACCATTAGGCCAAAATATAGCCACCCCCCTCTGCCCTAATGTTTGGGTGCATCGCAGGGTTGATGTAGATGTTTGGCCATTGATGTACGATATTACGGACAGATAATTATAAGAATTCAATAAGTCCTCAATATCAGTCTCACGTGCTATAAGCCAGCGATTGATATAAGTAGTAATGGTGGCGTGCAATGAATCCAGTAGCTGAGTGAGAACCTCGTAGCAGGTCTTGCCATCCAAAAAGTCAAGATTAATGGCCCAGCTTAGCATATCTGCCGGCGTGCCACCAGTTTGCCGGAGATTTGTCGCAAAATAGAATCCCCTATCGCTGCCCGTGAAAGAAAGAAGGTAAGAAAGGAGAACTCTCAAGGAAACTTCTCCCTGAGCGGCATAATTATTGAGTTTTAGTTCACCAAGTCCATCTGTTGCGATAATCTGAACGTCATAAGGTGGCGCAATGGATGGCTCAGAGTATAGCTCCGGACTCACAAACCCGGTCCAAATGGTAGCAAAAGAGTTGGGAGAAGTGCTTCTCAGAACCTCAACCTTGAACTCTTTAGGATTGGACGTATAGAGCTCCGCAAATTCGCCGTCAATAGCACACTCCACATATAATTCCAGAGAAGTGCCACAAATAGGACCGTTCTGCTGTTTCTTTAAGATTGGATCCCGCCCGAGTTTACGCTGAATAATATCGCCCGAATAGCCATCCTTAGAGATATAGATTCGGTGCTCCACGCCATTTGCGGAGTCAAATCTGAAATAGTATTTCCTTCCGAATGCCATATCTTAGGTAGTAAGGGTGTTCTTTTTCTCTGTGTTGTTGATAACGGCCAGCAATTCATTTCCATCGGCTCTCAAGACGCCCTCGACATTCACATATACCTCTCTCTGCTCAAAAGAGGATACTATGCTTGAGGTATTATTCGAGTAGGTTCCCATTCCAGATGAATAATTACCATTGGCAATGTTGGCCATGCCGGCTTTAACTGCAGTACCCAACGCGACAAGAGCGACACCGGCAGCAATAGCAGCATATCCATTTAGGGATTTAAGAGCGGCCTTTATGGCTTCAGAAGCAAGACCGGTTTCAATAGCTATTTTGCCTACCGAGATGGCCATATCTCCCATTGCCGAGACGGCCGCATTTGAGAAGTTTCCCCAGGCCCCCTCCCCATTGATAAGATCTGCCGCCAGTTCACCAATGGCGCTGGCCATAGACGTCACAAATGTTTGGACTGAACTTGTGATGTCAACCAAATCCTCTTCCAACTGAGCCTTTGCTTCCGGCGGAACTATAAGTTGCACGGGGAGTTGAAGTGAAGGGGCCCCTATCTCCGGCAAGCCTTCTATTGCTTGAATAACGCTTGGAGTGGACTCCTTGACGTGAGAACGTAGGGATTTCTCCTCTTCAAGGGCTTTGTTTATCTGTGTCTGCTGCCTCAACAGGGAGCGCTGTTCTGCCGCCTCCTGCTGGATGAGGTTATTGACGGATATTTTGGCGGCAATCTCCGCATCATAATCCTTTATGGTGGTTGATGCAAGGCCGTTATATTCCACAATGAGGTCTCGCTGACGCTCCGCGAGGGGAAGCTGGAGGTCTAGCTTCTGCTTAATGAGGTCCTGTGTCGCGGCAAGTGCTGCGGAACGTTCCGCCGCACTGCGCGAAGTGTCGGAGATTACCTCACGCTTCCGGGCTATCTGCGCATCCAGTTCGGAAATCTTGACGGAGTTCTCCTTGCGCCGAAGATCAATGTTATAAAGCTCCGTGGCGATCTCCTTCGCCCTTTCACCAAGAGCATTAGCCTCACGCATTCGGTCGAAATCGAACCCCGACTGAAACGCCCCGGCCAGGGTAGTGGCCGCCATCTTCCACGTCTGGCGGAATCCGGCGACATTCTCACCGACACCGCTTTGATCGCGGAGGGCCTGGCGGAAGGTAGAAATGTACGCATCCGTCTGAGCCTTGATCACACCGCCCTGAATGGTAGCCTCAAAGGCATCCGCTTCAGCATTAAGCTGCTTGAAGGCAGCGATGGCGGCGGCTAGGCCAAGGCCCGCAATACCAACGCCAACGGTAGATACGGCACCGCCAATCTTAGAGAAGGCGGAAGCGCCTTCCGTTCCGGTCTGCCCGAGCTTATTACCAAGGCCGGAGAGAGCGGAAGAAAACTGCTGGATCTGTCGGGTATCAATCCCAAGGGCATTCCCTATGGCGGCAAAAGCATCGGAAGAGACCTTGTTCAGATCCTTCATTTCCTGCTTCACCTTGCGGGCGCCTTTCTCAAAGTCCCCGGTGTCGGCGCCGATGCCAATTTTCATTTTGGGCTCTTTTGCCATATCACTTGCCGATTTTTATCTTTTCCATAAATGCCCGGGCCTCTTTATCCCGTTCCGCTTTGGTGAGGTGTACCAGGCGTTCCACCTCTGGATCTTCATCAGTTTCGTCCCAAGGAAGGGGCAGGAATTTTCGCACGTCTTCTATCTGGTCCTTGGGTTTCAGTTGTATATTAAAAAGGCGGACCCCCACTCCACGGATCACCTCCGCTACGTGGCGCCGGTCCGCCTCCTTGTCTGCCTGCCACGCCACTATTGCCTCCCAAAAGACACCGGGGCGCATCAGGCCGAATTCTACCGGAGAAAGGTGCAACCGGCTAATTGCCCAGCCGCGGACCATCCCCAGCGTGAGCGTTACTCCCCCTGACTTCCCTTTTTTTTTGCGGGTTCCTCGGCCTCCACCTGAGCACGGCTCTGCTGGATATAAATATCCATGAACTTACCCACGTGAGAAGGGTGGATGACCTCACCAAGGGATTCTCCCGTAAGGTGGGACTCTCTGCCCTCCAGGCGCTCGCCCTCATTAATAGCAGCGGCCATCAACGGAGCGATGTCGGAGGGACGCATTTGGGAGATGTCAGAAAGCCCTTCCAGGGTGTCACGGCCAACGGCCTTGAGGAAGTTAGACAGGGCGTTCCAGTTCACCTCAACGCGGTACTCACTACCGCCGATAGTTATGAAGGATTTCTCCATACTAGCCATTGGTTACCTTGGTGAAGGCGCCGGTGACCTTGAAGTCGGCGGTATAGGTGGCCTCATCCTCGGAGTTGGAGGACTCGGAGTATCCGGTCATGATTACGGTTCCGGCGTATGCCGCACCATTGGCGCCGCGGTAGTACTGCGCGGAAATCTCGGCAGCGCTACCGGTCTTCAGGGACTGATCCATCAGATCGTCTCCGTCCATTGTGGTGGTGGTGCCGGTGGTGTCGTCAAAAGTGACGAGACCGCTCACCTTGAAGGTCACTTCCTGGCCGACGACAGCAAACTGCTTACTACCGGCATCATCCTTAGTGATGGATTCCTTCACGGTAGGAGTGACGGTAAGGTCCTCCTGAGTACGCCCGAGGCAGGTTTTGGTGCCGAGTTTGAGGGCGATGTTGTATCCAAGTACTCTGTTCTGTGACATAGTTATTCTGTATTAGATGTTTGTTCAACAGGTTCACTCCAGTCGGCGTACTGCTTCAGGGTGTAATTCATTTCGATGGTCCAGATACCCTCCTGGCAATCCTTCGAGAAGTCACCGGGGGCAAAGTTGGAACTCCCGTCCCGGAAGGCCGTCTCCACGGCCTGTCGGATGGCGGCAGCGGTTGTGTCAGCCTCGCTCTTGGCGTTACTCACAACGCGGATCACGGTCTCTCCAAAGAAGGCGTACACACCATCCTTATCCCTTTGCGCGACGGAGGTGATGTCATAGACGGCGTAAGGATAGACCTTTGTCTCGTCTTCCGACAGAACCATCGGGCAGATTTCCCGGCAGGCGTAAACCAGTTTGGCACGTAGTGAATCGGTCATCGGTCGTAGAGTTTGTCTTGCTGTTTTACCATTTCGTCCTCAAAGGTTGCCATGAATTCGCTTTCCCAGCCTGCAACGGCGGCTTCAAAGTCATTGGTGGCCATCTGGCCCTCATTGTTCCTGCGGCGCTTGGTGCCGGCCTTCACGGGGTAGTCGAAGTGGTGGGACGAATCCCTATGCTTCAGCGTTCCGTAGTTCTGCCAGTAGGCTTTGAACCAGTCCGAGATGTAGGCGCTGCCGTCAGCGTTCTTCTTTCCCTTGTTGAAAAGACCCATCAAGACGTAGGTGTTCTGAGAGAGCTGCCCCTTGCTCATCTTGTAGCGGACCAGCCGCTTGAAGAATTGCTTAGGAAGGCGCTGCCGGATGCTCCGGGTGGTCTTCTTGGCCGCTTCCCTCATAGACGCCTTTGTCATCTTCAAGACGTTTTCGGGCGCCTTGTCAATGCACTTAAGGCAATCGTCCAAGCCTTCAATCTTGTAGGCCATATCAGTCCACTGCGTGAAGTGTGAGGGTACAGAAGGGAGAGAGGCGTTCGCCTAGGTCTATGTTGGTGATCTCGTACTTCTGGCCGGCCACTACCACCTGCCAGGTGGAGTTCAGCTCTGGAATCTTGTAGATGGTGAGATTGATGTAGTCACCGCCTTCAAGGTTACCGATACTCACCTGTTCGCTGATATTTCTGTCCACATTGGCATACACGTCATGGAATTTGGAGAAGATGTATTTCTTTCCACCCTCCACATCCCTTGTGATGGTGCAGCGGTTGATGGTGACAAGCGTGTCAAGGTCGCCGGTGTTGAAGTAGGCCATCAGTGTCCTCCCCAAGTGCGATATGGCCGGAGGAGATTGGCTGCAGCGGTGCGGTCGCGCTCCTCGGGCGTATCCGTAGGATTGTTGAAGTAGCGTCCGCCAAACAGGAAGATGGCGCCCTTCACCATCGAGGGGATCTGCTCAAAGCCGGCCTTGTAGGACAGCTCCACGGAAGAGCCCTCAACGCCATCGATAAAGGTCAGAGACCGCTTATCGAAGGTATAGGAAGTGGAAGGCACTGTCTCCCCGTCCACCTTCACCGAGGTAACCTCCACGATGGGGCCCCTCAGTGAAAGCGTCTGGGTGAATGGCATCTGGACCCCCGTGAACTCGGAAAGCGCAATCACCTTACCGATCTCGGCCTCAGCGCGTTCGATACCCACCTCAAGCGACTGCTCAAGGATGGCATCCATGTCGGTGGACGTCATGCGGAGATGATTCCGGAACTCGCCCAGGAGGGCTCGGGTGGCAATGTAGTTGCGCTCCATAGTTCAGGGGAATTAGGCGATCACGAGTTTGCTGAAGCTCTTAGCCAGTGCGACCTTAACGTCGGCATAGGAGAAGAGTTGGAGTTTGATTTCGCCAGTGTCGGCCATGGTGAACGGATCCACGAGGATTTCAACGCCACCCCAACGGCCGATGAACAGGTCTTCGAAGTTACCGAAGACGGGGGTATCGGCAGCGAACTGGTTGGAGAAGTCGGCCTTGTATCCGTTGATGATGTCTCCGGGCTCCAGGATCATAGCGGGGAAGCCGGAAGCCTTTGCGGTGACCTTTGCCAGACCCCAGTCGGCGGCGGGCAGGATATAGCCCATCTTGCCGCGATTGGCGTTCGCAGCGTTGATGGCGGTCTCCATAGCCACGAGGTTAGCGAAACTGAATGAGGTGCCGGCGCTGGAAGCAGCGGAAACGATAGCGGCAAGGGCGGCCTTGTCGATGCAAGCAGCCTCGGCGGCGACGATGCGGTCCTTCAGAATCTGCTCCACGTTAAGAGAGCTCTGGGCGAGGAGGTCGCGGGTGACAGCCATGTGGCCGCGGATGCCCTTCGGGGAAAGGGTAGCCTTGGCGACGGTGGCCTTCTTGGTTGTGGCTGTGGAAACACCCTCATTGACGAAGGCAAAGGTGACACCGCCCACGGAAGGGAGGTCCACGTTACCCACCAGGTCAGTAAGGACGGTGGCGCCCATCTTGAACACAGTGAGGCGCTCGCTCACCTCATCCACGTAGTGCTGGTCGGTGATGACGAGATTGCCGCCATCGGCATTAGTACCGGCGTTCTGACCGGAAGCGGCACGGGTGAATACAGCGGCAGGGATGACAAGGCCCTTGGGGGCGATGCCGCTGCGCTGGAGTTCCTTGGCACCTTCGGCTGCCATTTCAGCCTCAAGGCCGTCAAGGGTTGCTCCGGGCATGGCGCCGTTCAGGAAACGGATGATAGAGAAGGTGTGGCCCTTTTTCTCCTCCTTCTGGAGGTGCTGGGCGACGGCGAGACGCTCGGCTTCGTCGGCTTTCTTGGCAAGGCCCAGCTCACGGGTGAGTTCGTTAACCTTGGCCTCGGCAGCGTCAACGGCAGCCTGGTCTTTAAGATCTACGCTCTTGAGAGCATTGGTAGCCTCAAGGAGATCCTTCTGGATTTCAGCGATGTTAGTACGCATGGTTTTGTAAGTATTATTGGTTTAACATGAGAGCAGCCGATGCTGCTGCCTTTAATAGTTTCACTTTGTTGCCGTTCTCCACGCTGCGGTCTTCCGGCTGGGGTTCCGGCTCGGGAGCGGGTTCCTCAACCTTGGGAGCCAGGGAACGGAGGTAGGTCATTTCTTCCTCAATCTCCTTGCGGGTAGCATTACCATTCGCAGGGATATTGACGACGGAAATCTCCAGTAACTGATGGCCGCGGTCGTAGTAGTAGGTGGCGTTATCTTTACCCATAGCCTCGTCCTTCTCACCCCAGTGGCCTTCGCCAGGGATGAAGCCAACGGACACGGCATTGAGGGAGCCGAAGAGAAGTTTCTGATATACTTTCTCTGCAAGCGGGTTGATGGAGGCCGGTTCAAATGTGATGTCCACAAGCAGCTCATCCCTCTCTATGTAAGCATTGCCCTTGCCGATAACCTTGTCCACGTCATTGCCGCTCCAACCTCCGTAGATGTCGTGGTTGTAGCCTATGATGGGATTCTTGTTGAACCGGGTAAGGTCCCAGCCATTGGGATTGATGCGGGTATGGGCAGTGTCACGGGAGAAGTCGCTGGCCACAAAGGTGACGGTGCGACTCTCTTCGTCCTTTTTCCGGATCTCCGGAGTGAATGATCTTACGCGAATCTGTTCCATATTATTCTTCGTTTTTGTCTTAGTCATCCTTCTTGCCCTTGCTGCCCTTCGGGAATAGCTCTGCAAGTTCCTCATCGGTGAAGGAGAACAGGAGTTTGAGGATACCCTTCTTCTGCTCATCCGTCAGGTTCTCATCCTGCAAGATGGAGACAAGGGCCTGCGTACCACCAACACCCAGGCGCTGTGCAAGCAGCAGCTCATTGGCCTCGTTGTCTGTGCTCACCATGCTCTCGTTCTGCGGGTAGAGCATAATGTCAAGACCATCGGTACTGGACATACCTTCAAGCTGGCGGACCTCGTTGCGGCTCATATAGCCGTCAAGGATTGCGTTATGATAGAAGGCGGCGCGGTCCTTGGTGTTACCACGGAGCAGGCCGTCAAGATTGAACTTGATACTGTAGCGGTCAATCTCATCCCCCAGCAGCAACTTGTTCTCCAGTTCGTCCTCTAGGCGTTTCACGGTGGGCCTCAACGACAGTTGGACAAATTGAATGTTCTGTTCCTCAATGTTAGAGTAGGTAGCGTGAGAGAGCTCGGAGAGAAGGTGGGGCGGAAGATTGAGGATTCGCGCTATATCCTGTACAGAGAACACCTCTGACTGAATGAGCTGGGCGGCTACTGGATCAATAGAAAGCTGCTTGTATTTGATGCCGTATTCAAGCAGGGGGGTATCGAAGTTCTGTCCAGCCTTGCCAAAATGGTTTATGAAGGCTTGGTATTCGTCGTCCCCCAGGTGGTTGTCGGTTTCCATTACGCCTTTCACCTGGCCGCCTTTCACATAGAATTCGCTCGCAAACTTCTCTGTAGCAAGGGATTTACCAAGGGCCATAGCATTGCGGACGATGGGATTCTCACCCTTGACGCCATCCAAGGTCAGTAACATAAAGTGCAGCATCTCCTCGTCTTTATAAAGACCAGAGAGCCACTGGAGGCCCTGGGTGGTGACGCGGACATCATACCACTTATGACCGTTGTTCACAACCACCTTCACAAAAGACGGATGAATCTGATGTAGAGCAACAGGAATACCGCCCCTCCACTCAATGAGGGCATACGCATTACCCCAGCCGTCAAGCCAGGTATTGATGCAGTTCCAGAAGTCGAACTTATTTGTGTAGGGGTTTGGCCTTTGATTGATGAGCTTGTAGGCTGGATGTTCCGGGGCGTCCTCCCAACCGTTCTCGGTCTTTACCTTGACGGCTTTTGGAAAGGATGCTATATTCTCACTGCGAATGCGGATACCGGCATAGAGTGCAGTGATGTTAAGGGCGTTATGATTATTAACAGCCACACCAAAAGACGGTATCCCGAATCCACCACCAGAGGGCGGCGGAATAATACCGATGCTGGAATCAGCACCGCGGCGCTGTGATATCCAGTCTTGTAAGCGTTTGAATACGGGTGGCATTGCGTCTTTTTGCGCAAATATACCCATGCTAAACGCTCAGTGCTCGGACATTTGTCCATTTATTCACCGATGCCGATCCTTGTACTTCCGGAAAGCATCGTAGGTCGGGAAACGGAATACGCCATACTTCTCTTCGTGTTCCAGCTCCATGCCCTCATAGATCTGTTTAGGAGTGTCCATCCTGCCTATCCGTCGCAGCCCCCGCAGCCGGTCCCAGAACACCTCGACGAATCCGCTCCTGGTTGCCATCTTGGTAATCTCGTCCATCGTCATATCCTCGGTACTGAATGAAATTTCATATCTGTGTATATCTCGCGGTTGCCCTGCTCGGCCGTCTTATTGAGCCAACCGCCGATGGCGTCCACGGTAGCCACCACGCCGTCAATCTTGTTGCGGCTACGGGCCTTATCCAGCTTGATGTTTGCATTGGGATCCTTATAGATGACCACGTTGCGGAACATCCAGCGAATGACGGGATTCCCTAGAAGGTTCACCCCATGTTTGAGAACCCGGCTCTCTAGGTCCTTGGTAGGGACGGACATATAGCGAATGTCCTGCCGATACTCCATCAGTGTATCCTCGTACTTGCCGAAACGGTTCTTCAGGTCCCACATCCCCCAAGGGTCATAGGCTATACACTTCACCTTATAGGGCGCCAGGGCGTTAAATAGCTGCTGCAGCCACCACTCCTCGTCCAACACCCGGCCCGGGCAGACTGTGAGCCACCCCTGCTCCACCCAAAGCCGATAGTCCACCACATCTCCCCGGCCCTGGGCCTCCGTAAGTTTACTCTCCGGCACAGTGAAAAGGTAGCGCACTACGCCAAACTTCGGGAACCAGAAGGCTGCGGCTGTGAGGTCGCTCTTGGAGGCAAGGTCAATACCCACGTAACAGTCCGCCCCCTCCAGCTGCGCCTCGTCAAACGCCTCAACACACGCCGCCACATCGTCGTCCGGGATCCATACCTCCGGGGCATCCACCCACATATTGAGATTCTTTGTCTGGAAGGCGGCAAGGGTACTGCCACCCTTCTCCTTGGCCTCCTGACACTCGTCCTCCATATATTTGCGCCCCAGGGATACGCCGAAATTCGGATTTACCTTCGCCCATGTAGCCGGATCGTCCCAGGCATCCCCTTCATCCGGCTCGTAGAGCATAATGAAGTGATTGTCCTTTTCTTTGATCCCTAGCATCACCTGCCTCAGGAACTCTAAGTCCCGGAAGTAGGGGTAGGTAGTGTCCGTGCCTGCCGTAGAGATGGAGAAGATGAGGGGCTGACTGCGGGCGCCCACACCGGTCTTTAACACCTCATATATCTCGTTGGTCTTCCAGGCGTGCCGCTCATCGCAGATGCCGCAGTGAATATTGAGACCATCTTTGTTCTTGGTGTCCTTACTCAGGGGCTTGTATGCCGATGCCGTATCCTCCACCACGATACTGCCCTTGCGGAACACCTTAACATAGCCGTCCATCCCCTCTAACCCCTTCACCAGCTCGGCCGATGCGTCAAAGCAAATCTTCGCCTGAGCCTTATCCACTGCGGCAGCGTACACCTCGGCGGCGCTCTCGCCGTCCAGTAGCAGCATATAGAGGGCAATCACCGCCGCGAAGGTGGTTTTGCCGTTCTTACGGGGCACATAGATGTCGGCGTAGGTGTACTTGCGGCGCTTGGTGCTGCGGTACTTCAGGCCGAATATGTTCGCTAGGCAGAAGAGCTGCCACGGCTGCCAGACGATACTCTGCCCGGCGAATTCCCCCTTGAAGTGCTTGAGCATCCCGCTGAACTTCACCACCCGGAGGAATGCGCTGCGGTCGAAGTACAGGTCTTCCCGGGCCATGTCCCCGTACCAGCGATCCACGGCCTTGCGGACCATCAGGCACGACGGCAGAGCACCGCTCCGTACCGCCGCAGCGTATTCGTTCACTTGAGTGATGGGAGATGTAGGCATTTAGGCAACCGTCCAGGTCTCGTCGAAGATGTCGTACCAGGTAGGAATATAGCTTGTGACGATATATGCCTCCTGCATAGGGCTCCACTCAAAGAGCAGGACCTGATCGTGAAAACGAATATCTCCTCGGTCCTTCAAGAAGTCCTTCACGGACTCCGGAAGACTGGTCATCTTGGGAACAATTGCCTGGTCCACGCACTGCGGGACCTGGCGGCAAATAAAGCTGCTCTTGTAAGCAAGCCGGGCATTGACAAGGCGCTCGCCGTTGCGCAATGCTTCTAAAACTTCACCGAATGTCATTGTTATTATGTGTTAGATGGTTTAAAGTATTTCTCAGGGTGTAGGTTTTTATCCAGTTCTATCTTGGCCTTACGGATCTTCCAAGCATACTTGAGGGATTCGGAACGTTTAGCCTTGGTCTCGGGACTTTCCACGTGACCGGGCTTGAATTCGCCAGCCGGGTTGTTGTGGACCCCCTTCTTGAAGCGGGTATTCTTATGGTCTGAACACCGGAGAGCATCGCCGGCCAAACGCTGAATGTCCCGCCTTCTTTCCTCTAGGAATCCAGGCTTTTTCTCCAGTCCAAGCTCCCGAGCCTTCCGGATCAGCGTCCGCATGGAGACCCCAATCTGCTTAGCAAGGGGCCGGTTAAACATGATGGGGAAGTAGGCCCGAAGGAGTTTCAGCTGCTCATCAGTCCACACTATTCCGTAGTGATCCTTCTTTAGTCCTAGCTTGCTAGCCTTGGTTGCGGTCGCGCGGTAGGATCTGTGAAGCAGTCGCGCCACCTCCTCGATGGTGTGGCGCCCCCACTCGTTCCGCAGGATCTGCTCGTCCATTATGGTCCAGGGTCGCGACTTCATATCTACTGTTAAAAAAGGGTCAGTTGTATTTTCTTTGTAAAGTATTTACAGGCCGACATTCCGGCAGTTGTATAACCCAAGGCTCCCGTCCACTGCATACAAGCGTGAGGGCAATAATACGTGACTTGCACATTGTCATAGAAGGACGATGGCTCGGGATAGAGAAAGAACTTGCATTCTCCGCAAACCTTTTGGTCTGTCTTCACTCGCTCACAGCAACCATGAGGACGAATACTTTTGAGTGGTCTTTCCATCGAATTCACCTTTGTCAAGTAAAAATGGGGGGGGGTATTCTTGTGGGGGCAACCCCCACCCCATGGTGACGTCTTTCCGTCGGTCAGCCAAGTACCAGGAATGTGGACTATATGGCGGGCTTCCCAGGGCCTCTGGCGGCCTCCTACGGCCGGGTATTTTATACTAGAACTTTTTCAATTATAATGTTAGTTGTTATGGTTATTTCGTTAGTAACTATTGCTCGTCCGGAGTCTCCTCACCCTCATCGGCCACGATGGCCGCGAAGATGGCTTTGATGCCCTTAGCCTTGGGGTCCTCAGCCTGCGCCTTGAGTCGCTGCCGGTCCACGGGCGAAAAGCCGAAGTTGGATCCAATCTTAAGGACTTTCTCGGCCGCGTTGTGCAGCTGCTTCACTGCGGGGTTAGGACACACAAACGTCCCCTTCTTACCCTCTACCACCAAGTACATCCCATTTTTGCGGATATCCTCCTCACACTTCATGAGCAGGTCTAGCTCGATTGCATAAATGAGTAGCTGCTGGCAGAAGGCGGGGTCCAGCATTCCCTGGCCGGCGACCTTGCGCACCGTGGACCAGTAGATCTTCCGGGCGCGATCCGTGGCGCTCTTTAAGCCGCTCACCTGGCAGCGCTCATGCACCTCGTCTGGCTTGATGGCCTCACCGATGACGCTGGCGGGCCGCTCACGGTCCTTGCGGAGCGTGTCCCTGAGCGCGAGCGTTTCGCGGGGTAATGGTTTTCTTCCGCGGGTCATACTTTGATATCTTTGGTGTTCATATCATCAAAACAGTTGTTAAATTCTACTTAATCGCTGGGCTGATGGCCGCGCGCCCGCGCGCCTTGGCCTCGGCCCAGAACCCCCAGAACCGCCCAATTTCGACAGCGCGCCTCCGAGAC